>DATFCQ010000299.1:0-29494 GCA_035252905.1 Allostellaceae bacterium | reverse complement strand
GCGGCGCCGCGGCAGCCGAGGCCGGCATGGCAGCCGAGCGCGACCGCCGGGGGATTGGCGTGGGTCACGACGCCGCGCGCCATCATGTCGGCGCCGTCGCCGATGCGCGCGGTCCTGTGGCCGACAGCGGCGGCCGCGATGCCGAGCCGCGCAAGACAATCGAGCCCGGCGATGCCGGCCTTGTCGCGCCCGACCCCGGCATCGTTGAAGATCGCCGCCGCCACTCCGAGCTTTGCCGCGACATAGGCGGCATAGACGCCGCCATGCGAGCCGTTGACGACGACGGCGCCTCCGGCTTCGGGACCGACCCGGGTGATGCTGTCGGCGGTAATGATCGGCGCGGGCTCGGAGGGCATGGCATCCTCTTGCGCAAGGACAAGGAAGAATACCTACGCAAAGGGCGCAGAGGCAACGCGAAGGACGCGAAGGCGTCTTTACGCCGCGAAGCGGCAATCTGGTCGGCGCGCCTCTTGCCCGGAAGATCCCTTGGGCGCTGTGCGCCCGAAAAAACATCCTCCGCGTCCTTTGAGATTTTTCTCGCTGTCTTACTCAGGCCGCGGCCGGTTGGGCGCGGGCGTCCTCGCGGATCATTGCTGCGCCCTTCTCGCCGATCATGATGGTCGGCGCATTGGTGTTGCCGGTCGTCACCGCCGGCATCACCGAGGCGTCGATGACGCGCAGACCCGTGATGCCGTACACTTTGAGGCGCGGATCGACGACTGCCAGCGCATCGGTGCCCATCTTGCAGGTGCCGACCGGGTGGAAGATGTTGGTGCCGGCCTTGCGGGCGAATTCGCCGAACGCCTCGTCCGATTGGACGTCCGCTCCCGGCACGGTCTCGGCGACGCTGTATTGTGCCAGTGCCGGCTGGGCGAAGATCCGGCGCGTATGGTTGATGCCGGCGATCAATACGCGCAGGTCGCTCGACGCCGACAGGTAGTTCGGGCGGATCGCCGGATAGTGGAACGGATCGGGCGATTGCGCCATGATCGTGCCGCGGCTGTCCGGCCGCACCGGGCAGACCGCGACGGTCATGCCCGGCTCGCGCTCCAACTGGCGAAAGGCGTTCTGGGCGTAGCTCGCCGGCGTGAACAGCAGTTGCAAATCGGGGCTGGCGAGACCCTCGCGGCTGCGGCAGAACACCATTGCCGAGGTGACGCCGAAGGTCAGGGCGCCGTTGCCGACCGTTGCCCAGCGCAGCGCCTCGCCGGCCAGCCGCACGCCGCGCGACAATTCGTTGATCGTCACCGCGCCGCGGACGCGGTGGGCGAGGCGCACGACGTAATGGTCGTTGAGATTGGCGCCGACCCCGGGCAGATCGTGCACGACCGCGACGCCGATGGCTTTCAGATGGTCGGCCGGGCCGATGCCGGAAATCTGCAACAGATGCGGCGAGTTGACGGCGCCGCCGCAGAGGATGACCTCGCGCGCCGCCAGTTCGCGCCGGTCGGCGCCGCGCTGGCGGTAGGCGACGCCGGTGCAGCGCGTGCCGTCGAACAGCAATTTGGTGGCGATCGCGTCGGTTTCGACCCGCAGGTTAGGACGACGGCGCGCCTCGGCCAGAAAGGTGCGCGAGGTCGAGCCGCGCAGGCGGCCGCGCCGCGTCATTTGCGAATAGGCGACGCCCTCCTGCCGGCGGCCGTTGTAGTCGGGCGTGAACGGAAACCCGGCCTCCTGCGCCGCCGCGACAAAGGCATGCGTCAACGGCAGGATCGTGCGGTAGTCCTCGACCATCAGCGGTCCGCCGCGGCTGCGGTATTCCGGGTCGCCGTTGCCGCGATAGGTCTCCGACTTCTTGAAGAACGGCAGGACCTCGTCATAGCTCCAGCCGCGGCAGCCCATCTGCGCCCAGTTGTCGTAATCGGCCGGATTGCCGCGCACATACAGCATGCCGTTGATCGAGCTGGTGCCGCCCAAGGTCTTGCCGCGCGGCCAATAGAGCGAGCGGCCGGCAGTGCCGGGCTCGCCTTCGCTGTTGTAGTTCCAGTTGATCTTTGGGTGGTTCAGCAGGTGCAATACGCCGGCCGGGATATGGATCATCGGATCGCGGTCGGGCGGCCCGGCTTCGAGCAGGACGACTTTAGCGCCGTCTTCGGAAAGGCGAGCGGCGACGACGCAGCCGGCCGAGCCGGCGCCAATCACGACATAATCCGCATCCATGATCCCAACCCCAAGTTTGCGCTTGTTTTACATCACAAAGGATGCCGAGGAACAGGGAGGGCTTTCAGCCCTACAGTCGGAGTTTATGGCGGTGCATCCGCCTTCGCCAATAGCGATCGCTGCCGAAATCCGGTAATGACTCAGTTTGAATTGCAACACCGTTGTTCCGGGGCGCGGGCGCTCCTGAGCCTGTCGAAGGGCCGCGAACCCGGAACCCATGAACACGGGCTCTCGAACGCCTTGCAAAGGGCTGTGTTCACGGATTCCAGGTCCGGCGCTCCGCGCCGTCCCAGAATGACCCGACCTGCTATACTCGACTGAGTCACTACCCGAAATCCCGTTCATTTGACAATAATGACCAGCCTTGATCTAATCTTTTGTCGTTTCCGCCTGGAGCAATCCGACATGATCCAATGGAGGACTGGCGAGCCGTCGGCAATCGGGCGGCCGGCGACGCCGACGGGAGCTTTATGAGCGAAGCCGCAGGGCCGGTGCTGATCCTCGGCGGCACGGTTTACACCTGCGATGCCGCCGACGCGGTCGCGCAAGGTATTCTCATAGAGGGCGGACGCGTCCGCGCGGTCGGCTCGGCCGAGGATCTGCACGCCCTGGCGCCGCGCGGCACGCGGACGCTCGACGTCGGCGGCGCCGCAATCTTCCCGGGGCTGATTGACACGCATCCTCACCTCCTGCATTTCGGGTCCCTGCAGGAGCCGCTCGTCGATATTCTCGACGCGCGCAATCATGACGACATCGTCGCGCGCATCGCCGAGCGGACCGAACATACGCCGGCCGGCGCGTGGATCATGACCACGCCGGTCGGCGAGCCGCATTATTTCATCAGGCGGTCCGCCAGGGATCTCGCCGAAGGCGAATTGCCGACCCGCGCGGTCCTCGACAGAGCGGCGCCGCACCACCCGGTCGTCATCCAGGCCTGGGCGCCGACGCTCCCCGCCACCATCGCCTTCAATTCTCTGGCACTCGATCGCCTGGGACTGACGCGCGAGACGCCGGAGCGCGTCAGCAATGTTCTAATCGAGAAGGACGCGTCGGGCGAACCGACGGGACGCCTGCACGGCTCGGTGACGAACTACTACAATAACGATCCGTTCGCCAACGCGCTCTGGCTCAAAATCCCGTTCCTCCAATACGAATATCTCGTCCCGGGAACACGGCGCGCCATCTCCGCCTATCACCGTCTCGGCGTCACTGCGGTCTATGAAAACCACATGATGGACCGCAAATTGATCGACGCCTATCGCCGGCTCCGGCGGGATGACGAACTGCGCCTGCGCGTGCTCGCTTCGCAGGAGGCGGAGTCGTACGGAATGCCGTGGAGCCGGCCGCGCGCAATGCCCGATTTCATGGCGCGACTCGAAGACGCGGCGCGCTCGATCGAATTGCAGGATCAGTGGTTCCGCTTCAACGGCGTGACGATCATGTGGGACGGGACGTGCTTCCCCGGCGGCATGATGATGCGCGAGCCCTATCTTGGGCCCGACGGCAACGAGACCTGCGGGTATTTTCACATCACACCGGAGAAGGCCGAGCGGGTGATGCGGTTCTGTGCCGAACGGCGCCTGCGTCTCAATACGATGTGCATGGGCACCAAGGCGCACGAGGAGAACCTCGCGCGGCTGGAGGCGCTGGCGGAAACGCACGACCTGCGCTCTTTGCATTGGCTGCTTGTGCATGCCGTGTTCATCGAACCCGAACAGGTCCGGCGCTATGCCCGCCTCAACATGGATCTGACGACCTCGATGTCCTTCTGTTGGGGCAAGGGCGAATTGTTCCGCCGGCGGATGCGCAATCCGCCGCTCGGCGATCTCCTGCCGCTGCGGCGGTTTTTCGATGCCGGGTTGGCCGTCGCCGGCGCCACCGATTGGGGACCGAAGAACCCGTTCGAGCAGATCGAGCTGGCCTTGACCCATGAATTCGCCGGCTCGGGCTATCGCAATCTCGGGCCGGACCAGAAGATCACGCGCCGTGAGGCGATCGCGATGTGGACGCGCGGTGCGGCGCGGGTGCTGCGCTGGGATGGAATCGGGTCGTTGCAGCCGGGAGCGCATGCCGATCTCGTCGTCGTCGATCGCGATCTGATGACCTGCGAAATCGGAGAGATCGGTGCGGCCAGGGCATTGTTGACCCTTGTCGGCGGCGAACCGGTGCACGGGGAGATCTGAGCGCCCGTGCTGATCCCCGACATCCTCTGGCACAATGCCGCGTGCCGTCCGGACAAGACCGCCGTCATTGCCGGCGAACGCCGCCTCTCCTTTGCCGCGGTCGCCGGGCGGGCGGCGCGCTTTGCCAACGCGCTGCGCGGGCTCGGCATCCGGCCCGGCGACAGGGTCGCCGTGCTCGCCGCGAATACCGCCGAGCATGTCGAGATCGTCTTCGCGATCGGCGACGCCGGCGCCGTCTGGGTGCCGCTCAACATCCGGCTCGCCCCCCGCGAACTCGCCGTCATCATCGAGGATTGCGACGCCAGGGCCGTCGTCTATACGCACGATCTGGCGGCTTCGGTCGAGGCGCTGCGCGAGCGCGTGCCGCACCTCGCGATCTGGATCGGCGTCGGCGCGCAGAGCCTCGCCGGCGACCACGCCTATGAACGGATGCTGGGCGCGGCGTCGGCGACACGGCCGGAGGCCGATATCGCCGACGAGGCCCTGTTTTCGATCATGTACACGAGCGGCACCACGGGGCTGCCGAAAGGTGCGATGCTGTCGCATCGCGCCTTCTTTATCGGCACGATCCTCAGTACGCTCGCACTCCGGGCGTCGCAGGACGACGTCAAGCTTCAGGCCATTCCGCAGTTCCACGCCGGCGGCCAGATCTACCAATTGGCGCACCTTGCCGCGGGCGCCGCAATCGTAATATTGCCGCGTTTCGAGCCCGATCTCGTTTTCCGCCTGATCGAAAGCGAAGGCGTCAGCGCGGCCGGCTTTGTTCCGTCGATGCTGATGGCGCTCGTCGAGGCGCCAAAGGTGCGCAGCACCGATTTCCGCCGTTTGCGGCGCGTCCTGTACGGAGGGTCGGCAATCCCCGCGGATCGGCTCCTGCGGGCGATGGAGCTGATGCCGGCGGCGTTCCTGCAGACCTACGGCCTGACCGAGGCGGGCGTCCTCGCGACGGTTCTCGATGAGGCCGACCACGAATATGGCCGCCGTGAAGATCCGCGCGTGCTGCATTCCTGCGGCCGCGCAATGCTGGGCTATCAAGTGCAGGCCGTCGACGATCGGGGGAAACCGGTCAGGGACGGCGAGATCGGCGAGATCGCGATCCGGGCGGACAGCCTGATGACGGGCTATTGGCGCAGACCCGAAGCGACGGCGCAGACGCTTGTTGGCGGCTGGCTCAAGACCGGCGATCTGGCGCGACAGGACGAAAGCGGCCGCTTCTCCATCGTCGACCGCAAGAAGGACATGATCGTTTCCGGCGGCGAGAACGTCTATCCGACGGAGGTCGAGAACGTCATAGCCTCACACGCCGACGTTCTCGGCGTGGCCGTTATCGGCGTTCCCGACGAGCGCTGGGGCGAGGCGGTAAAGGCCCTGATCGTCCGCCGCCCCGGTGCTGCGCCCGAGGCGGCGGCGATCATCGCCGCGTGCCGCGGCAGGCTTGGCGGGTTCAAATTGCCGAAATCGATCGAATTCGTCGAAAGCCTGCCGCGCAACGCGTCGGGGAAACTTCTTAAATCGCACCTGCGCGAGAAATACTGGGCAGGGCGAGAGCGGAAGGTCTGACAGTCTGGCGAGCGGATGCCCGAGCGCGGCGTTGCCGAAGACGGCGTTCAGATCTCCGCGTTCAGGCGAACGAGTTTTTGGATGAAGGCGTTGACCTCCGGCTGAGTCCAGGTGTCGCCATGATGCCAGAAGTCCAGCAAGGCATCCTTGTTGCGCGAGGCCCAGGCGATCACTTGCGGTGACATCTGCCGAACGACGCGGATCGGCAGACTGTCGGCTACGACCGCCGGAGCGTCGAAGATTGTAACGGAAAAGCTGGGTTGCGACCGGCCCGGCTGCAAGAAATACTTGACCCTCGGCCCATGCTCGCCCATCGCTGTCGAAATGAAAGGGCAATGTACCCGATGGCGAGCCCGAGCCTGGGCCAGCAGAGGCGGCGCAGTCGCGGGAAACCGCCCTGCCATCCGAAGGCATTGCCGATCGGCCGGATCATCCCCGTAGCTTATATGCGATCTGCCTCGCCGTTGCACGTGGTTGCACATATTGGCCCGGTCCGCCGCGTGACGGAGAATAACGGTCCCAGATTGCGAAGAACGCACAACAGAGATCACAGGATTGGCAGGGGCGAGCTCGGTTTGGCCGGTCGTCCGCCGCCCGGAGTCCCGCAAGGTCGGCATGTCACGGCTCGTCATCATCTCCATCGGGTTCTTTTTGCCCGCGCCCTTTTTCTCCGTCGACGTGCTGTCGGCGTTGCGGCATCGCGACCGGTTGATGCGCGGGCTGTGCGCGTACGACCTTGTCAGACCTCAGACGGACGACTCGCTGCGTGCTTTTCTCGGCTATACCGCAGCGGTCGCCGGCGGGCGGCATCGTGAAGACGGGAGCTTTATTGCCTGGAGTTACCGCTCACGTGCCGCCCGCTTCCCTGTCGGCATCGATACGCCGGCCTCTGCCGCGCTCGATTCCCTGATCGGTAAACACCCCGAGCGCCGGAACGTTGCCGGCGCACGGCCGTAGCATGTCTGCGATGAAGCGCCGAGACGACCTGTCGCAGCCCTGGCAGGAGCTCGCCGAGCGGGCCCGCCGCCTGGCGCATATGACAAAAGGTCCAGACCAGGCGGCCCTTTTCGCCCTTGCCGATCGGTACGAGGCAAGAGCGAAGTCGATTGCCGAGAGGCTCGAAACGACGCAGCAGGTGCTCCGGACTCTGCGTCGGTGCATCCGTTCGAATTGGGAACTCGAACTCCTGCTTCTCCTCGCCAATGAGGCGGACCGGGCGTGGAACGTCGCCGAGCTGACCCGGAGACTGCGCAGCAGCCGGCGCGCCGTAACCGGGGCGCTGAGCGCATTGCGGAGTGCGGGTCTTGTCGTCCAGGATGCGGAGGGGCTGCAGCGCTACGAGCCGCACACGCGCGAACTCGCCGACCTCGTTCGCCAGCTTCAGCAGGCCTGCGCCGCCTTCCCGGTCAGCATGATCGCGGCGATCTTCTCGGGTCCGGAATAAGGCCCGGTTCCGTTCAGAACATGCCGAGGCCGAGGATCCCGTCGACCGGATCGACGCCCGACAGTACGCGCTTGCCGATCAGGTCGCGCAGGGTTTCCGAGGTGCCGCCGCCGAGCGTGCCGTAGCGGGCGCCGCGGTAGAAGCGCGATACCGGGAATTCCTCGGTAAAGCCGTAGCCGCCATGGACCTGGATCGCCTCGCTGGTCACGCGCAGGGCCATCTCGTTGCAGGTGACCTTGGCGACCGCCGCCAATAGCGGGTCGGGGAACGGGTCGGCGCTGATGCAGGCGCGGTAGAGGATGCTGCGCCCGGCCTCGATGTCCCGGTACATCTCGGCGATCTTCCAGCGCATGCCCTGGAAATCTCCGATCGCCCGGCCGAAGGCGCGGCGCTCTTTGACGTATTTGACGGCTTCCTCGAAGGCGCCCTCGGCCAGCCCCAGCGAGATGCTCGGGTTAAGGCAGCGCTGCGTGTTGAAAGCGTTGAGCAGTTTGCGGAAGCCGTCTTCGAGCACGAGGTTTTCCGGCGGCAATTCGCAATCATCGAAACGGATTTCGTGCAGGTTCTCGCCGCCCATCGTGTGAAACGTGCCGGTGACCGTGAGGCCCGGCGTTCCCTTCTCGACCAGGACGCAGCCGATCCCCTCGCGCCCGGGCCTGCCGTCGACGCGGCTGAAGACGACAAACAGCCCGGCCTCCGGGGCGCGGCTGATCAGGGTCTTGACGCCGTTGAGGCGCAACCCGTTACCGGTGCGCGTCACATTGGTCCGGTAATTGGCGACGTCGGTGCCGGCGTCGGGCTCAGTCATGCAGATCGCCAGAAGGCACTCGCCGCTGACCACCGCCGGCAGGATGCGGGCGCGGATCGCCTCCGGCGCATAGGTCGCGACGATGCGGGTCTGCACTCCGACCTCGCCCAGCACCGCCATCGCCGTTACGTAACAGGCCTTGGCGATCTCTTCGAGCACCAGCGCGGTGTCGAGCACCGGCAGGCCGAGTCCGCCATAGTCTTCCGGGACCGCCATGCCGAGAACGCCGAGTTCGGCCAGGGGGCGCATGTTCTCCCACGGAAACGTGCCGTCCATGTAGCGAGGGGCGCGCGCGCGGAACTCGCCCTGGGCGAGGTCGCGGACGGTCTGGACAAAACGGCGCTGCTCGTCGGTCAGGCTTGCCAGCACGCCTCTTCTCCTTCTCCTCGAATGCCCTGCGCCGCCGCGGAGGGTTGCATCGCGCGAACCCGAGTATATGCTCGCTTTGCAGCAGGGGGCGAGGGCATGAGCGGCAACGGAGCGGACATAGCGGCGGTCTATCAACTGCTGTCGGAGGTCGCGCGCAAGGTGGCCGAGCATGACCGTCGCTTTGATCAAATCGCGGCGCGCCTGGAAGAGGTGACCGCCGACATCGCCGGATTGCGCGAGACCGTGGCGAACTATCACTCCTCGGTCGTCGGCCACGGCATCATGTTCAGCAAGCTTGAAGAGCGCATGATCCGGGTTGAGCGGCATCTGAACCTCAATCCGATCGAGGATTGAAAGGGCGCTGCGATGCCCCGCAAGGAGATCGATTTCGCCGCGCTCGAACAGCGGATGCGGGAGGCGGTGCGCCATGTGCCTCCGGGACCCGACCAGTTCTGGCGGATCGACGCGTGCCTCGGGGAACTGGTCGCCAAGGAGACCGGCATCTGGAAACCCGGCGGCCGTTACACGGTCTTGGGCTATGCCCGGCGCATCCACGACCTCGACGAGCGGCTGCGCCGCATCGAACGCCACCTGAAGCTCGATCCTCCCGCCGATTAGACCGGTTTTCAGTCAGAAACGTAGAGCGGAAAAGCTTTTAACCCCGGAGAGAGCCGAGGCAGCGAGCGCGCACTTGTCGCGCGACCATTGAAACGGTGTTTTCGCCGCCATTCCGATCGGTCTGGCGGATGTATTGCCCCCCGGGCGGGTGGCGACAGCGTCGGCACACCGATCTTCAGATTTGTTTTACCCCTGGCGGCAAGAATAACCAGATGAGATCATTGGGGTGCGAGCTGGGCGGGCGCGTCGCGGCGCAGGAATAACAGCGATGAAGGGCATCATCTTCAATCTCCTTGAAGAGGTCGTGACCCATCATCATGGCGAGGCGGCATGGGACGACCTCCTCGACAGGGCAGGGCTCGGTGGCGCCTATACTTCCCTCGGCAGCTATCCCGACGGCGAGCTTAAGGTTTTGGTCGACGCCCTTGCCGGCGTGCTGGGCCTCTCGCCGGGCGAGTGCCTGCGCTGGTTCGGGCGCGCGGCGATGCCGCTTCTCGCCGAGCGCTATCCCGCCTTCTTTATCGGCTACCGCACGACGATCCCGTTCATCCTCAGCGTCAATACCATCATCCATCCCGAGGTGCGCAAGATCCATCCCGGCGCCCAGTGCCCCATCTTCCGCTTCGAGCAGGCGGCAGATGGCGTGCTCCGCCTGGGATACGCATCGCCGCGCCGGCTCTGTGCCCTGGCCGAAGGGTTCATCAAAGGCGCCGCCGACCATTTCGGCGAGACCGCCGCGGTCGAGCATCTGCGCTGTGCTGCCAGGGGTGATCCCGAATGCCTCCTCGGCATCCGCATACAGGCACCGGAAGCGGATGATGGCGCGCGATATGCCGGACAGCTCTGACGAGGCCGTATGGCTGCGCCGCCGCCTCGAACGCGAGCGCCGCGCCCGGCTGGAAGCGGAAACCCTGAGTGAGCGCGGTCTGCGCGAGCTTTACGAGCGCAAGCAGCAGCTCGAATTGCTCGAAAAGATCGCCACCGCCGCCAACCAGGAGGCAACAGCCGGGGACGCGTTACGCCTCGCCGTGACCGAGGTGTGCAGCTTCACAGGATGGGAAGTCGGCCATGTCTACCGCATCGAGGAAGCGGCGGGAACGCGCCACCTGTGCTCGACCGGGATCTGGCATGGCGCCGACGCGGCGGCCATGGCGCCCTTCCGTCAGACCACGGAAGAAAACAGGTTTGCGTGCGGTGTCGGCCTGCCGGGCCGCACCCTCGCCACCGGCCAGGCGGCCTGGATCCGCGATGTGGGCGAGGACGACAATTTCCCGCGCGGCCGGACCGCGCGCGACTGTGGGCTCAGGGCCGCCAGCGCCTTTCCGGTGCTGTCCGGCGTCGAGGTAGTCGCCGTCCTCGAATTCTTCGCACGGGCCGCCCGCGAGCCCGACGCGGCGCTCCTGCGGGTCATGTCGCAGATCGGCCTGCAGCTCGGCCGCGCGATCGAACGCCAGCGCCATGACGAAAGCGTGCGCCGTCGCGCCGAAGAGCTTGTGCGCGCCCGCGACGCCGCGCAATCGGCGAGCCGGGCGAAATCCGAGTTCCTCGCCAATACGAGCCACGAGTTGCGCACACCGCTCAATGCTATCATCGGCTTCTCGGAACTGATGATGAACGAGACCTTCGGCCCGCACAGCGTGGAGACCTATCGCGAATACTCCAAGCATATCTACGATAGCGGGCAGCACCTCCTCGCCATCATCAACGACATCCTTGATCTCTCGAAGATCGAAGCGGGCAAGGCCGAGCTTGGACAAGTGGAGCCGATTGCCCTGGCATGGCTTCTCAGGGAAGTGAGCAAACCTCTCTGTCTGCAGGCCGAGCAGAAAGGCATCGCCTTCGAGATCGCGGCCGAGCCGGGCCTGCCGGCGCTCATCGGCAGTGAGCGGATGGTGCGCCAGATCCTGATCAATCTCCTCTCAAATGCGCTCAAATTCACGCCCGCCGGCGGCACCGTCGCGGTCAAGGCGGCGCTCAAGGCGAGCGGCGAACTCGTCCTCTCCGTTGCCGACAGCGGGATCGGGATGAGCGCCTTGGAGATCGCCGTGGCGCTCACGCCCTTCGGCCAGGTCGACAGCACTCTGAGCCGCCGCCACGAAGGCACCGGGCTCGGCCTGCCCCTTGCCCGCGCCATGGCGGCGCTGCATCAGGCTGAACTCAACGTCACCAGTGCGCCGGGTGCCGGAACGTTGATCGAGGTCGTCTTTCCTCGCGCCCGCCTGCGCCCCGACGAGGCGCAGGCCGGAGCATTGGCTTACGCCTGAAAGCCTGTTTCTGTCCTCTTGCCGCGCAGCGTATTCTGCCACCTTTCTCACTCAAACAGGCTCGGCAACAGGGTTCACAAGAGGCCAAGGGCGCGCAGGCTCGTATGCCGGCCGCGGCCGATGATCACGTGGTCGTGCACGGTGATGCCGAGCGGGGCCGCGGCCCGGACGATGTCGCGGGTGACCGCGATATCGGCCTTGGAGGGCGTCGGATCGCCCGAGGGATGGTTGTGCACCAGGATCAGCGCCGAGGCGCCGAGTTCGAGCGCGCGCTTGACGACCTCGCGGACATAGACCGGAGCGTGGTCGACGGTGCCGCGCTGCTGCGGCTCGTGTCTGAGCAGCGCGTTTTTGCGGTCGAGGAACAGCAGATGAAACTCCTCGACCTTGCTGTGCGCGATCTGCGCGCTGCAATAGTCGATCAGTTTGTCCCAGGAGGCGATCACCGGCCGCTCGCGCAATTCCGCGCGGGCGAGCCGCAAGGCCGCCTCGCGCACTGCTTTGATGAGGGCCACCCCGGGCTCGCCGAGCCCCTTGACGGCGAGAAGCGCCGCGGGGTCGGCGCTCAATACCTCGGCCAGGCCGCCGAATTGCGCGATCAATTCCTTGGCCAGCGGCTTCATATCGCGGCGCGGGTTGGCGGCGAACAGCAGGAGTTCGAGCAGTTCGTAATCGGGCAGGGTGTCTCCGCCGTCGAGCAGGCGCTCGCGCAGCCGCTGGCGATGACCATGAAAATGCGGCGCCTCGGCAAGGCCCGTCGGTTTTCCGCGGCCGGTCACGGCGGCCGCGTTCCGCGCCGGGCGCGCAACGCGGCGAGCGCCGCCTGCGCCCTCCGGTTCGGCTCGTCGCCGTCAAAGGCGCGGACAAAGCAGTCGATGCCGCGCTCGATCGCCGCGCTCGCCGGCAATTCCTCCCACTCGCGGATCAGCGCCTTCTGCAAGCGGACCGCCTGCGGCCCGGCGGCGAGGATCGGGCGGGCGAGCCGGTCGACCGCCGCATCGAGCGCCGCCGCCGGGGCCACCGCGTCGACAAGCCCCCATTGCAGCGCCTCGGCGGCGTCGATCGTCTCGCCGGTCAACAGCAGGCGGCGGGCGCGGCCCCAGCCGACAAGCCGCGGCAACAAGGCCGCTTCGACGACCGAGGGGATGCCGATCTGCACCTCCGGCATGCCGAAATGCGAGCCCTCGCTGGCCACGCGCAGGTCGCAGGAGGCGGCCAGTTCGAGCCCGGCCCCGAGCGCATAGCCGTCGATGCGGGCGATGGCCGGCACCGGCAGCCGGCGAAAGGCGTCGCAGCAGCGGTGGACGAGGGTGATGAAGCCGCGCGCAGTGTCACGGCCGAGCGCGGCGATCTCGCCGACATCGGCGCCCCCGACAAAGGCGCGGCCGCCGGCGCCGGTCAGGATCACGAGGCGCAATTCGGGGTTGGCGGCGAGCCCGGCTGCGGCCACGACGATCTCTTCCAACAGGGCGCGGCCGAGGCTGTTGAGCTTTGCGCGATTGTCGATCGTGACCCGCGCGATTGTCCCGCCCCCGGGTAACGGCTCGATGTCGACGGATACGCCGTTTGTGCTCACCGATCGCTCCGCATTAACCTCGTCGGCCGGCGCCAATATCTCTCGCCGGCGCCGCGGTTCGTGCATAATAGCGGCGGATTGCGACGGGAGGCGAGGGTGGACAGGATCGAGGATGCGGAGCGGCTGCGCGAACTCTACGGCGCGCCGAGCGAGCGGGCGGTCAAGAAGCAGCTCGACCGGCTCGACCGCCATTGCTGCGCCTTTATCGCGCGCTCGCCCTTTGTCGTTATCGCCTCTTCGGACCCCTCGGGGCGCTGCGACGCTTCCCCAAAGGGCGATATGCCGGGCTTTGTCCAGGTGCTCGACGAGCGGACCTTGCTGATCCCCGACCGTCTCGGCAACAATCGCGTCGACACGCTCGGCAATCTGTTGGCGCGGCCCGGGATCGGGCTTCTCTTTCTCGTCCCCGGGATCAACGAAACGTTGCGGGTCAACGGCCGCGCCTCTGTTACCACCGACCCGGCGCTCTTGGCGCCGCTCGCGGTCAACGGCAAGACGCCGCGCAGCGGCCTTCTGGTGGCCGTCGAGGAAGTCTATTTCCACTGCGGCAAGGCCCTGATCCGCTCGGATCTGTGGAATGCCGACAAGCATGTCCGGCGCGGCGATTTCCCGTCTTTGGGGCGCATCCTCGCCGATCAGATCGGCGGGATCAGCGCCGAGGAATCGGAAAGGATGACCGCGGAAAGCTACCGCACGCGGCTCTACTGACCCGCCGGATTGGACCGCGGGCTCCTGAGGGATCGAAGGGTCGCCCGCATGCGGCCAGCTCTTCGCCAACGGTTCAGAAAGCCGCGGTTCGATTCGGCGCCCCCGCGCCGGGCGGGCGGCCCTTCGTCCCTCAGGAGCCCGCGGTCCGTTCCTCCCTATCGCGCTGCCGCGCTTGCGCTTCGCGACGGCGCCGATTACGGATCGCGTGCCTCGGGAGACCGGGGCGTGCCGGACCCGCCGGCATACCATCGAAAGCGTCCCGATGACCGCTCTCCAAGCCTATCTGACCGCCTTCCTGCAAGGGGTCACCGAATTGTTCCCGATCAGCAGCCTCGGCCACGCCGTCCTGTTGCCGAAGGTGGCAGGCTGGCATATCGATCAGGAAGCGCCCGGCTATCTGCCGTTTCTCGTCGTCCTGCATCTCGGCACGGCGGCGGCCCTTCTGCTGTATTTCTGGCGCGAATGGATCGACCTGTTGCGCGCGGTGCTGGGCCGTCCGACCCGGCATACCCGCGCCGACGAATTGCGCCTCTTGGCGCTGATCGTCGTCGCCACGATCCCCGCCATCGTGATCGGCTTCGTCCTTGAGAAGCGCCTGCGCCTGTTGTTCGGCGCGCCCGCATTCGCCGCGCTGTTCCTGATCCTGAACGGCTTTGTCCTGTTTGCCGGTGAGCGGCTGCGCCGCCGGGCGGTACGGCGCGCCCCCCCTGCCCTCGACGAGGACAAGGCCATCCTGTCCGCGCTCGGCTGGCGCGGCGCGTTGCTGATCGGGTTGTGGCAATGCACCGCCTTCCTGCCCGGCATCTCGCGCTCCGGGGCGACGATGGTTGGCGGGCTCCTGGCCGGTCTGCATCACCGCGAGGCGGCGCGCTTCTCGTTTCTGATCGCCACCCCGGTCATTGCCGGCGCCGGCGTGCTCGAAGTCCCCAAATTGCTCCATCATCACGGCGCCATGGGCGGCACCGGCTTTACCGGCCTTGCCCTGGTCAGCGGGATCATCGCCGGCGTCACCGCTTATGCCAGCATCGCCTTTCTGATGCGCTATTTCGGCAAGCACGACGTCGAAGCCCTCGACCCCTTCGCTTGGTATTGCTGGGCGGTCGGAGCCGCCGCGCTCGGCTGGCTGGCGTTCGCCTAGCCGGCGAGCCCGATCTTGGCGGCGGAAAACCCTCACTCGCCTCCCCCGGGTCAAGCCCGGGGTCGGCACCCTCTCCCGCAATGCGGGAGAGGGGGGACCAGCCCGCGGGGCTGGTGGGTGAGGGCTTGCCGATCGACGCTGGCCGGCGAACGCACGGCCCCGGGGGCGCCGGCGCTGTTAGCCTCGCAGCGCTTCGGGCCGTTCTTTGCGACGCAGTTCCTGTCAGCCTTCAACGACAGCGCCCTGAAGAACGCATTGGTCCTGATGATCGCCTACGGGGCGGCAGGACGCGCCTCGGCGCAGCTCTTGATCCCGCTCGCCGGCGGGTTGTTCATCCTGCCGTTCTTTCTGTGCTCGGCGACCGCCGGGCAGATCACCGACCAGACCGACAAGGCAGCGCTCGCGCGGCTGATCAAGCTCGTCGAGATCCCGGTCATGCTGGCTGCCGCCGCCGGGGTTCTCGCCGGCAATGCCGGCCTGTTATTGGCGCTGTTGCTGGCGATGGGGATCGAGGCCGCGTTTTTCGGTCCGCTTAAATACGCGATCCTGCTGGACCTCCTCGCACCCGAGGAATTGGTGCTCGGCAATGCCTTGGTCGAGGCCGGGACCTTTCTCGCGATCCTCCTCGGTACAATCGCCGGCATGCTGATCGCGGCACGGCACGGGGCGGCCGCGGTAGCCGTGCTCCTCGTCGCGGTCTCCTGCGCGGCCTGGGTCGCGAGCCTTTTCGTCCTGGCGGTCACGCCGGCGGCGGCGCGGCGGCGCGCGCGCTGGAACCTCGCCGCGGCGACAGCGGAGATCCTGCGCGAGACCGCGCGCGACAAGCTGCCGTTTCGCGCAATGCTCGGCATTTCGTGGTTTTGGCTCGCCGGCGCCACCTATCTGTCGCAGTTCCCGGCCTACGTCCGCTTCACGCTCGGCGCCCGCGAGGGGGTCGTGACCCTGTTCCTGATCGTCTTCTCGGTCGGCATCGCTCTGGGCTCGCTGTTGTGCAGCCGGATCCTGCGCGGCCGGCTCAGCGCCCGCATCATTCCCTGGGGCGCCCTCGGCATCGGCCTCTGCTCGGTCGATCTGTGGCTCGCCAGCCCGCGTCCCTCGGACGCCGCACTCGTCGGCTTCGCGGCTTTTCTTACCGACCCGGCGCATTGGCGCATCCTCCTCGATCTGTTGGGGATCTCGCTTGCCGGCGGCGTCTTTATCGTGCCGCTCTACACGCTGTTGCAGATAACGAGCGCACCTGAGCGGCGCGCCCGCGTGATCGCCGCCAACAATGTCGTCAACGCCGGCGCGATGGCGCTGTCGGCGATCCTGACGATGGCGCTCCTCGCCGCCGGGCTCAGCGTCGCCGGACTGTTCCTGTTGACCGGGACCGCCACCCTCTTCGTCGCCCTTCTGTTCCGGCTCGCCTTGCCGGGTTTCTCGACCGCTCCGGCGCTGGTCGCAGGGGATCGCGCTTAAGCCCGGGCCGCTTCACGGCGCGCGGCGGCGCGCCGCCGCGCGGGCGGCGGCGGGAGCAGGCGCAATTTGCCCTCGGCCTCGATGTCGGCGAGCACGCCGGTCACGATCCCGGCGACCGCATCGCGCGCCGCCGAGGCGGTCCGGCTGTTCGAGACGCCCAACGCCAATGTGCGGAACACGCCCTCCGCGCCGATCCGGTGCGCCGCCAGGAGCCCGCGCAGGCGCTCGCGATAGACTGATAAATGCGGGAGGATCGAGGCGCCGACCCCCTCGATGACCATCAGCCGGATCGTCTCGTGGTCGTTCAATTCGGTGTCGACCGTGAGCGCGATGCCGAGCCCGGCGAGCGGCCGCTCCATCGCCGCGCGCAGACCGTCGCCGAGAATGAGCGGCGTCCCGGCAAGCTCTTCCGGCGCGACCGCGCCTGGGGGCCGCGCTCCCGGCCGCGTCACCAGGACCATCTCTTCGCGCGCCAGCGGGGTCGACAGGATGAGGCGGCTCTTCGACATCTCGGACAGCAAGGCAAGATCGACGCGGCCGTCGATGACGAATTCTTCGAGCCGCACCATGCCGGCGTGAACGACCTTCAATTCGACCAGCGGGTAGTGTCGGCGCACCCGGGCGAAGAGTTCGGGCACGACGACCGGGCACAGGGTCGGCGTCACCCCGAGGATGATCTTGCCGCTGGGATGCGCCCGGTGAGCGCGGATCTCGTCGCCGGCGCGCTCGACTTCGCGCAGGATGCGCAAGGCGTTTTCGAGGAGTTTGTGGCCGGCTTCGGTCAGCCGCACGCCGCGGTTCGCGCGCGTGAACAGGCTCGCCCCCAGCTCCTCTTCGAGCCGCTGTACCTGCCGGCTCAGGGCCGGTTGGGCGACGCGCAGATGGGCGGCGGCTCGGGTGATGCTGCCGAGTTCGGCAATGCGGACAAAATAACCGAGGCTCTTCAGTTCCATGCCGGCGCGATAGCGCCCGCCTCGCTTCGGGTCAAGACTTTCATGCCATGACGGCATGGAGATGATCGGAAATCGGCATTTGTCCTATGGATGGATCGCATCTAGCGTCACCAGAGAGCCGCCGCAGCGGCGGAGAGGAGGATCTGCGCTTGGAATTCGGCGTCTACCATGAATTTCATTGCCGGCCGCAGGAGACGCCGGCAGAGGCGTTCCGCACCGCGCTGGCGCAGATCGCGGCGGCCGACCGCTGGGGGCTCGATGCGATCTGGCTCGCCGAGATCCATCAGCAGGCGCGCCGCTCGGTGTTGAGTGTGCCGATGACCGTGGCGAGCGCGATCGCCGCCGCGACCCGTCATATCAAAATCGGCACCGGGGTTCAGGTCCTGCCGCTGTGTCATCCCTTGCGCCTCGCCGAAGAAGCGGCGACGGTCGACCAGATTTCCGGCGGGCGGCTGCTCCTCGGCGTCGGACGCAGCGGCAACCCGCGCAGCTACGCCGCCTATGGCGTGCCCTATGCAGAGAGCCGCGAGCGCTTCGCCGAGACGCTCGAGATCCTCAAACTGGCGTGGACGCAGCCGCGCTTTTCCTACGAGGGCAAGTATTGGCGCTTCGACAATGCGAGTGCGGTGCCGCCGCCGTTTCAAAAGCCGCACCCGCCGATCCGCTTCGCCGCGGCGAGCGAAGACACCTTCCCGGCGCTCGGCGCCGCCGGCCATCCGATCTTTGTCGCGGTGCGCAGCGGCTCGTATTCCGGTCTCCTGCCCGATCTCACCCTCTATCGCGCGGCCTGGAAGAAGGCCGGCCACAAGGGCGAGGGGGAAGTCTATCTGCGGCTGACGATGCATGTCGGCGACACCGATCGGGCGGCGCTGGAAGAGGCCGAAGAGAGCCTGATGACGGGCTTCCGCACCTTGTCCTCGCGCCTTGAAAACTCGCCCAACCGGCGGCGCGCGGCCGAGGCCGAGGTTGTGCGGACGATCTCCTATGACGAGGTATTGCGCGACCGGGTCGTCGTCGGCGGTCCGGAGCGCGTCGCCGACCGTCTGGCCGAATTGCGCGACGAGCTCGGCCTCGCCGGGATCCTCGCCGAACTCAATTTCGGCGCACTGATCCCGCCGGAGCGGATGACCAATTCGCTGCGGCTCCTGTGCGAACGGGTCATGCCGCATTTCCGCTAAAAACCCGTTCGAGCGATCGTCATGGCGGCAAAATTGGCGGAAAAGCGCGGCGCATTCCGCCGTCGCTTTCCTGCGCATCCCTTGGAGAAAAACGATGCGATTTGGACTGTTCGGCAGCGCCCAGGCGCGCCGCATGGGCCCCGACAGCGACAGCAGCCAGGGCTTTCGCGAGTTCATCGACAATAATGTCGAGGCCGAGGCGCTCGGTTTTTACAGCACCTTTCTGGTCGAGCACCATTTCACCGGCTTTGGCCAGGTCTCGGCAAGTCTCAACCTGTTGACCTGGCTCGGCGCCCGCACCCGCCATCTGCGCCTCGGCACCGCCGTCCTGGTCTTGCCCTGGCACAATCCGGTCCTCTTGGCCGAGCAGGCCGCGACCCTCGATCTGTTGTCCGGCGGGCGGCTCGATTTCGGGGTCGGCAAGGGCTATCGCTACAACGAATTCGCCGGCTTCTGTCTCGACATGGCGGAGGCCGACGCGCGCTTTGAGGAGGCGCTTTCCGTCATCACCCGGGCCTTCACCGCGGACGAGCCGTTCTCGCATCACGGCCGCTATTGGCAGTTCGACAACATCGTGGTCGAGCCGCCGACCGCGCAGAGGCCGCACCCGCCGTTCTGGATGGGCGCCGGCAGCGCCGCTTCGGTCAGCGAGGTCGTTCGGCGCGGCTACAATATGCTGTTGGGCCAGCACGCGCTTCCTGAGGAGATCCTCGAACAGGTCGCCCAGTTCAGAACCGAGGTCGAGGCGCGTGGGCGCCCCTTTGGTCCGATGGAGGTCGCCGTCGCCCGCGCCGTGCACATTGCGCGCGACCCGGCCGACAAAAAAGCCGCGCTCGAACGGCGCTATCAGGGGCACATGCGGATCAACGCGCTCGCCCGCCGCCCCGACGGCGACACCAGGGCGCGCTTCAAATCGGAAGCCGAGGCGCGGCACGAGAGCGCGGAGAGCGCGCTGTTCGGCACCCCCGATGAGATCGCGGACAAGCTCGACGCGCTGAGGAAGGGCGGCGTCCAATACGTCATCATCAATTTCGGCGGCTCGCGCGAAAACATCCGCCGCTTCGCGCGCGAGATCATGCCGGCCTTTGCGGGCGAGGATGCTCTCGCGCTCGCCGGTGAGTGAAGGGGTCAAAGGAGCAGCATCAATGACATTCGAATTCGGCGTGTTCCACGAGTTCCAGCGGCGCCCGGGTCAGACCGAGGCCGACGCCTTCGCCACCGCCTTCGCGCAGGTCGATGCCGCCGAGCGCTGGGGGCTCGATGCCATCTGGCTGGCCGAGATCCACATGGCTCCGGAGCGCTCGGTCTGCTCGGTGCCGATGACCATCGCCAGCGCCATTGCCGCCCGCACCAGCAACATCAAGATTGGTCTCGGCGTGCAGGTCCTGCCGTTATGTCAGCCCCTGCGCCTCGCCGAAGAGGCCGCTACCGTCGATCACATCAGCCATGGCCGGTTGGTTTTCGGCGTCGGCCGCAGCGGCTTTCCGCGCGCCTACGAGGCCTACGGCATCCCTTACGGCGAGAGCCCCGAACGCTTTGCCGAAGTGCTCGAAGTCGTGACCCGCGCGTGGACCCAAGAGCGCTTCTCGTTCGCCGGCAAATTCTACAATTACGACAACGTCTGCATTGTGCCAAAGCCATTCCGTAAGCCGCATCCGCCGATCCGGATCGCGGCCAATCGCGAGGATACGTTTGTCTCTGCGGGCCGGCAGGGCCATGCGATCTTTGTCGGCGCGCGGCGAGGAACGTTCGACGAAGTCCTGCCCAATCTGCATCTCTATCGCGAGGCCTGGAAGGCCGGCGGTCATCCGGGACAGGGCGAGGTTTATTTGCGCGCACCGGTCTATGTCGGCGATACTGTCGAAAAGGCGCTCTCTGACCCGGAAGAGAGCCTGATGCATTTTTATCGCTATCTGGGAGCCCGACTCGAGGAATCGGCAAATCGCGCCGGCATCTTCGACACGGCGCGGCGGATCGAAGGCGCCCAGCGCCTGCAGACGATCACCTGGGATGAGGCGCGGCACGGCCGGGCGATCGTCGGCACGCCGGAAATGGTGGCCGACACTCTCGCCGGCCTGCGGGAGCAGCTCGGCCTTGCCGGCATCCTCGCCGAACTCAACACCGGCGGTCTGATCCCGCACGAGCGGGTCATGCGCTCATTGCAACTGCTGTGCGAGAGGGTACAGCCGCTCCTGCATTGAGAGCCTGTCTCGGTCGCCGTCGTGCCGTGAAGTCGGCGGAATACACTGCGCTCCTCCGCCCTACGCTTCATGCGCGCCGGGAACGGTGGTAGGGCGGAAAAGCGCAGCGAAGCGGAGCGCATTCCGCCGCGTCTGCTGCCGGGTTGGCAGTGTGCATTGAGGCCGGATATTGGGGATGAGGTCATCGCTACGACCTCTCCTCCGCCCGCCCGGCGGCGCGGATCGCCTGCCAGACCCGCTCCGGGGTTGCCGGCATCGGCAGATCGGCAACGCCCAACGGAGCGAGCGCATCGAGGATCGCGTTGATGACGGTCGGCGTCGCGGCGACCGCGCCGCCCTCGCCGACCCCTTTGATGCCGAGCGGGTTCGACGGGCTTGGCACCGGGCTGAAACCAACGGCGATGGCGGGCAGATCGTCGGCCCGCGGCACGGCGTAATCCATCAACGAGCCGGTCAACATCTGCCCGCTCTCCGCCTCATAGACGATCGCCTCGCCGAGCGCCTGCCCGGCGCCCTGGGCGATGCCGCCGCGGATCTGACCTTGCGCCAATAGCGGGTTGACGACCCGGCCGAGGTCGTCGACGGCGGCGTAGCGGTCGAGCGCGACCGCACCGGTCTGCGGATCGATCTCGACCTCGCAGATATGACAGCCGTTCGGAAAGCTCGGCTCGCCCGGCGAGAAGCCGCCGGCGCCCTGCAGACCGACCCCGAATTCCGAGGGCAGCCCGACCGGCGTGAACGAGCGCCGCGCCACCTCGATCAGCGACATCGCCCGGTCGGTGCCGGCGATCGTGAAGGCGCCGTCGGCAAAAGTGATGTCGGCGGCGTCGGCTTCGAGAAAATGCGCGGCGAGATGCCGACCGCGCTCGATGACCTCGTCGGCGGCGGCGCGCAGGGCGCTGCCGCCGATCATCATGCTGCGCGAGGCATAGGTGCCGCGGCCGATCGCCACCGCGTCGGTGTCGGCCTGCGTGAGGCGGATCCGGTCCATCTCGATGCCGAGCCAATCGCAGACCATCTGCGCATAGCTGGTCTCGTGTCCCTGACCGTGCGACAGGGTGCCGGCGACAATCGTCACCGCGCCGTCGGGATCAAAGCGCAATTCCATGCGCTCGTTGAAGATGCCGGTATTGTCGACGTAATAGACGAGGCTGCGGCCGCGACGGCGGCCCCTCTCAGCGCTCGCCCTGCGGCGCGCTTCGTAGCCGGACCAGTCGGCGAGCGCTTGGCATTTGTCGAGCGCCGCCCGGTAATCGCCGCTGTCATAGGTCCAGCCGGTCGGCGTCCTGTGAGGGAAGGCGTCGGGCCGCAGCAGGTTCTTCCGGCGCAATTCCGCCGGATCGATCGCCAACTCGTGCGCCGCCCGATCGACGAGGCGCTCCATGATATAGACGGCCTCGGGCCGGCCGGAGCCGCGATAGGGCACGGTCGGCGCCGTATGGGTGAAGACGAGGCGGCTTTCGACCGCGACCGCCGGGATATCATAGGCGGTCGAGGCGAGCTTCAGCGAAAACAGGATCGGGACCGCCCCGGCGCCCTCGAGATAGGCGCCGGCATTGTGCATGGCCCGCCAGCGTAGAGCGAGAAAGCGGCCGTCGCGGGCCAGCGCCAGCTCGGCCTCGACCCGTTGGTCGCGGCCCTGATGGTCGCCGAGGAACGCCTCGGCGCGCCCGGGGATCCATTTGATCGGTCTCTCCACCCGCCGCGCCGCCCACAGCACGACCGCCTCCTCGGGATAGACTTCGGCCTTCATGCCGAAGCCGCCGCCGACATCGCGGGCGATGACGCGGATGCGGCTTTCGGGGACGTGCAGGAGCCGATGCGCGAGGATCTGACGGACGCCATGCACATTCTGCGTGCTGGTCCACAATGTGTAGCGGCCGGTGCCGGGGTCGTATTCGCCGATCGCGCCGCGCGGCTCCATCGTGACTGCGCTCACCCGCTGATTGTGCAGGCCGAGCCGAGTGATGTGAGCCGCATTGGCGAAGGCGGCGGCCGCCTCGGCATCGCCCATGCGCAAGGCGAAGGAGACGTTGCCGGGAGCGCCGTCATGGACGAGCGGAGCTTCGGGCCGGATCGCCGCGGCGGCATCGACGACGGCCGGCAGGACCTCATAATCGACCGCGATGCGCTCGGCCGCGTCGCGCGCCGCCGCCTCGCTCAAGGCGATGACGACCGCGACCCGCTCGCCGACATAGCGCACCCGCTCCCGCGCCAGCGGCGGCCGCTGCGTGCGGAAGCCCTTGGGGCCGCCCATATCCTCGGGCATCACCTCGGGATCGAGCGTGCCGAGCCCGTCTCGCGCCCAATCCGCCCCGGTCAGCACGGCGAGCACGTCCGGCATCGCCGCCGCCTCGGCCGTATCCACTTTGCGGATCCGCGCATGCGCATGCGGCGAGAACAGAAAGACGGCATAGGCCTGCCGCGACCGCTCGATATCCGCGACAAAGCAACCACGCCCGGTCAGAAACCGGGGATCCTCCACCCGCGTCACCGGTTGTCCGATGCCAAACTGCATTTGGGCCTCCCTTCGCCTCGGGCCGAAATTACGCCGGTTGGAGGGTCCGCGCGATGGAACGCGGGCTCCGCGCTCCAAGCGGGCGGGGCTGAGGCCATGCGGATTTGCCGCCGGACGCGATGGGACCGCGCTGCCGGCCGTCGGGTTGCGGCAATTCGCGCCGAGCTTTCCGGCCCCAGGGCGAGAAAAGGGTAGCCTCATGCATCCATGCTGACGCTATCTTAGAACGTCTTCGCGACGATTCTACCAATGCACGCCGCGATCGTTCTTGTCGTCCTGATCCTGACCTATGCCGGAATGGCGGCCGGGCGGATCGCCTGGCTGCAGGTCGACCGCACCGGGATCGCGCTGCTCGCCGTGATTACATTGTTGGCGAGCGGCCAGATGACGCTCGACGATTTCGGCAGCGACGTCGACATGCCGACGATCGCCTTCATGTTCGCGATGATGATCATCTCGGCGCAGTTTGCCGAGGCGGGCTTTATCGATTTTTGCGCCCGCACGATTTTTTCGGGGGATTTTTCATCGCGCGGGGTGGGCACCGCGCGCCCGCGCGGCGCGGCGGCGCTCTTGGCCCTGACGGTTGCGCTCGGCGGCGCCTTGTCGGCGGTGTTGGCGACCGACATCCTGATCGTTGCGATCGCGCCTCTGCTGATCGTCGGCGCGCAGGATCGCGGCTACGATCCGCGGCCGCTGTTGATCGCGCTCGCCGCCGCGACCAATGCCGGCTCGGCCGCGACCCTGATCGGCAACCCGCTCAACATCCTGATCGGTTCGGTCGGGCGGCTCGATTTCTGGAGGTTTCTCGCGATCTGCGCGGTGCCGGCCCTGTTCAGCCTCGCCGTCGTGTTTACGGTGGTGTGGCTGCAATGGCGCGCGCGCATCACCCAGAGCGTCTTTGTCCCACCCCCGCGCGATCACGGATCGCGCGGGGACCCCAAAGCAGCGCTCGATCCCCCCGCCGTTCCCGCACACGCGCTCGACCGCAATCAGACTTTGAAAGGGATTGCCGCGCTTTTTATCCTGTTTATCCTGTTTGCGACGCCGCTGCCGCGCGAGATCGGCGCGTTGATCATCGCCGCTCTGCTGCTCGCCAATCGCAAGATTACCAGCCGCACGATGATCGCGGCGGTGGACTGGCCGCTGCTGCTGCTCGTCTCGTGCCTGTTTGCATTGACCGGGGCGCTGAACCATTCGGGGATTGCCGCCCATATCCTCAACTTTCTGACCGACCACCGCCTGCTGCCGGGCAGCCTCGTCCTGCTCGCGCCGTTCAGCCTGTTGGCGAGCAATGCGATCGGCGGCGTGCCGGCCTCGATGCTGTTGTTGCAACTGTGGCCGAGCGCGCCGCCGGGGGTGCTTTACGGGCTCGCGCTGTTGTCGAGCCTCGCCGGCAATCTGCTGTTGACCGGCAGCCTGACCAATCTGTTGATCGCCGAGCGGGCGGAGCGCATGCGGGTACGCCTCGGCTTCGCCGACTACGCCCGCGCCGGAGTGCCGATCGCGCTGATCTCGATCGGCTTCGCCGTCTGCTGGCTGGCGCTCCTCGGGGTCCTGCCGCTGTTGCCGGGGTGAAGCGGCCGATCTGCGGCGGCAACGCTCGCCGGCGCCACAACCTGTGGAATATCGGCTAAACTGCCGCGCCGATTCCGGCGAGGAGACGGTCTCATGCCGCAAGGCATTGCAACGGGCTTGCGTCGGCGCGGACTGCGCCTTTTGCTCGGCGTCGTCCTCCTTGTATTGATCGGCTTGGCGAGCGGGCCGGGAAGAGCCGGCGCCGCCGATGCGGGGGCCGTTGCCCGCATGCGCGGCGACGCCTGGCTCGAAACGCTGAGCGAGCGGGTCGAGACTGAAGCGGTGCTCGCCGTGCGGACATTGCCGGCGGTGCCGGCGGCGCTGGCGCGGGAATGGCGCTCGCTCGATCGCCGCGGCTCGGCCGCCGCGGCCCTCGCCGATTTCGGCTGGATCATCCTCGTCGCGATCCTCGCTCTCTGCGCCGAGAAGCTCGCCGCGCGGGCGCTGCGGCGGCGGCCGCAGCGACGCCTGCGGGCCAGCGGCGGCGCCCCGAGCCTCTACGGCCTCCTGGGTCTGCTCGGCTGCGATCTCGTCGGGCTCGCAGCTTTCGTCGGTCTCTTCGGGTATTGCCATAGGCATTTCCTGACGGCGACCGGAATATCGACTGGTCTCTTGATCCTGGCGGCGAACGTGCTGATCCGCTGGCGCATCGCGGCGCTGGTGGTCGGCGTGGTGTTGCGCCCGAACGAGCCGCTCGCCCGCCTCGTCGATCTCGATGACGGCGCGGCGCGGCGCCTTGCGCGCTTTCTCTCGGGGGTGATCCTGGCGATCATCGCCGTCGTCGGGCTCGCTCGCTACGGCGCGGTGACCGGTCTGGCCGGCGAGGCCGACCAGGTCATCTGCCTGTTGGTCGGCCTGGTGACGGCGGCGCTTTGCCTGTGGGCGGTGATCCGGTCCCGCACCGCGGTCGAGGGACTGATCCGCGGTCGGCCGGGTGACGGCGTTGTCGCCGCGATGCGGGCTGCCTTGGCGCGCGCCTGGCTTCCCGTCGCGCTGGGCATGACCCTCACTCTAGAAATTCTTTTCGTCTTCGGCCTGTCATTGGGCATGCTCAATTATTACCACGCGCTGAACGCCTCGCTCGGCGTCTGGCTCGTTGTGCTCGTCCTCGAACGGCTGCTCGGGCGCGCGTGGAGTGGGGACGTCATGGACGATGCCGGCAAGTCGGGCGCCGCCGAGCGTGCGGTAACGCGCACCTTTTATCGTGTCATGCGCGCGGTTCTGCTGTTGATTGCGGCCGTTGCCTTGGCCCGGATCTGGGTCGGCGCCTTTGTCCTCGACGCCGCCGCATCGGGCCATATGCGCCATGCGATCGATCGCGCCGCGGCGATGCTGTTCATCGCCTATGCCGTGTGGGAGGCCGGAAAGCTGGCGATCGAGCGCCATCTGCAACAGGCTCCCGGCGTCGCGATGCCGGGCGCCGACAGCGAGGAGGAGGCGGTTCCGGCGGCGACGCGGCTGCAGACGATCCTGCCGTTCCTGCGCGCCGCGTTTGGCATTGCGCTCGGCGTCGTCGCCATGCTGGTCACATTGTCGAGCCTCGGCGTCGACACCGCGCCGCTGATCGCCGGCGCCGGAGTGTTCGGGCTGGCGGTTTCGTTCGGCTCGCAATCGCTGGTGCGGGATATCATCTCCGGCCTTTTCTTTATGTGGGACGACGCCTTCCGGGTCGGCGAGTACATCGAAACCGGCCGGCTCAAGGGCACGGTCGAGACCATCGGGCTGCGCTCGGTCAAGGTGCGTCACCATAACGGGCCGCTGCATACGATCCCTTACGGCCAGCTCGGCGCCGTGACCAATCTCAGTCGCGATTTTGCGACGATCAAATTCAATCTGAGGCTGGAGCGGGGCTGCGACATCGAGACTGTGCGCAAGGCCGCCAAAGGGATCGGCCTCGCCCTGCAGCAGGATCCCGAAATTGCCGCCGAGGTCATCCTGCCGTTGAAGATGCAGGGCATCGTCGACGTTGCGGACACCGCGCTCGTCGTCCGCTTCAAATTCACGGCACGGCCAATCAAGCCGAGCTGGGTACAGCGCGAATATTTAAAGCGCATCTATACCGTTTTCGCCGAAAAGGGGATCGCGTTCGCCTCGGGAGCCTTGACCCTGCAGACCGCGCCGCCGCACGATGCCGTGCCGGGCACGGTCGCCCCCTTGCCGCTCGTATCTCCGAGCCGCGTCGCCTGACAGGCATGTGGCGGATCGGATCGAGGATCGCTGCCCCGCCGGCAGCCCGCGCCGGGCGGGCGACATCGGAGGCGAGAGAATGCCGGTGCCCTTTCCCGTATTGCGCATCGCCACCCGAGGCAGCGCGCTGGCCCTGCGCCAGACCGCGATCGTGCGCGAGCGGCTCGCCGCGGCCCATGCCGATCTCGCCGCGGCGGGGGCGATCGAGATCGTCACGATCCGCACCACCGGCGACCGGGTGCAGGATCGGCCGCTCGCCGAGATCGGCGGCAAGGGCCTCTTTGCCAAGGAGATCGAGGAAGCGCTGCGGGCCGGCCGGGCCGATTGCGCGGTGCATTCGCTGAAGGACCTCGAAACCCGCCTGCCGGAGGGGTTCGAACTCGCCGCGACGCTGCCGCGCGCGGATCCGCGCGACGCCCTGCTGGCGCGCGGCGCGTCGGGTTTCTGGGCATTGCCGCAGGGGGCGCGGGTCGGCACCTCGTCACTGCGGCGCCGCGCGCAATTGTTGTGGCGCCGACCCGATCTCCGGATCGTCCCGTTGCGCGGCAATGTCGATACAAGGCTTGAGAAGCTCGCCTCGGGCGATCTCGATGCAATCGTCGTGGCGCTCTGCGGTCTCGAACGGCTCGGCCGAGCGGGGCTGGCGAGCGAGATCCTGGAACCCGAACTGGTCCTGCCGGCGGTCGGACAGGGCGCCATCGCCGTCGAATGCCGGGCCGGCGACGAGCGGGTCAAAGCCTTATTGCGCTCGCTCGACGACCCGGACACCGCCCTTTGCACCGGCGCCGAGCGGGCCATGCTGGCGACGCTCGACGGTTCCTGCCGGACCCCGATTGCCGGCCTCGCCAGGCTCGCCGAGGGACAGTTCGCCATTGAAGGACTGCTCGCGGCCTCGGACGGCAGCGCGGTGGTCTGCGCCCGGCGCGCCGGCCCCATGGCCGAGGCGACGGCGCTCGGCGCGGCGCTCGGAGACGCATTGCGCCGCCGCGCCGGCCCCGCTTTCGGGCTGGCATAAACGAAATCGGCGCGCTTGCTTCGCATTGGTCCGGCAGCAAAAAGGATTGGCAAGCCGCCGGAGCGCCGCCGCATCATGGAAAGGTCGCAGGCCGGAGAGCGCGTTTGCGAATGCCTTCGTCCAGTCCTCGTAAGGCTGCAAGCCGAGCAATGCCAGATCCTGATGATAAGAACCTATGCTCGCCTTTGTCATTGCAGTGGCCCGTGCCCCTGGTTATCGAGCGGCAGGACGGCAGAAGCGAGCTTCCGACTGTCCGATCGACCGGTTCGCCCGGGGTGACTCGCGGAAACGAAACAATCGCAATTTGGGTCGTCGCCGTTCGAGGAAAAAGCGTGGAGATGTGCGCCTCCCCTGGGGTGACAAGAAAAGGGGCGGTGGGAGGGAATTCCTGCCCAGCCTCGCAGTGCATTCCGCTGCTCTCTGCGCTTAAACAGGCCCCAAGCACAGTAAAAACTTATCCCAAAATCGATGGGTTTCTGGGGGTTTCTGGTTCGGAGGAGGTGGCCCGCGCGCCGTTGCCGCGAACCCTGCGAATTTTGAGATGCGTTGCGCTGATCCCTCGGCTCCGCTTGCGGGTTCGGCCGAGTTCTTGCCGGTGTCTCCGCTGGAAACTTTTTTTCATCTGCGGTGTTGTCGGGCGTCTTGTCGCCCGAATTTCGCGGTACACGCGGTGCGCCGGAGAGCCTTATGCAGTCTGCCGTCGTCCATACCGATAAAATCGACAGTTCCGCCGCCGGCCGGGAGCTGGGCGAGAGGATCGCCGCCGCATTTGCCGGCGATCCGTCCGACGCCGTCGTGGTCTTTGCCTCGCCGCGTCATCGGCCCGAAGCGCTGCTCGCGGCACTGCAGGTGAGCTGCCGCCCCGCGGTGCTGGTCGGCGCGTCCTCCGCCGGCGAGTTTACCGGCGCCGTACGCGGCGAAGGCATGGCCTGCGCCCTCGCCCTGCGCGGACGCGACGTGGCCTTCGCCGCCGGGCTCGGCCGGGGGCTGAAAGCGGATCCGGCGCGGGCGGCGGGCGAGATTGCGGCGGGCTTTCGCGGCCTCTCCAGCGGCAAATTCCCGCACCGCAGCGCCCTTGTCATGACCGACGCCTTGGCGGGGCACGCGGAAGAGCTGGTCGAGCAGTTGACCCTGGCAACCGCCGGCCGCTACCAGTTTGTCGGCGGCGGCGCCGGAGACGACGCGCAATTCCGGCGCACCGAGGTGTTTTTCGGCACGCGGGCCTTCACCGATGCGGCGGTCGCCCTCGAAATCCTCTCGGAAAAGCCGATCGGGATCGGCGTCAGCCATGGCTGGGTGCCGGCCAGCGCGGGTCTGCGGGTCACCGAGGCGGCGGGGATGCGGCTTGTCGGGCTCAACGGCCTGCCTGCGATCGAAGCCTTCGAGGAGCATGCGGAGCGGACCGGTCAGCGCCTCGACCGCGCCGACCCGATCCCGTTCTTTCTGCACAACGTGCTCGGCATCGACGCCGGGGCCGGATACCGGCTGCGGGTGCCTCTCGCCGTCGACGCCGAGGGCGGGGTCCTGTGCGCCGCGGAGCTTCCGCTCGGCGCCGTCGTTTACATCATGCGCAGTTCCGCG
>DATFCQ010000298.1:0-12065 GCA_035252905.1 Allostellaceae bacterium | reverse complement strand
CCCGCCGGCGCCCTGACGGCACAGCGCCGCGTCCCGCTCTCGGCAGGCGGCGGCGCGCTTGTTAAATTCGCCGGGCTGAACACGATGAGGCCTGCATGCGCATTATTGGCTGGGCGATCCTGACCGGAGTGGCGTCCTTCGCCCTCTGCGGCAGCGCGCACGCTCTCGATTGCGCGAACCCGAGCGTCCCTGCCGAGTCCGTGATCTGCAGCGATCAGGGGCTGCAAAAGCTCTTCGACCAGCGCCGCGAGGCTTATCAGGCGGCCAAGGCGCGCTCGGGCGAAGCCGAGAAAAAGGCGCTCGCCGACGACCGCCGACATTGGCTCAAGAGCTATCAGACCTCGTGCGGCGTTGCCGAAAAGGGCAGCGCGCCGGCCCCCGACAAGGCGGTGGTTGCATGCTTTTCCCACGCCTTCAAGGCGCGCATCGCCTGGCTGCGCGGCTACCCGCCGGCGGCCGCGCCGAAGCCGCCGGATGTGACGGAGACCGCGGCAAAGGCGGCGGTGGTCGCGGCGCATTCCCCGGCCGTCGTGCATCGCGAATTCACCTTTGCCTGCCGCACCCCGGAGAAACTGGCGCGCGTCCTGCGCGCGCTCGCCGCCAACGATCTCGCCTATCCCCTGAACCAGCCCGATTGCCTGCCGCTCGTCAAAGGCCGCGAGGCACAGGTGATCGCGCAACAGGGGACAGTCGCAAAGATCCGCCTGTGCATCCCCGAGGCCGGCTGCACCGAGGTCTATGCCGAGGCCGCCAGCATCCGCGACGACGGCTCCGCAGCCGGCAAGTGACCAGAACAGCAGAGAGGCTGCCGCCCCTCACCCCGGCCCTCTCCCCGCTGATCCCCGGGTCAAGCCCGGGGAGGGAGAGGGAGGGACCCGCGAAGCGGGAGGGTGAGGGGCTTGTAGCACCCCGCCATGCCCGACTTGATTTTCAGCGCGAGCGGGCGGAGAGGGCCTTTCTGTGCAGACCGGCGAAAACGTGCTTAGAGTAGCGGCCGAGAGGGGGATCGATGCCGCAAGGACAACAGGAGGATCTTTCGCAGAGCGAGCGGCTTGTTGCGCTGCTCGAGCATCTCGGCTTGTCGGCCGCCTGTTTCGGTAGCGCGATGCCGGGCGATCTCGCCGGTCTTGCCGCCGCTCATGCGGAGCGGGTTGCCGGGCTCGTCTTCTGCGTCCCGAGCCGGCTCGATCCCGCGCCCTTTGCCGGCCTCGCTCCGCGCCTCCTGATGATCGCCGCCGAAGAGGGTCCTTCGGCCGAGACGACGGCGCGCGCCCTGCGACGGCTGCCCGAGGCGCGGCGGGTCGTCCTCGCCGGGTATGAGGCGGCCGGCAGCTGGGCCGACGCCGTCGCCGACCGCACCGACGAGATCGCGCACTCGATGATCGATTTTCTCGCCGCGATCGGCGGCGCCGCGGCGCCGCGTCTCGCCGCGGGCGAGGGGAGCCATGCCGGCGTCACCTACCGTATTCTCGGGCGGGGGCCGGCGCTCGTCCTGATGCCGTTCTTTCTCGCGCCCTCGCAATGGGACCCGGCCCTGCCGCAACTCTCCGAGCATTTCACATTGGTGATCCTCGGCGGTCCCCATCTCGGCGGCGTCGCCTCGCTCGAAGACCGGGCGCGCATGCCGACCTATCAGGCGCTGTTCCGGACATTGATCGATCTGATGGCGCCCGCTCCCGGCGAGGCGATCCTCGAAGTCGGCTGCGGCGCCGGCTCGCTCGTTCGCCGGCTGGCGCGCCGGCTCGGCGCGCAGAACCCGATCACCGCGGCCGACGCCAACCCCTATCTGTTGCGCGAGGCGGCGGCCTTGGCCGCGGCGCAGGGCCAGGACGGGCTGATCCGCTTCACCCCCGGCAACGCCGAGTCCTTGCCGTTTGCCGACGCGTCCTTTGATTGCGTCTACTCGGTCACCGTGCTCGAAGAGTGCAATGCCGAGCGCGCCATTGCCGAGATCGTGCGCGTGACCCGGCCCGGCGGCCGGGTCGGCATTATCGTGCGCGCGCTCGACATGCGGCAATGGTGGAACCTCGACCTCCCCGAGCCCTTGCGCTGCAAGGTCGAGCGCCCGCCCTATTCGGTCGCGCGCAACGGGGTCGCCGATAAGAGCCTCTACCGCCGCATGCGCCGTGCCGGCCTTCAGGATCTCGTCGCCTTTCCGAGCCTCGTCACGCTCGACCGGCCCGGCCGCCCGATCTGGCGCAACCGCGAGGACGCGGTATTGTCGGTGCTCGAACCCGAGGAGGTGCCGCTGTGGCGGCGCCGGCGCGACGAGGCCGCGGCCGAGGATCTTTTGTTCATGGCTCACCCGCTGCATTGCGCGGTCGGCACCAAACCCCGGCGCTAGGCCGGTCGGCCAATCGGGATCAATCGATCGAGGAGGGGAACATGGTCATCGGTACGGAATTTCTGACGAGCGCCCTGGCGGGGCTCGCCTTTGTCGGGTGCAGCCTGGGCGGCGCGGGTTCGGCGCCGACGCCGGGATCAGGGCGGCGACGCGAGGTCGTCGTCAACGGCAAGCGCGTCAAGACCGTCGACATCCATGCCCATTGCATCGTCCCCGAGGCGGCGGCGGTGATCAACCACCCGCTCGAAGCGCCGGGTCTGCTGTGGAGCAATCTGGCCGACCGCATCCAGGCGATGGACGAACAGGGGGTCGACGTCGAGGCGCTCAGCATCAATCCCTACTGGTATCGTGCGGAGCGCGACGCGGCGGCCGAACTGATCAAAATCCAGAACGAGAAGCTTGCCGAGTTCTGCGCCGCGACGCCGGATCGCTTTGTCGCCTTCGCCACGGTCGCCTTGCAGCATCCGCAGCTCGCCGTCGAGCAGCTCGAATACGCGATCAAGACACTGGGGCTGCGCGGCCTGTCGATCGGCGGCAGCGTCGCCGGACAGGAACTGGCCGACCCGAAATTTCACCCGGTCTGGGCCAAGGCCGAGGAACTCGGCATCCTGATCTTCCTGCATCCGCTCGGCACCCGGGAGTTGGAGCCGAGCGGCCGGCTCAAGGGCAGCGGGCTGTTGACCAACACGATCGGCAACCCGCTCGAAACCACGATCGCGCTGTCGCATCTGATCTTCGAAGGGACGCTCGACCGCTTTCCCGGGCTCAAGATCTGCGCCGCGCATGGCGGCGGCTTCCTGCCGTCCTACGCCAACCGCTCGGATGCGGTCTGCACGACCTTCCCGGACCGGGTCGGGCCGCTGCCCAAGAAAAAGCCGACCCAATACCTGAAAGATGGCCAGCTCTATTTCGACACGATCATGTTTACCGGCGAGGCGATGCGCCACCTGATTGCCGAGACCGGCCCCGGCCAGGTGATCCTCGGCACCGACTACCCGTTCCCGTGGAACCGCGTGCCGGTCGACCACATCCTGTCGATCCCGGGCCTCTCCGACGACGAGCGCATCGCGATTTTGGGCGGCACCGCCCAGAAGCTGCTCGGGATTGAGGCATAGAGTCCACCCTATACCCTCACCCACCAGCCCTTTGGGCTGGTCCCCCCTCTCCCGCAGTGCGGGAGAGGGTGCCGAGCGGAGCGAGGCGGGTGAGGGCTATCCCGGGCCGAGCGGCGGCAACAGCGGGTGGGCGAGAGTGCGCGGCAGATAACCGGTCAGGCGCGGGTCCTCGAACGCGATCCGCCGGCGAGCGTAGACCGTGAACCCGGCCTGCTGGTAGACGCGCAACGCCTTCGGGTGGTCAAAGGTCGAGGTGTGCAGCCAGAAGCGCGTGATCGGCCGCGTCCATGCCTCGTCGATCGCCGCCTGCAGCAGATAAGGCCCGAGCCGGCGGCCGATGAATTCGGAGACAAGACCGAAATAGCACAATTTGGTCTCGTCCGGCGCGGCGGTATCGAGTTCGAAATAGCCGGCCGGGACGCCGCGCACATAGAGCACAAAAATCGCAATCGTCGGCTTGTCGATCTGGGCGAGGAGCGCGGCGTCGTCGAGAAGGCGCCGCTCGAACCACAGCCATTTCTCGCCGACCGCGGCGTAAAGCCAGCGATAGAACGAGGCGGTGCAGTTCTCGGCGCGCATCAATGCGAGCTTGTCCAGCGGCGTCGGGACGCGCCTTCCCGTCGGCCGCGCGCGCATTTCGAGATAGGTAATGACGTCGTCGAGCCGGGCCATCACGCCTCCGCCTGGTCGAGCCAGCGGCTCATCACTCTGACCGGTTCGCTCCGATACCCGCAGCGCGCGTAGAACGCCGCAACCGCTTCGTTGGTTTCGCGGATCATCAATTCCAATTTGCGCACGCCGCGGGCGGCAGCCCACGCCTCAGCGGCGCGCAGCAGTCGGGTCCCGAGCCCCTGCCGCTGCCGCGTCGGGTCGACGGCCATGTAATAGACCCAGCCGCGATGGCCGTCATGGCCGACCATGACCGTGCCGAAGAGGCGCTCCCCGTCCGCAGCGATCAGCAATTCCCCGTGCCCGGAAGCGCGGACGAAGGCGATGTCGGCGGCGGGCGGGTTCCACGGTCGGGTCAGCCCGCACTCCCGCCACAGCGCCACGACGGCGTCGAGATCGGCCTCGCGATAAGGGCGGATCTCATTCATCCGGCGCTCATGCAAAGGCGAGATTGATGCGGCGGTTCTGCCGGCCCTTGTTCTCGATCTTGCCGATGATGATCGGGCCGATCTCGGCGGTGTTGCGGATATGGGTGCCGCCGCAGGGCTGCAGATCGATCCCGGCGATGTCGATGAGGCGCACCCGCCCGCTGCCGATCGGCGGCTTCACCGACATTGTGCGCACCAGTTCGGGCCGCGCGGCGAGTTCATCGTCGCTGATCCAGCGCGGGGCGACCGCATGTCCGGCGACGATCAGGTCGTTGAGCCGCTCGGCCAGAGCCGCCTTGTCGAGGCTCGCGCCGGGCACGTCGAAATCGAGCCGGCCGCGGCCGTCGCTGACCTGGCCGCCGGTCACCGCGCCGGGGACGAGGCTGCAGAGGAGATGCAGGCAGCTGTGCATGCGCATCAGCCGGTAGCGCCGCTCCCAGTCGATCTCGGCCGTGAGCGCGGCGCCGGGGGCGGGGAGGGCGGCGCCCGGCGCCGGCACATGCACGACCTCGTCGCCATCTGCGCCCTTGACCGTATCGACGATCGCGATCGCGCCGCCGCCCTCAAGGCGCAATACGCCGGTATCGCCGGGCTGGCCGCCGCCCGCGGCATAGAACACCGTGCGGTCGAGGACGATGCCGCCGGGCTCGGCGGCGATGACGCGCGCCTCGCAGCTGCGCCGATAGGCGTCGTCGCGGAACAACAGCTCGGTCATCGGGTCAACCGTCCTGCCTGACTTCGATCGGCACCCCGATCTTCGACTTGCGCTCCAGCCAGGCCGGTACCGGGAACTCGTGCGCGCGCAGGAAGTCCGGGTTGAACAGCTTCGATTGAGAGCGTGAGCCATGCTCGGCAAGGATCGTGACGATGACGTGACCGGGCCCGAGATCCTTGGCGAGGCGCACCGCACCCGCGACGTTGATGGCCGTGGATCCGCCGAGGCACAGGCCCTCATGCTCGACGAGGTCGAAGAGATAGGGTATCGCCTCGGAGTCGGGGACCACGTAGGCCTTGTCGACGTGGATGTCGGCGATGATCGGTGTGACCCGCCCGAGGCCGATGCCCTCCGTGATCGAGTTGCCCTCCGACGCCTTTGCCTCGCCGCGGGTAAAAAAATCATACATCGCGGCGCCGCACGGGTCGGCAACGCCGATGACGATGTTCTCGTTGCGCTCGCGCAGGAAAGTGGAGGCGCCGGAGAGCGTGCCGCCGGTGCCGATCGCACAGATGAAGCCGTCGATCCGTCCGTCCGTGTCCCGCCAGATCTCCGGACCCGTCGTCTCGTAATGGGCCTTGCGGTTGTCGAGATTGTTCCATTGATCGGCGAAGAGGACGCCGTTGGGCTCGCTCTTGCGCAAATGCTCGGCAAGGCGCCTGCCGACGTGCTGATATTGGTTCGGATTGCTGTAGGGGACCGCCGGCACTTCGATCAGTTCGGCGCCGCAGAGACGCAGCGTATCCTTCTTTTCCTGGCTCTGGGTCTCCGGAATTACGATCACGGTGCGATAGCCGCGGGCGTTGGCGACGAGCGCAAGCCCGATCCCGGTATTGCCGGCGGTGCTTTCGACCACGACGCCGCCGGCCCGCAATTCGCCGCGCTTTTCGGCCTCCAGGATCATGTGCCGCGCCGGGCGGTCCTTGACCGAGCCGCCGGGGTTCAGGAACTCGGCCTTGCCGAGGATCGTGCACCCGGTCTCCTCGGAGGCGCGCCTGAGTTTGATCAGGGGCGTGTTGCCGATCGTTCCGATAAAGCCGTCGCGGATAGTCATGCCATGCTCCGCCGCCAGGGTTTCGCGGCACCACTTCTATCGGGCCGGGCCGGGCGAGGGCAAGCCGGGCCGGACAGGCGGCGCCAGGACCATATCGCCGAACTTATCGGGCATCGTAGGCTGCATCGTCCGGGTTGTCCCAGATTGCGGCGAAAGCCGGGGCGCTGGCCGCAGCGGCGGCGCGGATCAGCGCGCGTTCCTGTTCCCGCAGCCGAATGAAATCGACGAAATCCTCGATCTCGGCGATCCGCTCGGGCGGCAATGCCGCGATCTTCTCCATCAGCGTCTTCGTGTCGGAAGGCATAGACGTTCCTCGGGATGCCGGCGGTGGCGGATATCGTAATCTATTTTCGCGGACGCCGGCTTGGCTTAGAACGGCGCGACTGCCGCCTGTCGGGACCCGAGTTGATGACCGAGCCCGCGCGGGACGGGCTCCCTCCCGCCCCGCAGACCGAGACCGAGCCGCAGAGGCCGCTGACTACCGGCCTATTGCCGTCGCAGCTGTTGCGCGAGGCGGTCGAGCTGGGGCGCGAGGTCCGCGCCGAGGAACCGATCGCCGAAGACCAGGTCCAGCCGGCGAGCCTCGATCTGCGCCTCGGCGCGGTTGCCTATCGGGTGCGCGCGAGCTTTCTGCCGGGGGCGCGGGCGAGCGTCGCCGACAAGCTCGAGCACATGTCGATGCACCGGATCGACCTCGCCGGGGGCGCGGTGCTCGAAAAGGATTGCGTCTACATCGTGCCGCTGATCGAGCGGCTGGCGCTCAAGAAGCGCACCTCGGGCGTCACCAACCCGAAGAGTTCGACCGGCCGGCTCGACGTCTTCGCCCGCGTCATCACCGATCACGGCGCCGAGTTCGACCGCGTGCGCGACGGCTACAAGGGACCGCTCTACGCCGAACTGTCGCCGCGCGCCTTCAGCATCCTGGTGCGCACCGGTTCGCGCCTCGTGCAGTTGCGCATCCGCCGCGGCACCCCCGTCTTCAGCGACACCGCCCTGCGCCGGCTCAACGACGAGGTCGGGTTGCTCGAACCGCCGCCGGTCGAGGCGCAGGCGGGGTCGGCGGGTCAGGCGATCAAGAACGGCCTCGCCTTCACCGTCGACGTCAAGGGCGACCCGACGAGCGGCATTGTCGGCTACCGGGCGCGGCGGCATACCGATGTCATCGACGTCGACCGCCGCGATCATTACGACCCGCTCGACTTCTGGGAGCCGGTCGTCGCCCGCAAGGGCCGCGGGGACAATGGCGGGATCGTGCTCGATCCCAACGACTTCTACATCCTCGCCTCGCGCGAGGCGGTCGCGGTGCCGCCCGACCACGCCGCCGAGATGCTCCCTTATCTGAGCTTTGTCGGCGAGTTCCGGGTCCATCACGCCGGCTTTTTCGACCCTGGTTTCGGCGTCGCCGAGACCGGCGGCAGCGGCAGCCGCGCGGTGCTCGAAGTGCGCTGCCACGAGGTGCCGTTTCTGATCGAGCACGGCCAGATCGTCGGGCGGCTCGTCTACGAGCGGCTGATGGCGCGGCCGGACAAGCTCTACGGCAGCGCGATCGGCTCCTCCTACCAGCGCCAGGGCCTCGCCTTGAGCCGCCATTTCAAGCCGTTCGCGCCCGGCTCGCTGCCGCGTACGGCGTAGCCGTCAGATTGCCGGAGCGCTCCACAGCCGGCGCAGGCGCGTGCGGTGGCGCAGCAGCCAGAACAGCGCGACGAGGCTGTGGCCGCTCTCGATGCCGCCCTCGTCGAGCAATTCCTCGACCTCGGCCAGGCTCTTGACGACGACGCGGATGTCCTCGTGCTCGTCGGGAAGACCGTGGACGCCCTCGGCGAGGCGCGAGTCGACGCGGCCGCAAAACAGAAAGACGCATTCGTCGGAGCCGCCGGAAGACGGCATATAGCGCTGGATCGCGAGCGGCGCGCCGATCAGTTCGAGCCCGGTCTCCTCCCGGGTCTCGCGGATCGCCACCGCTTCCGGCGCCTCGCCGTCGCCGTCGATGAGGCCGGCGGCGATTTCGAGCGGCCGCGGCGCGGCGCCGGCGATGAGCGCCGGCAGGCGGAACTGCTCGACCAGAACGACCGCGTCGCGCTCGGGATCGTAGAGCACGATCGCCACCGCTTCGCCGCGCCGCAACACCTCGTAATCGCGCATCGCGCTCCATTCGCCGGAATAGAGGCGGTGGCGGAAGCGGACGCGATCGACCCGCAGATGAGAACCCTCAAAGACCGCCGTTGTCTCGGCGATCTCGGCGCCCGCCCCCTCTACCCTTTCGCTGTCGCTGTTCATGCTTCACCTGCCCTCTTACGAATCGCGCGATTGCCGCGTTCTGACACGCTTTGCAGGCGCTGTTGCGGCGTCGCGGCAACTCTGGCTTGTACGCCCGGGATGGACGGGTAGAGGCCGAGCGCGTAGACTTTGTTCATGTTTCGGCCGACCGCGCCGTTCGCCTCGACGCCGCATTCCTCGCGCGGCCGGCTCCACAAGGAGCCGGAGCACGACATGCGCTCGCCCTTCCAGCGCGACCGCGACCGCATCATCCATTCGACGGCGTTCCGGCGGCTTGCCTACAAGACCCAGGTCTTTGTCTATCACGAGGGCGACCATTACCGCACCCGCCTGACGCACAGCCTCGAAGTGGCGCAGATCGCGCGCACGATCTGCCGCACCCTGGGCCTCGACGAGGATCTCGCCGAGGCGGTGGCGCTCGCCCACGATCTCGGCCACACCCCGTTCGGCCATGCCGGGGAGGAGGCGCTCGATGCCGAGATGGCGCGCTTTGGCGGCTTCTCGCACAACGACCAGACCTTGCGCATCCTGACCCGGCTCGAACGCCATTACGCCGATTTCGACGGGCTCAATCTGACCTGGGAGACGCTCGAAGGCACGGTCAAGCACAACGGGCCGCTGATCAGTCCGAATGTCGGCCGCCCGGTGCCGCCGACGATCGCCGAATACGACCGCCTGCACCCCCTGGGTCTCGACACCTTCCCCGGCGGCGAGGCGCAGGTCGCCGCGGTCGCCGACGACATCGCCTACAACAACCACGATCTCGACGACGGGTTGCGGGCCGGCCTGTTCACGGTCGCCGACCTTGCCGATTTGCCGCTGGTCGGGCCGATCTTCGGCGAGGTCGCGGCACGCTATCCCGGCCTCGACGAGGCGCGCCTCGTGCACGAGGCGATCCGCCGGGTTGTCGATCGCATGGTGCGCGACATCGTCGCCGAGACTCGCGCGCGGCTCGTTGCGGCAAGGGTGGGTTCAGCCGACGACGTCCGCGCCCTCTCGCACCCGGTCGTCGCCTTTTCCGAAAAAATGCGCGAGCACGACCGGACGTTGAAGGCCTTTCTGTTCGAGCGCATGTACCGGCACTATCGGGTCAATCGGATGAGCGCGAAGGCGCGGCGCGTCGTGCACGACCTGTTCGCGCTCTATCTCGCCGAGCCGCATGCCTTGCCGCGCGAATGGCGCCAGCTCGCCGCCGGCCCGGACGCACCGCAGACCGCGCGGGTTGCCGCCGATTATCTCGCCGGGATGACCGACCGCTTCGCCCTCGACGAGCACCACCGCCTGTTCGACACCTACGCCCCGACGTAGCGAAAAGCCGACCGATGATCGCGCTGACGAGCCCTCACCCACCAGCCCTGCGGGCTGGTCCACCCTCTCCCGCAATGCGGGAGAGGGTGCCTCGCGCAGCGAGGCGGGTGAGGGCGCGGCGATACCAAATCTCGGGTCCGCTCCCTAGATTTCTCTGATGACCGATATTTTCGCCGATTTCCGCCGGCTCCTCGTGGCCGCGCTGGAGGAGCTGATCGCCGCGGGCGGCCTGCCCGCGGGGCTTGATCTCAGCCGGGTCGCGGTCGAACCGCCGCGCGACCCTTCCCATGGCGATCTCGCCAGCAACGCGGCGATGGTGCTCGCCCGGCCGGCCAAGGAAAACCCGATGGCGCTGGCCCGCCGCCTCGCCGAAGCGCTTGCCGGCCGCGAACTTGCGACCGGCGCCTATCGCGGCCGTGCGTTCGCGGTCGAGGCGGCGGCGCCGGGATTTCTCAATATCCGCCTCGCCCCTGCGGTCTGGCATGCGCAGTTGCGCGCGATCCTCGAAGCCGGCACCGCCTTCGGCGATTCGACGATCGGACAGGGCGAGCGGGTCAACGTCGAATTCGTCTCGGCCAACCCGACCGGGCCGATGCATGTCGGGCACGGGCGCGGCGCCGTCGTCGGCGACGCGCTCGCGTCCCTGCTGCAGAAGGCCGGGTTCAGGGTCGCGCGCGAATACTACATCAACGACGCCGGGGCGCAGGTCGATGTCCTCGCCCGCTCGGTTCATCGGCGCTACCGCGAGGCGCTCGGCGAAGCGGTGGGGTCGATCCCCGAAGGCTACTATCCCGGTGAGTATCTGGTTGCGGTCGGCCGCGCTCTGGCCCGGCGCGACGGGGAGAAATGGCTCGGCCGGCCCGAGGCGGAATGGCTCGCCCCGATCCGCGATTTTGCCGTCGCCGAGATGATGGCGCTGATCCGCGCCGATCTCGCGGCGCTCGGCATCCGCCATGACGTGTTCACGTCCGAGCGGGAGCTGGTCGAGAACGGCGCCGTCGCCGATTGCCTCGCCGAGTTGCAGCGGCAAGGGCTGCTCTATGAAGGCGTATTGGAGCCGCCGAAGGGCAAGCCGCCGCCGGACGACTGGGAACCGCGGCCGTTGACGTTGTTTCGCGCGACCCGGTTCGGCGACGACATCGACCGCCCGGTCAAACGGTCGGACGGCTCATTGACCTACTTCGCCACCGACATCGCCTATCACCGCGACAAGTTCCGCCGCGGCTTCAACACCATGATCGATGTCTGGGGGGCCGATCACGGCGGTCACGTCAAGCGCATGCAGGCCGCCGTGCGGGCGGCAACCGGCGGCGCTGCCGCGCTCGACGTCAAGATCTGTCAGCTCGTCAACTTGTTCGACAAGGGCGAGCCGGTGCGCATGTCGAAGCGGGCCGGGGTCTTTGTCACATTGCGCGAGGTCGTCGACGAGGTCGGTCGCGACGTCTTCCGCTTCATCATGCTGACGCGCAAGAACGACCAGACCCTCGATTTCGACTTTGCCAAGGTTACCGAGCAGTCAAAGGACAATCCGGTCTTCTACGTCCAGTATGCCCACGCCCGCGCCGCCTCGGTGATGCGGCATGCGGCAGCGCAGTTTCCGGAACTGGCCGAGGACAAGGCCGACGCGCTTCTGGCGGCAACGCCGCTCGACCGCCTCGACGACCCGCTGGAACTGGCGCTGATCCGCCACCTTGCGTCCTGGCCGCGCCTCGTCGAGGCGGCGGCGGAAGCGCATGAGCCGCACCGCATCGCCTTTTATCTGCAGGAGCTGGCGGCGCAGTTCCACACCTTGTGGACAAAAGGCAAGGACGAGGCGACGTTGCGCTTCATCCTCGCTTCCGATCCGGGATTGACCCTGGCGCGCCTCGCTCTGGTGCGCGGCGTCGCCCTCGTCATTGCCTCCGGTCTCGCCGTTTTCGGCGTCGAGCCGGTCAAGGAGATGTAGTGATGTCCTACCCTCTCGGCTCGGTCGATCCGAACGAGCGCGCCGCGGGCATCGGCGCGCCGCAAGTTCGCCTGCTGCCGCGCGGCCTGTTGCCTTCCGCGCTGGTCTTATTGGTCATGACGGCATTTGCCGGCGGGGTGTGGTTCGCTCATACCCTGAGCCATCGGCACGGCGGCGCGGCGCAGGACGCGCCGTTGATCCGCGCCGACC
>DATFCQ010000297.1:0-4477 GCA_035252905.1 Allostellaceae bacterium | reverse complement strand
CACCGGACGCGGGCTCCGCCGCCGCGGCCCGCGCCGGTTCGGCCGGTTCCCCAGCCCCGCGCGAGCTGTGCTCGCGCGGGGACCCCGAGACGGCAAAGGCGCGCAGCAGATCGGCGCGGCTGACGATGCCGACGACGCGCTCGTCGCGCACCACCGGCACGCTCCGGATGCGATAATCGGCCAGGAGCTGCGCGACTTCGTGAATATCGGTGTCCTCCTCGACCGTGACCGCCGGCGCCGACATGACCTCGCGCGCCTTCTCCGCCGGCCGGTGCAGGCTGGCGAGGAGATCGGCGCTGCGTTCGCTGCCCTCGGTCAACCCCTCGGTCAGTAGCATCAGCCACCAGTCGCGGCGCGCCTCTCTCGCGCGCTCGTCGCGGCCGACGAGATCGCCCTCGGCGACGATGCCGACCGGCCTGCCGTCATCGTCGACGATCGGCACCGCGCTGACGGCATGCGCGAGCAGCAGAGCGGCGATCTCGCGCAGCGGCGTGTCGGGGCGCGCCGTCGCGACATCGCGCGTCATCACATCGCAGGCTTTCATCGACTCGGTTCCATCCACTTCCTGCTGCATCAACGCTTCGCCGCGGCGGGGTTGCATATCAGGCGGCGCACGTGCTGCGCGATCATCCGATCCTCGTCGGTCGGCACGACCCAGGCCGAGACCCGGCTTTCGGGGCGGGTGATGCAGGGGCCGCCCGCCGCGTTGGCGGCGGGGTCGAGAGCGACGCCGAGCCACGCCGCGCCGGCGCAGATGCGGGCGCGGACCGGCACGGCGTGTTCGCCGATACCGGCGGTAAAGACGAGCCCGTCGAGGCCGCCGAGCACGGCGGCGAGCGCCCCGATTTCGCGCAGGATGCGGAAGACGAACAGATCGACCGCTTCGGCGGCGCGCGGGTCGGGACTGGCGAGCAGCGCCCGCATGTCGCTCGACACCCCGGACACCCCGAGGAGGCCGGAATGGCGGTAGAGCAGATCCTCGACCGCCGCCGCGTCGAGACCGCGCTGCTGCAGCAGGTACAGAATGACGCCCGGATCGAGAGCGCCGCAGCGCGTGCCCATCGGCACCCCGTCGAGCGCCGTCAATCCCATCGTCGTATCGACGCTCTCTCCCCCGCGCATCGCGCACAGGCTGGCGCCGTTGCCGAGATGGGCGACGATGACCCGCCCCAGGGCGATTGCGGGGGCGACCCGCGGCAAGGCGCTCGCAATGTATTCATAGGAGAGGCCGTGAAAGCCATAGCGCCGGATCCCCTCGGCTTCCCATTCGCGCGGCAGGGCAAAGCGCGCGGCAGCCGGCAGGAGGCTGTGATGAAAGGCGGTGTCGAAGCAGGCAACCTGCGGCAGATCCGGGCGCAAATCCGCGAGCGCGCGGATCGCCGCCAGATTGTGCGGCTGGTGCAGCGGCGCCAGCGGAACGAGGCGTTCGAGCGCGGCGAGGACCCCGCCATCGACGACGACCGGGGCGCGGAACGCGGCGCCGCCATGCACGACGCGGTGCCCGGCGGCGGCGATCCGGCCGGCGCCGCCGCTCCTCTCGATCCAGCCGATGATCTCGGCGAGGAAATCCTCGTGGCCGCGCCCCCCGCCTTCGGGCCATTCCCGCACGCGTTGCGCATGGCCGGACCCGTCGGCGGCAAGAAAGCGCGGCGCCGTGCCGATGCCCTCGACCTCGCCCCGGCCGAGGAGGTCGAGCCGGTCGTTCGCGGCGAGAGCAAAGAGCGCGAATTTGATGCTGGAAGAGCCGGCGTTCAGGCATAGAATATTCTCAGCCATGTCATCCTCGCTCTGCCGCGATGGTGCGGTTGATATTCACCGCGCGCCGCCGATCGGCAAGTCCGGGGAGGTGCCGACCCTGGTGAGCCGACCGGGCGGAACCATCGCGTGTGCGTGACGATTCCGCGGGCGCGTGCTAACCTCCGCTCCGGAGGAGAAGTCCTGTGGCGGAAGAGCGGGTCGTGCGCAGGCTCGCGGCAATCCTTGCGGCCGATGTTGCGGGTTACAGCCGCCTGATGGGAGCGGATGAGGAGGGAACGCACGAACGCCTCAAAGCTCATCTCGGGGAGTTGGTGAACCCGAAAATCACGGAACACAGGGGACGTGCCGTAAAGCACACCGGCGACGGATTGCTGGCGGAATTCGGCAGCGTCGTGGACGCCGTGCGTTGCGCCGTGGAGATCCAGCGCGGGATGCTCGGCCGCGAGCGGGACGCCTCGAACGAGCGGCGCATCGCGTTTCGGATCGGCATCAATCTCGGCGACGTCATCGTCGAGCCGCACGACATCTTCGGCGACGGCGTCAATGTCGCGGCGCGTCTCGAAGCCCTGGCCGAGCCCGGCGGCGTCTGCGTCAGCCAAGTCGTGCGCGACCAGGTGCGCGACAAGCTCGACGTCGCCTTTGACGACATGGGCGAGCAGAAGGTCAAGAACATCGCCCGCCCGGTGCATGTCTACCGCATCCCTATCGCCGCGCCCGAGGCCCCGGCGGAAAAGGCCCCGCTGTCCCTGCCGAAAACGCCGTCGATCGCGGTGTTGCCGTTCCAGAACATGAGCGGCGACCCGGAGCAGGACTATTTCGCCGACGGCATGGTCGAGGAAATCATCACCGTATTGAGCCGGATCCGCTGGCTGTTCGTAATCGCCCGCAATTCGAGCTTTACCTACAAGGGCCAGGCGGTCGACGTGAAGCGCGTCGGGCGCGAACTCGGCGCCCGCTATGTGCTTGAAGGCTCGGTGCGCAAATCTGCAGGGCGGGTGCGCATCACGGCGCAGTTGATCGAGGCGGAAACCGGCGCGCATCTGTGGGCCGATCGCTTTGACGGCTCGCCCGAAGAGGGGTTCGACCTCCAGGATCACGTCGCGACGGCGGTTGCGGGCGCCGTCGAACCGGTATTGCAGGCCTCGGAGGACCGCCGGCGTCACGCGGTTTTCTCGGTCGGAAAGCCTCCGGCCGACAGAACCGCGGCGGCGGAAGGGCTCGCGACGGGGCTCGGCGCGGCAGACCCGGCGGTGATGACGATATTGCAGCGGCGGCTTGCCGGCCATGTCGGGCCGATTGCCAAGGTGCTGGTCGACAGCGCCGCGCGCAAGGCGCAGAGCGTCGAGAGGCTGTGCGAATTGCTGGCCGAAAAGATCGACTCGCCCGAGGAGCGCCGGGATTTCCTGCGCGCGGCGCGGCGGGAATGCGGCGCGTACGCCGCCGCCATGCAGACCCGGCCCCCGCCGTCTGCCGAGGGCAGCGGGCCTGCGCCCCTGGCCGGCGCCGCTTCGGCTTCCTTGCAGACCGCGATCCCGCCGACGGCCGTCGAATTGGCGGTGGTCGAACTGGCGCGGGTCGTCGGACCGATCGCCCGCGTGCTGGTGAGGCGCGCGCTTCCCTCCTGCACGACGGCGCCGGAGCTTTGGGCGAAGCTCGCCGACCATATCGAGCAACCGGCCGAGCGTGCCGCCTTCATGCGGCGCCAGCCGCGATAACGCCGCCCCTAACAAGGCAAACCGGCGGAATGCGCTCCGCTTTTCCGCCCTACATTGCCAGCAAACGCAGAGCGTAGGGCGGAATAGTACAGCGTATTCCGCCGACACGACGACTCAAACGGGCTCTAAGACATCGCCACCGGCCTCGCCATCTTTGCTATATAGACCGATAAGGAACCGGATCGGCATGCCCGGACGACGCAGGATCGGCAGGGAACGGGGCGGCGGCTTCGCTATTTGGCGGATCGGGCTGTGGCCGCTGGCCTTCCTGTTGATATTGACCTGCGGCGGCCGAACCGCTGCGGCGGCAACGGAGCGGCTGGCGCTGGTGGTTGGCGAGGCGGCCTACAGCACTCTGCCGGGCGAACCAGCCTGTCTCGTCTCGGCGCAGACGATCGCAGCCCGGCTGCGCGCGCTCGGCTTTGACGTCATCGCGCAAACCAATGCGTCGAACGGCGAAATGGGTGCGATGCTGATCGACTTGGCGCACCGCGCGGCGTCCGCCGCGCATCCGACGGTGGCGATCTATTTCTGCGGCCATGTGGTGGAATTCGACGGCCGCGTGTTTCTGCTTCCGGTCGGCGCCGTCCTCGAACGCCCGTCGGATGCCTTGGCCGAGGGCCTCCCGGCGCAATCCTTTCTCGATATCGCTGCCCGCGGGACGCGGGTCGGGCTGAGCCTGCTCGATGCTTATGCGGGGCCGCATACTCCGTCCGCCGCGCCGGCGGCGTTGGCGAGTTTTCTCGCCGGCCAGGCGCTCTCTCCCGGCCATGTTGCCATGACTGCGAGCGAGACCGCCGCAGTGACGACGGCGACGCCGCTGGCGCAGTCGCTGTCCGCAGCCCTGGCAAAGCCGCCCGTCGATCTCGACGCGATGGTGGCGGCGGTCCGCAAGGATCTGACCGAGAGCGGCGGCGGCGTCGCCTTTGCGGTTGCCGGCAGCGGCGGCGGTGCGACATTGGTCGCCGCGGCCACGGCCGCAGCTCCCGCACCGCCGCCGGCCG
>DATFCQ010000296.1:0-5881 GCA_035252905.1 Allostellaceae bacterium | reverse complement strand
GGATCGGACGCAATCGCAGGCTGGCAAAGGACTGCGAGGCGACCCTCAACTCGGCGCGCGCCTTTCTCTATGCCGCCTCGGTCATGATCCTTGTTCGCCGCCTCGGCCGTGCTTCATGAGTTTCGAAACGGGCTCTCAGCTATAAATTCTTTATTTTATCAATCTGCGTGCTTGGAAAATAGATATTAGAAAAAGGATAAGAGATGGACGGAGACATCTTGCGGCAAATGCAGGCCATAGAAGCCCACCACTGGTGGTTCATCGGAAGACGATTGATACTGGCGAGTATTCTCGACGAGCTGAATCTTCCGACGCGAGCTCAGGTTCTAGAGGCAGGCTGCGGCACTGGTGGAAATCTGCAAATGCTGGCGAAATTCGGCGACGTGTCAGCGTTCGAACCGCATCCGTACTGTCTGGAATGCGCGCGGGGTTCTAGTCTTGCAGATGTTCGGCCGGGACGGTTGCCAGATCAGATTCCCTTCACATCGGGATCTTTCGACCTTGTAGCAGCCTTCGATGTGCTGGAGCACGTAGCCGACGATCTTGGCGGACTCATCGCCCTCCGCGACATGCTGAAGCCGGGTGGATATTTGATATTTACGGTCCCAGCTTTCATGCTTTTGTGGAGTGAACATGATGAGCGCAATCATCATTATCGCCGTTATACAAAGATGTCGGTTACAAAATTAACAAAAATGGTTGGTTTTTGCGAAATTCAGTGTCAATATTTTAACACTTTTTTATTTCCGTTTATAGCGGCAACCCGCCTTATTAAAAAAATTCTTCATCTACGACACATGCACGATGACATTCTTCCGCCATCTGCGCTTAACCGAATTTTCCTCAACATCTTCGCTGCCGAGCAATGCTTTATGCGAAGACTGGATTTCCCATTCGGCACGTCATTGGTCATGACAGCACGGAACCCACAATCTCCCGCCGACAGAGCCCGAAATTGAGAGGATGAAACAGCTGCTCCGCGGCCGCCGATGCCGCTTGCCATCTCTGCCATGCATTCCACAGAGGATGCGTGAACTGCAAGCCTCGCATTTGATGGGTGGTATTTTCCGCCCCATGTGGCGTGCAGTGAGCACGGGCGGGATACGAAGCTCACGCTATCCGGTGGCATATGGCCTTCTTGCCGCGGCCATGCTTGCGCCGCTTCTCTGTGCCACGGTGCCGCCGCTGGTCGATTATCCCAATCACCTCGCGCGCATGTGGATCCTAGTGCATCGGGCGACGGTCCCCGAACTGGCTCGGAATTACATTGTGCAATGGCGGATCTTGCCGGATCTGGCAATGGATCTGGTGGTTCCGGCGCTGGCGACGATAATGTCGGTCGTCATGGCAGGACGCACTTTCGTCGCGCTGACTATGCTTGGTCTCGTTGCCGGGACTGCGGTATTGCACCGGGTATTGCACAGGATGTACGCGATCTGGCCAGCATGGTCGGTGCTGTTCGTCTATAATGCAGTTTTGTTCTGGGGGTTTGTGAGCTGCCTATTTGCTATCGCTGCGTATCTGTTTGCGCTGAGCGGCTGGATCGCCACCCGTGGGTGGCGAGCTGTCCCTCGCATCCTGGTATTCGCAGCGGTTGCGGCCCTGTTGTTTCTACTACATGTGTTCGCTTTCGGGCTCTATGGCCTGACGGTGGCAGCCTACGAGCTTGGGCTAAGGTTCGAATTTGGGCGATTGCGACTGCGGAACCTAGTTTCCTACCCGGTAATCTGCCTCCAGTTCATTCCCGGACTGCTCCTCTGGTACGAGAGCCTTGCTAACGTAAGGACGGCTTATACTGCCTATGGCGGTCTGAGCGCCAAGCTCTATGCGCTGCTCGCACCGGCGACCTTCGCTGTTCAGCCGACAGTTCTGGATTTCGGCATTTGGTTCGGAGCAGGGGCCTTATTGATGTTTTTGGTCATGCGCGGCGGCCTCAAGCTTGTGCCGCAAATGCGGTTTCCAATTGGCGCGCTGATTCTTGCGGCGGTCTTGATGCCGAATTGGGCCAATGGAAGTTGGTTGGCCGATCTCAGGCTACCTGCCGTGCTTCCATTCGTGCTAATCGGCAGCACCGAGTGGACACTCTCGCGGAAATGGGTTGAACGTGGGCTGAGTCTGACAGCTCTCGTCCTTTTTGGATTGCGAGTCTGGACCACATCGCAGAGCTGGCACGACTATGATCGCTGGTTTGGCGAGTTCAGACGCGCATCAACCGTCATTGTTCCCGGAACAAGGCTTCTGATCGTCGAGGCGCCTATCCCTGTCGAAACGCAGAGACTGCCGGGCGTGCCGTCGTTGCTGGCAAAGCTGCAGCCGGTCCTTTTCTGGCATATGGGAGCGCTCGCCGTGATCGATCGATCGGCGTTTTTCCCGTACTTGTTCACCCAGGCGGCCACGGTCGCTATGACTCCTCGGAACCGGGCGGTGTCTCAGACGGCGGCCATCCCGATCACACCTGCGGAGCTGATGAAAGGTGCAGATCCTGAGGCGGCGAAATCGCTCGATACCCGCCCCGACATTTTTGGGCAGCGGCCGTACTGGCGCGATTGGCCGCGGACCTTCGACTATGTGTTGTGGATCGATTTTAGCGGCAAGCGGAAGCCTCAGCTCGAACAACTCGCGCCCGTCGCAACGGGCAGCTTTTTCGAGATCGATAAGGTCTTGAAGCGATAAGCGTCGCATCGACAGGCGATGGCGCGGCCCCTATATAGGCGCCTGTAGAGGCACCCTTACAGGCATCTTTTCATGCCCCCGTTGCAGCCGGTGCGCGGCACCCAGGATCTTCTGCCCGAGACGGCGCGGCGCCATCGCTGGATCACGGAGACCGCGCGCGCCGTCGCCGAACTCTATCTCTATGCCGAGATCGCGACGCCGATCTTCGAATTCACCGAGGTGTTCGCGCGCCCGATCGGCGAGACCAGCGATATCGTGTCGAAGGAAATGTACACCTTCACGGATCGCGGCGGCGAGGAGGTGACCTTGCGGCCCGAGGCCACCGCCGGCATTGTGCGCGCCGTATTGTCGGGCGGGCTTGTGCAGGCGGCGCCGCTCAAATTCTTCTACAGCGGCCCGATGTTCCGCTACGAGCGGCCGCAGAAGGGGCGGTTCCGGCAGTTTCACCAGATCGACGTCGAGCTTTTAGGGGTGGCGCAGCCGCAGGGCGATGTCGAAGTCATCGCGATGGGCCACCACATCCTCGACGCGCTCGGGGTGCGCGAGGCGACCGTGCTCGAACTCAATACCCTGGGCGATCCCGAAAGCCGCGCCCGCTACCGCGAGGCACTTGTCGCCTATTTCTCGGCAAGGCGGGCGGAATTGTCTGAGGACAGCCGCCGCCGGCTCGAACGCAACCCGCTGCGGATCCTCGATTCGAAGGAGGAGGGCGACAGGCGGGTCAGCGCCGACGCACCCGCCTTTGCGGATTATCTGAACGAAGCCTCGCGCGACTTCTTCGCCCGCGTCTGCGACGGACTCGACAGCCTCGGCATTTCCTATCGCCATAATCCGCGCCTCGTGCGCGGGCTCGACTACTACACCCACACCGCCTTCGAATTCGTCACCGAGAGGCTCGGCGCGCAGGGGACCGTGCTCGGCGGCGGCCGCTATGACGGTCTCGTCGAGGTCATGGGCGGTCCCCGGATGCCGGGGATCGGCTGGGCTGCCGGGGTCGAGCGGCTCTCGATGCTGATCGCCGAACCGCCCTCGCCGCCGCGCCCGGTCGCGGTTGTCCCGGTCGGCGCGGCCGGCGAGCGGGCGGCGACGTCGCTTGCCGAGCAATTGCGCAGCGCGGGGATCGCCGTCGACCTCGGCTATTCGGGAAACCTGGCGCGGCGGCTGAGGCGGGCCGACCGGATCGGCGCGCGCGCCGCGGTGCTGTTGGGCGAGGACGAACTCGCGCGTAATGCCGCGACCGTGCGCGACCTCGACAGCGGCGCGCAGAGCGAGGTCTCGCTCGCCGAATTGCCGGCGCGGCTCAAGGCGCTCCTCGGCTGAGGTTTGTCAAGAATGCTTACGGCAGAACGCGTCATTCCGGGACGGCCTGCAAGGCCGGGCCCGGAATCTATGAACACCGGCTTTTGCAAGGCATTCGAGGGCTTGTGTGCATGGATTCCGGGTTCGCAGGCTGCGCCCGCGCCCCGGAATGACAGCGTTCCTGTGTTCCTGCACGGCCTTTGAGCGGCGGCACCATGGCCAGTGCACTCGAAGAACACCTGGAACAGCTCGTGCGGCGCCATGCCGAACTTTCCGACACGCTCGCCGGCAGCGGGCTCGGCGGCGCCGAATTCGCCAGATTGTCCAAGGAATACAGCGAGCTGTCCGCGGTCGTCGAGGAGATCGCGGCCTTGCGCCGGGCGCGCGAAGAGATCGCGGCGCTCGAGGACATGGCGCGCTCGGGCGAGGACGGCGAGTTGCGGGACTTGGCCGAGGACGAGCTGAGAGCCCTGCGCGAGCGCCTGCCCAATCTCGAACGGCGGCTGCGGGTGGCGCTGCTGCCCAAGGACGAGGACGATTCGCGCAATGCGATCGTCGAGGTCCGCGCCGGCACCGGGGGCGAGGAGGCGGCGTTGTTCGCCGCCGATCTGTTCCGCATGTACCAGCGCTACGCCGCACTCAAAGGGTGGCGATTCGAGATCCTCGATTTGTCCGAGACCGGTCTCGGCGGCTGCAAGGAGGCGAGCGCCTCGATCAGCGGGCGCGACGTATTCGCCCGGCTCAAATTCGAATCCGGCGTGCATCGCGTGCAGCGGGTGCCGACCACCGAGGCCTCGGGCCGCATCCATACCTCGGCGGCGACCGTCGCCGTATTGCCGGAGGCCGAAGAGGTCGACGTCCGCATCGACGACAAGGATCTGCGCATCGACGTGTTCCGCGCCAGCGGCCCGGGCGGGCAGTCGGTCAACACGACCGACAGCGCGGTGCGGATCACCCATCTGCCGACCGGCCTCGTCGTGATCCAGCAGGACGAGAAATCGCAGCACAAGAACAAGGCCAAGGCCTTGAAGGTACTGCGTGCGCGCCTCTACGAACGGGAGCGGCAGGCGCGCGAATCCGCCCGCGCCGCCGAGCGCAAGAGCCAGGTCGGCAGCGGCGACCGCTCGGAGCGCATCCGCACCTACAACTTTCCGCAGGGCCGGGTCACCGACCACCGCATCAACCTGACCCTCTACAAGCTCGACAAGGTGCTCTCCGGCGAGGCGCTCGACGAGATCGTCGACGCGCTGCTGTCCGAGGACCAGGCGGCGCGGCTGGCTGCAGTCGCGGCGTGACGCCGTTGATGAAAAGCAGAGAAACCAAGGGCCAAGCTTCCCTCATTGCGGGCCGCCGGGTCGACGCCGCATCACCCCCACCCCGGCCCTCCCCCATCAAGGGGGAGGGAGTGCAAGAAAGGGGGGAAACCTGCGTCAGCGCGGCTCTCGCCGAGGCGGCGCAGGTTCTGGCCGCGGCCGGGTTTGCCGAGCCGCGCCGGCAGGCGCGGCGCCTCCTGTCGGCCGCGCTCGGCCTCTCGCCGGCCGAATTATTGGCCCGGTCCGAACATCCGCTCCCGGCCTTCGAACTCGAACGCAGCCGGGCGATTCTGCGGCGGATGGCGGCGGGCGAGCCGCTCTCCCGCATCCTCGGCCGGCGCGAGTTCTGGGGCCTCGAATTCGCCCTGTCCGCCGACACGCTCGATCCGCGGCCCGACAGCGAAACCGTCGTCGCCGCGGTGCGGGAACGGGTCGAGGAAAATGGCGAGGGCCTCCGGTTTCTCGACCTCGGCACCGGGACGGGCTGCCTGTTGCTGGCGCTCCTGTCGGAATTCCCGCGGGCGCGCGGGCTCGGCGTCGACATCGCCGCGGGGGCGATCGCGACGGCGCGGCGGAACGCCGGCGCGCTCGGGCTC
>DATFCQ010000295.1:0-33275 GCA_035252905.1 Allostellaceae bacterium | reverse complement strand
GCAGCGCCGCAAGAAAGGGTCAATCCGCCTCGATCACCGAGGCGACGTCCTGGGCGAAGACCATTTCCTCGCTGCCGACCCGGGCAGGACTGTCCGGCGCGGACAAGAGGCGCGCGAACAGCCACACCCCGTCCCCGGGATTGGCGATGACCTCGGCGGTGGCGCCGTCGACGAGGGCGAGCTTGGTGCCCGGCGCCAATAGCCGGACGTTGACGATCTCGCTCATCCGCCGTTCCCATTGCGCCCTTGGCCGGAGGGACGGGGATGGCGCCAGGTGGCCAGTTCGTCCCAGCTCCCGGCTTCCATGAACTGGGCCCAGCGCCGGTACAGATTGCGCAGATTGTGCTCGCTCGATTGCGCCGCGCTCAGATCGACGACCTGGCCGGGGATCTTGAGCCCCTGCCACTCGTAATTCTCGACCTCGCTGCCCAGCCCCTGCTCGTAATTATACGGGTAGCGCTGCGCGATGGCGCCGCGGCTCGCCATGTGCGCGTAATTCCAGTTTTCCATATCGTCCTGCTCGGTGAGGCCGGCGGGCCCGGAATAGCGGATATAATATTGGCGCAGGAAGTCCTTGACCTCGGGCGGCGCGTCCCGGTCGACGAGATACCAGCGCCACACTTCGGTCTCGTGCACGCCGCGCGGATGCCAGACCGCGATCGTGCGCGGCTGGCGCGGGTGCAAGGCCGTATTTGGAAAGATTTCGCCAGGGCTCCCGGTCACCCGGCCCCATTCGCCGCGCCGCCGGCGCCGGTGCTCCTCGCATTCGCGGAAATAGTCCGACACGACCGAGGAATGCTGATAGGCGGCCGGCGTCGGCCGGTCCCGCGGCAGCAGGTAGAGCCCGGTCTGGTGGCCGCGTTCGGGGAAGGCGACGTGCAGGCGCCGCGCTAGGCGCCGCTCCGCCATGTCGCGCCGCCCCGCGCCGGAGGGGCCGATGCCGACAATATCAACCGAGCGATGGCTGATGTTGTGATAGCTGTCGCCGCAGAAGTTTTCCGCCGGGAACTTCCAGTTGCACGGAATGCGCCACTTCTGGATTCCGCCCAGCACTTCGGTGCCGCCTTCGCCGCCGTCCCAGGCGTCGAGCGTCAGATCGAGGTAACGCACGAAATCCCCGAGATATTCGAGAAAGGGTGGCGCCCCGGGGTCCCAATTCGCCCACACCGTGCCTTTGTGACAGCAGAGCTGCGCGACTTCGACGAGACCCCAGCGCGAGCGGTCGAGCGTGCCGCCATAGGCTTCGCGAAAATAGGGGACGCCGGCAAGTCCGCCGTCGAGCCCGTAGCTCCAGCCGTGATAGGGGCAGGTGAAGACCGCCGTGTTGCCCTCGTCGTAGCGGCACACTTTCATGCCGCGGTGCCGGCACGAATTCAGGAAGACATGGACCTTGCCGGCGCGGTCGCGGGTGAGGATCACCGATTCTTCGCCGATCCCCGAAACAACGTAGTCCCCCGGGTTCGGCACCTGGCTCTCATGGCCGACAAAGACCCAGGCGCGGGCAAAAACGCGCTCAAGCTCTTCCCGATAGATGCTGTCGTCGACAAAGATTTCGCGGCTGATCCGGCCGCAGGCGAGATCGACGAGCCCCGGTCGGTAGCCCTGCGTTCCGTTCATTCCGCCGCCTCGGCAGGAGCCGTGCGGCGCCAGTTCGCCAGCGCGCCCCAGTTGTCGGCCTCCATGAACTCGGCCCAGCGGCGGTAGAGATTGCGCAGATTGTGCTCGCTCGACTTCGCCGCGGTGACGTCGGCGACGCTTCCCGGTATCCGGAACCCGTCCTGTTCGTAATCCATGCGCTCTCTGCCGGCGCCCTGCTCGTAATTGTAGGGATAGCGCCGCGCGATCGTGCCGCGGCTCGCCATGTGCGCGTAGTTCCAGTTTTCCATATCGTCCTGCTCGGTCATCCCGGCCGGACCGGAATAGCGGATGTAATAGCGGCGCAGGAAGTCCTTGACCTCGGGCGGCGCGGCGCGATCGACGAGATACCAGCGCCACACTTCGGTTTCGTGCACGCCGCGCGGGTGCCAGACCGCGATCGAGCGCGGCTGGCGCGACAATAGCGCGGCGCTCGGAAAAACTTCGCCGACGAGGCCGATCATCCGTCCCCAATCGCCGCGCCGGCGGCGGCGCGCCGCCTCGCACTCGCGGAAATAGTCGGACACGACCGAGGAATGCTGATAGGCGGGCGGCGTCGACGCGGTTTTCGGCAGCAGATAGACGGTGGCCTGATGCCCGCGCTGCGGGACGGCGACGTGGAGCTTGCGCGCCGCCAACAATTCCGGCATGTCGCGCCGCCCCGCGCCGGAGGGGCCGATGCCGACCAGATCGACCGAGCGGTGGCTGATGTTGTGATAGCTGTCGCCGCTGAAATTCTCCGCCGGGAATTTCCAGTTGCACGGGATGCGCCACTTCTGGATCCCGCCCAGGACCTCGGTGCCGCCCTCGTCGCCGTCCCAGGCGTCGAGCGTCAGATCGAGGTAATGCGCAAACTCGCCGAGATATTCGAGAAAGGGCGGCGCCTCAGGGTCCCAGCTTGCCCATATCGTGCCCTTGTAGCAGCACAGTTGCGCGACCTCGACGAGACCCCAGCGCGAGCGGTCGAGCTTTCCCTGGTAAGCCTCGCGAAAATACGGGACGCCGACCAGTCTGCCGTCAAGCCCGTAGCTCCAGCCGTGATAGGGGCAGGTAAAGACCGCGGCGCTGCCCTCGTCGTAGCGGCACACTTTCATGCCGCGGTGCCGGCACGAATTCAGAAAAACGTGGATCTTGCCGGCACGGTCGCGAGTGAGGATCACCGATTCCTCGCCCATGCCCGAGACAAAATAGTCGCCCGGGTTGGGGATCTGGCTCTCATGCCCGACAAAGAGCCAGGCGCGGGCGAAGACCCGTTCCTGCTCCTGCTGATAGATGCTGTCGTTGACGAAGATCTCGCGGCTGATCTCGCCGGTTGTCAAATCGACGAGCCCCGGCCGGTAGCCTTGATCGCGCGCGCTGTTCACACCCGCCTCCGTCAGCTTTTCACCAATGAGGCAGTGAGGCGGTAGGGTATCCGCTTTATCCGTCATCCCGGCGAAGGCCGGGATCCACTTCCGCCATGGATCCCGGCCTTCGCCGGGATGACACGTAATGGGAAATTACTATCTCACTGCCTCACGGCCTCATTGTTTCAATCAGAAGAAAAACGTCAGGTTCTTGCTCAGCAGGACGTTCTGGTCGAGCACGATCTTGCGCCGGGCGATCTTCCAGCCGCCGTCCTCGCGGCGCAGCAGATCCTCGCGCTTGCCGACGAGAATGTCGGTCTCGGTCTCGACGCGGTTGCGGTAAATCAGGAACCGGCAGCGCACCGCGACCTCGCGCGGCGCCTCAAGCGAGGGCTCGACCGCGCCGAGCTGGACATTGGCGAGGAGATGCGAGATGCGCGAGACCGGCTCCTCGGCCCAGTGGATGCCGGTTTCGAGCTGCCGCACCCGCCGGATGAGCGTGTCCTTGCCCTCGTCGAACCAGTTGATGTCCTGGCCCTCGCGGGTGAATTCGCGCTCGCCCTCGCCGAATTTGACGTTGCGCCGCATCGGCATCCAGTAGCGGATGTCGTCGCTGAGGAGTTCGAGCCAGTCGCCATAGCGCCGCTCATCGAGGAGTTCCGCCTCGCGGTAGAGGAACTCCTCGATATCCTGCCGCAACAGCAGACGGGCGATTTGTTCGTCCCGGCTCGCGGCCGCCGGCATTTCGGGCCGGCGCCCTATTGCGCCGCCTGACGCTGCGCCGCCAGTTCCGCGTCCCACGGTCCCGGAAAGCGGCCGTTGCCGGTCTTCTCGCGGGTGAAGACATGGTAATCGACCGGCCACTCGGCGCGCGGCATCTCATAGAACACCTCGACGCCGTTGCCGTCGGGGTCGCGCAGGTAGATGCCGAGCGAGATGCCGTGATCGGAGATGTGGTCGATCGGAATGCCCTTCGCCTTGATGCGGTGATAGAACTCCTTCAAGTCGTCGAGGCTTTCGAGCCGCCAGGCCATATGATTGAGCCCGACCTGCCCCTTCTGCTGCAATGGCGCGTCGTCGCCCAGTTGCATCAGCGCCACCTCGTGCGACTGCTCTTTGTCGGCCGACATGAAGGCGGCCCAGCCCGGCCGATATTCGTAGGTGTGCAGACCGAGCAGATCCTCATACCACTGTTTCGAGCGCTCGGCGTTGCGCACGTATAGGTTGACGTGCTGCAGATACATCGGTTTCTGGCTCATCGCTTCCTCCATTCACCTTCGGTCTGTGCCGCAATGGCGGAATACGCTTCCCCCGGCTTTCGCCGGGGCTAAAGGCTATTCCGCCCCACTCCATTCATGCCTCCTCATCGCGCCCGAGAAAGCCGAGCACGCGGTCCATCGTTTCCCGCTTCGGGTAGATCGCGGCAATCGCGCGCGCCCGGGTCAACGGATCGCTGGCGAAAAAGCGCTCGTACAGGACCTGGCGGCTGCCGAAGGCGCTGCCGGCAATGTCCCAGGCGAGGCGGAACAGTTTGACCCGGTCGCGAGCCGCCATCGTATCGGTGGCGAGATATTGCGCGATGTGGTCGGCGAGCGGCCCCTTGAAATCCGCTTCGCTCGGGGTCAGCAGAAAGCTGCTCGATCCGAGGAGGTGCAGGATCTCGGCCATCCGCGGATAGGCGGTCATGAACAGGTTGCGCGTGCTCTCGACCAACAGCGGATCGGGGCACATGACCCCCCATTCGTCGAGCTTGGCATCGGCCTCGGCGGCGCGCATCGCGGCGCGGGTCAGTTGCGTGTACAGCATCAATTCGCCGATGCGCTCCTCGGCATGGGGCAGATGCGCATTGCCGAGGGCCTCGGTCATCAACAAGGCGACGCCCAGCACAAGCTCGCATTTGGCGAGGTTCTTGGCGGCGCCCTGATGCGCCGAATGGGCCGAGGAATGGGTCAAGGTCGCGGTGCCGTTCAGCAGATCGACGTCGCCCAACAGGAACACCCGTTCCCACGGCACCAATACGTCGTCGAAGAAGACGATGCAGTCCATCTCCTCGAAGCGCGACGAGAGGGGCTGGTCGAAATGCGAGCGGCCCTGGTCAAAGCTGTCGCGGCACAGGAAGCGGAGCCCCTTGGTGCCGCAAGGGATCGCGAAATTGACCGCGAACGGGCTGTGTTTGTCGGTGTGGCGCGCCATGCGCGGCGAATAGACCGCGATCTCATCGGCAAGCGGCCCAAGGGTTGCGAGGATGCGCGCGCCCCTGACGACGATGCCGGCGTCGGTCTCGCGCACGACTTCAAGCGCCGTCCCCTCTTGCAGGTTGAAGACGCCCGAGACGGTGCGGCTCCGCTGCAGATTGATCAGCGCATGGGTCAAGGTGATGTCGTTCTCGCGCAGATACTCGTAATAGCGGACCAGATTGTCGGCAAATTCGCGCCGCCCGCGGGCGAAGTAGTCCGCCGCCCCGGCCCAGGCGGCAAAGGTCACATTCATAAAGTCGGGCGAGCGGCCCATCATGCCGCAGGTGGCGCGCGCCCAGGCCAGCATCATGTCGCGGCGGCGCTCGAGATCCTCGCGCGAGCGCGGGATGATAAAGGACAGCCCGACCGGCTCGCCGCTCTGCGGCGAGGCGTAGGTCATCGCCCCGCGCAATTTGGGGTCGTGCTGCATGTCGTAGAGCGCGGCGATCGCCTGCGCGCCGCCCTTGAGCCCGGGATGGGTCGTCACGTCCCGGACCCGCTCGCCGCCGAGCCAGACCTCCCGTTCCTGCTCGCGCAGCCCGTTCAAATAGTGTTTCCCGCTCCGCGCCGGCATCGCGTTTCTCCGCCCGCTTGCCCGGCAGAGGCTACAACAAGGCCGGGCGGATGGCCAGCGGGCCGTGTCCGCCGCGGGTGCCGGCCCGGGCCGGCACCCTGGTCGTTCAAGCCGGCGGAGAGACGGCAAAGACATGCGCCGGATCGGCGATGTTCTTCAACTCTCGCTCTCCCAGATCGACAAACTCGGCCGCGATCCTGCCCCGCACATGCCGCCAGGTGTCTGCGGAGATGCAGATGCCGCCGGGTGCGGCGAGGCCTTCGAGACGCGCCGCAAGATTGACGGCGTGGCCGTAGATGTCTTCCGGCTCGACAATGACGTCGCCGAGATTGACGCCCATGCGCAATTCGATGCGGCGGCCCTGCGGCACCTCTTGATTGCGGACGAGCATGGCCTGCTGCACCGCCAGGGCGCAGCGCACGGCGTCGACCGCGCTGGCGAACTCGGCGAGAGCGCCGTCGCCGGTGTTCTTGACGATCCGGCCGCGATATTCGCGGATCTTCGGCTCGATGACCTCGCGCCGATGGGTCAGCAAGCGGGAATGGGTGCCTTCCTCGTCGGCAGCCATCAGGCGCGAATAGCCGACGACGTCGGCGGCAAGGATCGCCGCCAGCCGACGTTCCATGCGCGCCGGCTCGGCCAGGCCGCGGGTGCGGCCCGGGCGAAAGGCGTGAACGGCCTTCCCCGCCACCCATTGCATCGCCGCAGACGCGCCCCCGGCCAGCACTCCGGCGGCAAGGGCTTTGCCCAGCTCCGGCCACAACGCCTCGAACATGACCCCGCGTCCTTCGTTCGCAGGGACCCGCCGGGCACTCTCGGACAGAAAAGCAAGGGCCCCGTCCGTATCCGGCGGGGCCCTGGAAATCGTCGCCATGCGCAGAGGATTCAGCGCAAACGAACCTCCTCACGACCCCGTATTTTGCCGCACCGGGCATCCATGCAGAGCCTCGTCATCGAGATTTGCGCCACTCTGTTCATGGGCGCTCCTATACGAGAGGTTGGGCACGTTCGTCAAGTCGCGCTCGCGGGTCGACACCAGCCGCGCCGCTGTTGCAGGATGGGCCGGATCATCAGCCCGCGGAGGAACGCAGCATGCCCGAGACCCCGACTTTCGGCCGCTATGCCGAGATCCCCTATGAACAGATGACGCCGGAGCAGCAGGAGGCCTATCGCTCGTTGATCGAGACGCGCGGGCGGCTGCCCGGGCCGACCAAGATCTGGGTGCACAATCCCAAACTGGCGAAGGCGGCGGGGCCGCTCGGGGCCTATTTCCGCACCGGCTACTCGCTGAGCGAGCGCGAGCGCGAGATCGCCGTGTGCATCATCAACAGCAAATGGCATTCGATATACCCGACCAACGCGCATGAGCGCGCCGGCAAGGCCGCCGGGTTGCCGGCCGACAAGGTCGAGGCGATCCTCTCCGGTCTGCCGACCTCGTTCACCGATACGCGCGAACAGGTCGTCTACGAGATGGCGACCTGCCTCGCCAATGCGCGCTGGGTGGCGAAGGGTCTGTACGACCGCGCGGTCGAGGCGCTCGGCCATGTCGGCGTGACCGACGTGATCTGCCTGATGGGCTATTACACGATGGTGTCGATGACGCTTGCCTTCTACGACGTGCCGGCCGACGCCGCCGGCATGGCGCGCTGAAGACCACAAGAGGGGAACCGCGATGAAGATCGTCGACGCGCAAATCCATCTGTGGTCGAAGGGGCCGCCAACCAATCCGATGCACCGCCAGGTCTCGTCCTATTCGGCCGAGGAGTGCCTCCGGGACATGGACGCGGCCGGGGTCGATGCGGCGCTCATTCACCCGCCGGGCTGGGACCCCGATTCCGGCACGGTCGCCGAGGCGGCGGCGCGGCGCTATCCCGACCGCTTCGCCATTCTCGGCAACTTCCCGCTCGACAAGCCGGAAAGCCGGCAATTAATCGCCGGCTGGAAGAGCCGGCCCGGAATGCTCGGCCTGCGCTACGCCTTCACCCAGCCGCACCAGCAGACCTGGATGACCGACGGCACGATGGACTGGCTGTGGCCGGCCGCCGAACAGGCTGGGATCCCGATCGCGTTGATGGCCTCCGGCCACCTGCCGGTGGTTGCCCGGGTCGCCGAGCGCCATCCCGGCCTCAAACTGGTCATCGACCATTTCGGCCGGCAGCGCGGCGGCAAGGGTGCAGCCGCCTTTGCCAATGTCGAGGAGGTCGCGGGGCTCGCCAAATACCCCAATGTCGCATTGAAGGCGACCGGCGCGCCGGGCGAATCGAACGAGCCCTATCCCTATCGCGACATCCACCCCTATATCCGCCGGCTCTACGACGCGTTCGGGCCGACGCGGTTCTTCTGGGGCACCGACATCACCCGCATGCCGTGCTCGTGGCGGCAATGCGTAACGATGTTCACCGAGGAACTGCCGTGGCTCACGGGGCGCGACCGCGAACTCGTGATGGGGCGGGCCGCGTGCGACTGGTTCGGCTGGAAATTGCCGGAGTGAAAACGGCGGAATGCGCTGCGCTTTTCCGCCCCACACGATCCTCGTAGGGCGGACAAGCGCAGCGGAGCGCATTCCGCCGCCGCGTTCCGACCGCCCGCTTCAGCCCAGCGAGGTCCATACCAGCGCGACGACCGTCGCCGCCATCACCCCGGTCGTGAGCCACCCCATCGCCCACAGCGGACGGGGCAGGGTGAACTGGCGCATGACCTTCGGCTGCATCGCCATGACCATCATCGTGACCATCAGCGGCACGGCGACGACGCCGTTGATGACGGCGCTCCACACCAGCGCCTTGATCGGATCGATATGGACGAAATTGATGGCGATGCCGAGCAGCGTCGCGACCACGATCGTGCCGTAGAACGCCTTGGCCCGCCGCGGCCGCCGGCCGAGACCGACCCGCCAGCCGAACGCCTCGCCGCAGGCATAGGCGGCCGATCCTGCCAGGGTCGGCACCGCCAACAGACCGGTGCCGACGATGCCGGCGGCAAAGACGGCAAAGGCCAGCGGCCCGGCGAACGGCCGCAACGCCTCGGCCGCCTGCTCCGAAGTCTGCACATCGGTGATCCCGTGCATGTGCAGCGTCGCCGCCGCCGTCACCAGGATGAACCAGCTGACCAGATTCGAGAACCCCATCCCGATATAGGTGTCGAGGCGCAGGCGGCGGATTTCCGCCGGCGCCTGTTCGGGGGCGGCGACAAGCGGATTGGCCTCGGGTCTGACCCGTTCGTCCTCGGCCTCCTGCGAGGCCTGCCAGAAGAAGCAATAGGGGCTAATCGTCGTGCCGAGCGCGGCGACGAGGACGACGATGTAATCGCGTCCCAGGGAAATCTGCGGCACAAAGGTCGCCCGGACGACCTCGGCCCACGGCACCCGCACTGCCAGTGCCGTTGCGACATAGGCGAACAAGGACAACGTCAGCCATTTGAGGATCGCGACATAGCGCTCGTAGCGCAGAAAGATCTCGAGCCCGGCGCTGAGGACGGCAAAGCCGACGACGTAAGCGCGCGCCGGTCCGCCCGCGAGCAATCTCACCGCCGCTCCCATCGCGCCGAGATCGGCCCCCAGATTGATGATGTTGGCGATCAGCAGCAGGGCCACCATTGGCCGCAGCAGCCAGGGCGAATAATGGGCGCGGATATTGCCGGCGATCCCGGTTCCGGTGACGAGGCCGATGCGCGCGCTGATCTCCTGGATCGCCGCCATCAGCGGGGCGCTGAACAGCAGGACCCAGCAGAGCCCGAAGCCGAATTGCGCGCCGGCCTGCGAGAAAGTGGCGATGCCGCCCGGATCGTCGTCGGAGGCGCCGGTGACCAGCCCCGGGCCGAGCAGGGCGAGAAAGCCGCGGCGATGGCGGCGGGCAGGGACAGGAAGAAGGGAGCCTGGCGCCATCCGCCGGCGGGCGGCCTGGGGCAATGTCTTGCCGTCTTCCCTCCACCCCGTTTCACCAGTCATTGCAATGCTGCATCGGCGGGAAACCTCTGTACGCGGGCGCGGGATTTCCGCGAGCAACCGTCGCGCGGCAGCGCCATTCCCCACCCCGCCCGGCTGCGGAATGCGCCGCCATTGTCGCGCCTGACCTCACTTATTTTCCCTCGGAGACAGTAAACCGGCAGAGTGTGCAACGCTCATATCAAAGAGAAGTTCATTTTCTCAACCGCTGATATCTGATCGCATGCGAAGACGGCACGGCGTTTGCAACTCAGCATGGCCGCTTTCGTGAAAAGCTGCCCGGGAGGCGCGGTCATCGGGGCGCACTATAGGCGCTTGCCTTTATGCGGGCGTAACCGCCGCCTGGGCGTTTCAAGCTGCGAGACGCTTCGTGCGCCATCGCCGCACCGCCGCGGTCCAACGCAGCAGGGAGCCGGCAATCACCAGAAACGAAAACGGGGCGTATTCGAGGGGATGGCCGAACCCGTTCCGGATCGGATGGACAACGAAATCAAGGAAGAACAACAAAGAGATGTACTCGATTCCGACGCCGCTGAGGATCGGCCAGATCCGCGGAGGTAGGCCCCTCCGGACCGCCGCGACCGAGCAGAGCGCAAGCGCATAGGTCCACAGGGCGCCAATCCCGAAATAGACGATGCCGGCATCTCCCAGGGGCTGCCGCAGCGAAATCTTGAACAGCCAAGCGACCAGCGCGAGATGGACGGACAAGGCGGCGGCGAACGCCAGCCCGAATTCGCGACCATGCCGTCCCAGACCCCCGCTACGCGGACCGAACAGGACCGCTATTGCATTCCCGGCAGACGCGAGCCAGAAGAACACGAAGGCCACCCGCGCCGTCGAGGTCACCGCCGCCGCGACGCCGTGCCGATCCGGCCCAAGCGCCGCCAGTGCGGCGGCAGCGACGGCAAGGGCAGCGAACAATGCGCCGCTCACCCAAATTGTGACGCCGGGTGTGTGCCTCATCGCGCAACGGTTCCCTGCGATAGCCGCTCAGCTTGCTTTAACCGGATCAGGAAAATATTCGCGCCGGCCGATGATCGGCATTGCGGGTCGAGATCCGGAGAGACGGCGAAATGGCGATCAATCCCAACCCAGACGGCATTTCCTCGGCTGACGCCTGGCGGCGTGCGCTCGAAATGACGGCGCCCATCGCCGATCACCCGTCCGTTACGCTTCCCACCCTGATCGAAGACCTGGCCGACCGGTTCGGCGCGGCACCGGCGCTGTCGTCGGAACAGGAAGGCTTGAGCTACCGCGATCTTGCCGACAGGGTCGCGCGATATGCGCGCTGGGCGCTCGCGCAGAGGCTTGCCGGCGGCGAGGTCGTCTGCCTGGTGATGGCGAATTGCCCGGACTACATGGCGATCTGGTTGGGGATTACCCGCGTCGGCGGCATCGTTGCGCTGGTCAATACCAATCTCGTCGGAGCCTCGCTGGAAGACGCGATCAAGCTCGCCGCGCCGCGTCACGTCATCGTCGGGGCCGGCCTCGTCGGGGCTGTCGCCGCCGTGCTGCCGCGTCTCGATCCGGAGATCCGCTGTTGGGTTCACGGCACCGACGGGTTCGGGCTGCCGCGGATCGATCATCCTATCGCGGCGGACGGCCGCGGCAGGCTGGACCCGGCCGATTGCCGAGCGCCGTCGATCTACGACCGAGCGCTCTACCTCTACACTTCCGGCACCACCGGACTGCCCAAGGCCGCCTTTGTCAGCCATTTTCGGCTGATGCAATGGAGCCACTGGTTTGCCGGCATGATGGCGGCCCGGCCGACCGACAGGATGTACGACTGCCTGCCGATGTATCACAGCACGGGCGGCGTAGTCGCCACCGGAGCGATGCTCGTCGCCGGCGGGTGCGTGGTGATCCGGCAGCGCTTCTCGGCCAGCCGCTTCTGGGCCGACATCGTCGAGGAGGGCTGCACGCTTTTCCAATACATCGGCGAGCTGTGCCGCTACCTGGTCAACGCCCCGCCCGATCCGCGCGAAACCCGGCACCGCCTCAGGCTGTGCTGCGGCAACGGGATGCAGGGAGACGTCTGGAGCATCGTGCAGCGCCGCTTTCGCATTCCGCAGGTTCTGGAATTTTATGCGGCAACCGAGGGCAGTTTCTCTCTCTACAATTGCGAGGGAAAAGTCGGCGCCGTCGGCCGGATCCCGCCCTACCTCGCGCACCGCTTTCCGGTCGCGCTCGTCAGGCTCGACGCCGAGACCGGCGCGCCGCTGCGCGACGACAAGGGTTTGTGCATCCGCTGCGCGGTGGATGAGCCCGGCGAGGCGATCGGCAAGATTGCCGATGACCGCGCGAGCCCGAGCGGCCGCTTTGAAGGCTATACCGACGCAGAGGCTTCCGAGCGGAAGATCCTGCGCGATGTTTTTGCCCGCGGGGACGCCTGGTATCGCAGCGGCGACCTGATGCGGCGGGACCGGAGCGGCTATTTCTACTTCGTCGATCGGATCGGCGATACGTTCCGCTGGAAAGGCGAAAACGTCTCGACGATGGAGGTCGCGGAGGCCATTGCCGCATGTCCTGGAATCGTCGATGCCGTGGTTTGCGGCGTGGCCGTCCCCGGTACGGAAGGCCGCGCCGGCCTTGCCGCGATCGTGACCGGCAAAAACTTCGACCTGGCCGGTTTCCGCGCTCGCCTTGCCGAGCGGCTGCCCGATTATGCCCAGCCGGTATTTCTGCGAATCTGCGGTAAAATCGAGATGACGGCCACCTTCAAGCCGCAGAAGCAGAACCTCGCAAGGGAGGGGTATGATCCCGCGGTAATCGCCGACCCTCTCTATTTCAACGATCGGTCGCTCGGGGCCTTCATGCGGCTCGACGCGGCGCTCCATCGCGCCATCCGGGACGGCAAGGTGCGCCTGTGAACGTCGGCGACTTTTAGGCGGTGCCGCCGGCATCGACGGTCAACACGGTTCCGGTGATGTTGCGCGCCCGCTCGCCGACCAGAAATTCGACCGCGCCGGCGACGTCGTCGACTTCGGCGAGGCGGTGCAGCGCGCTGCGGCGCAGGACCTGCTCGCGCCGCGACCCTGCCAGACCCTCAGTCATGTCCGTGTCGACAAAGCCGGGCGCCACGGCGTTGACCGTGATGCCGAGCGGACCGACCTCGCGCGCCAGCGACCGCGTGAAGCCGACCATGGATGCCTTTGTCGCGGCATAGGCGGCAAGTCCGCTGAACCCGGTGGCGCTGACGATCGAGGCGATATTGACGATCCGGCCGCCGCCATCGACCATCATCGAGCGAACGACGTACTTGGTCATGACGATCGGGGAGATCGTGTTGAGATGCACAAGGCGCGCGATCTGCGCATCGTGCATCGTCGCCAGCATCCCGCTCGTCCCCAATGCGGCATTGTTGACGAGGCCGTAGACCGGTCCGAACTCCTCTCGCACGGCTCTGACCAGATGCGGGATTTGCGGCACGTCGGCGAGATCGCAGGGCCGGAAGTGCAGCGCTCCGGCTTCCGCCTGCTGCATGGCCGCGGCCAGCGGCTCGCTCGTGCGTCGGGCGACGGCAATCACGCAATAACCGGCGCGGGCGAGGGTGCGGGCAATGCCGACGCCCAGTCCGCGGCTCCCTCCGGTGACAATGATGTTACGCATCGGAGCGCACCAGCTTTCCCGAGGCTCCGACCCCGAGCGCGGAGACAAAGCGGATGACCGCGGGGACCTTGTACGGCGCGAGGGCGGATCGGCAGAGGGCAAAGAGCTCCTCTCTGAGCGCCCCGCAATCGACCTCCCCATCGCCATTGTCGCTGCCGACCCGGGCGACGATCTCGGCGACGACGACGGCCCCAGTGACGGGGCTCGAACGGGCTTTGATCAGCGATAGGGCGACCTTCGGATGGCGGTTGATGACCGCCTCGACCTCTTCGGGGTGAACCTTGAATCCACCGACATTGATGGTTCCGTCGCGCCGGCCGACGAAATGGAACCGCCCGTCGCGCAATGCGACCATGTCGCCGGTGTCGACAAATCCGCCCGCATCGGACAGCGGTCGAATGGCCCCATCGAGATAGCCGATCGCGGTGCGCCGCGACCGGATGCAGAGCGACCCCCCGGCGACGCGCAGCTCGACCGCGCCGCCGCGCTGTTCGACAAGGCTCGCGGGAAAGCCCGAGAGCCCGTCGCCGACCTCGAACGCCACGCCGGCTTCGGTGGAGGCGAACGCATGGGCGATGTCGGCGTCGCGATACGTCGCCCTCAGGCGTTCGAGTACCGCCTGATCGGCGATCTCGCCCGACAGGCGGACGTAACGCGGCGCTATTTTCTGTGCCGCAGGGCTCATCAGGGCGCGGCGCCAGTGCGAGGGCGTGCCGGAAATGTGCGTGACGCCGTGAGCGTCGGCGCGGGCCAGAAAATCCCCGATCGCTTCCCCGGTGCTGGAGAACACCATCGAGCCGCCGCCGAGCATGGCCCGCAGAAACACTTGCAGCCCCCCGTAGCGCCGCATGTCGTAAAACGTGCTCCACACGGCGCCAAGGCCGAGCTTTCTGCCGCCGGCAATGGCGCCGGTCAGGGTGAAGAGGCTGTGCACGACGAGCTTTGGCGTCCCTGTCGTGCCCGAGGTCAGAAGCACCCATTCGGTCTCGACCTCCGGGGTGCGCTCGCACGAGGCGGGCTCGATCCGCGGAGTGCAGGTCACAAAGCAGCCGATCGCCGCGACCGCGGGTTCCGATGCGGACCGGTCGCCGACGATGGCGTCGATGCCGGCGCGGACGAGGAGCGGGGAAAGGTGCTCCGGCGCCAGGCCCGGGGGGCACAGAACAATGCGTCGCGCAATGCCGTCGAGTTCGATCAGGGCGAGCGCCGCCGCAAGCTGGTCCTGCGTCGCGACGAGCACAGCCCGCCCGCGCAGCGCTTCGCGCCCGCCGCCAAGGCTCGAACCGCCGGCGAGCGCTCCGAGATCAACACTGGCGTCACGATCCCAGAGCCAACGGCCCGAAAGGCCGCCGGCGCGAGTGAGCGCGCACCACAGCGAGGTCGGTTCATGTCGCTGCATTTTCATATAATTTGATCAAATCGCCAATTGTTGTTGGAAACTCTATCGCTTCCTCTCCACTGAAAGGATCAGTCGATAAAGCATATTCCAGCTTGGCCACAATGATTGCCAAACAGAGAGAATCGAGACCTGAATCGAGCAGGGGAAGGTCATCGGTGATCGGCTGCAATTGCTTGCATTGATCTCTAGCCACTTGCTCGATTGTGGTGACAATCTGTGCTCTTACTGACATTCCAGCGCCTTTGTGTTGGTTGAGGCAAGGCCGTGCGGCCAACCAGCCGCGTGCTCTTCGCCGGACGCGGGCGGTCCGGCTTCGCGTGATCCCTGGTGTTGGATCTTGCTGTCGTCTTTGCGGGCTGGACCGCGACCGCGCCGTGACCGACGCGCTCCCGACGGGCTGAAGGATTCGCCAACGGCCTCCGCAGCTCCGATCGCATCACCCCCGCTCGCGGCGTCTTCGCGGCACAAGGGATCAAGCCGCTTGCGCAGATCGCCGGCCAGCGCCGTCACCCCCGGCTCGCGCAGCATGGTCAGGTGAGTTCCCGCGATGCGAACGGTCTCGACCGCGGGGGTGATCTTTGCCCAGATTGATTCGATCGGAGATAGCTGGGAGAGCGGTCGGGTTTTCGCCGCATAGAGCAGAACCCGACCGCCATAGGATTGCGGCACATAGCTTTCGATGGCGTCGTACAGCGCCCGCGCAAACGACACCTGCCTGTCTGGCCATCCTGTCGTATCGACGAGGCCATAAACGGCATGGCCGCGGCTCGGCGCTTCGTCATGCGCGGCGGACTTCGCCCGGACGGCGTTCCATTTGGCTCGGATCCGCCGCGCCGCGCTGCGCCAGCCTCTGCCTTTTATTAAATCGTCGTCGATCAAGCGCGGCAGGTTGCACATCCATTTCCAATAGCAACGCAGATCCCGCGCGCCGACCTCGCCGCCGGTGTTGCACAAATCCCCGTCAAAAAGCACGAGAAACGCAATTTCGCGACCGCGCGCCCGCAATTGCTGCGCCATTTCGAGGGCGATGACCGAGCCGGCCGACCAGCCGCCCAGCACCAATTCGCCCTTCGGCTGAAACAGCGTCAATTCCTCGACATAGTGCGCGGACAGGCGCTCGATCGAAGCCGCGAACTCCTTGCTCAGGCGTTCCTGCGGCGCCTGGATCCCATACAGGGGAAATGCGCCCCCTAGTCGTTGCGCCAGGTCTCGGAAAGAGGTGGTCTCGCCGCCGATCGAATGCACGCAATAGAACGGGATCCCCGCTCGCGCCGCATTCAGCGGGACAATGGCGCCGGCTCCCCTCGCGACCAACCGCCAAAGTGCTGCTTTACCGTCGGGGACCATCGTTTCTCCCTTTCCGCAAGGCACGCTGCCGACGCACGACAGAGTCTCGCGTCACGCGCTGGATGAGAAAAAGGCATGAAATCGAATTCGTCAATACTTTAACCATATTAAAAATTGATTTGATGCGATCGGCCCTATAAGGTTCACTGCGTCATCTTTTCTAAAATCCATAATACGCAACCGAAATATCGGCAGCGAAAGGTGGAAAATTGAGCGGGAGCGATTCGATGTATGATGCGGATACCCTGTCCGGTATTTCAACCCTCGGTCACTCGGCTCACGAAAAATTAAATGGCTCGGCATACGAAAAAATAGTTGACCACATCTGCAATATGCCGTGGTCGATGATTACCAACCGCGAGCTGTTGCAAATTGCACATGCCTATTATTATTTTTCGATCCAATTTCGCGAAAATCTGGAAATTGCTTGTCACCTTTACCCCAGTGACGAGGACCTCAAAGCGCTCTACGCCGAAGAATGTCATACCGACAATCTGTCGCCATGGCCTTGTGTCGCCGAGATCGGCGAGAAACTCGATCACGACGAGTTCATGCGACGCTCGCTGTCGCTGCAGCCTGTCGACCGGGCCGATCATCTGAGGCGCGCGGGGATCTCATACCTTGAGACCGTGCACCGGGTCGACCGACCGACCCGGGCGAAGAGCATCGCGAGTTACGAAGACGGCGGCCTCAGCAGGGTGTTTCGGGCCATATTGCGCGCGCCGTGCTGGGAGGGGGCGGCGCTCCAGGCCTTCCAGTTTTTCCTGGAGCAGCACATCCTGTTCGATTCGGCAAGCGATCAGGGACACGGGACCCTGTGCCGGCATCTTGCGCCGGACGACTCGATCCTGCCGCTGTGGGCGGCGTTCCGGGACATGCTCACAACCGCCGTGCCGCGGCTGGCCCGCGGCCCGTCTCCGACGTGATCACAGGATCTCCCGGCCATGCACAGCGAAACCATTGCGCTCCACGGCGGCTACGAGCCCGATCCGGTCACGCGCGCCGTCGCCGTTCCGATCTATCAAACGGTCGCCTATGCGTTCGATAGCGCCGAACACGCGGCGGCCCTGTTCAATCTGGAAAGCCCCGGCTATCGCTACACGCGCATCGGCAATCCGACGACCGACGTGCTCGATCGACGCGTCGCCGCCCTGGAAGGCGGCGAGGCGGCGCTCAGCGTCAGTTCCGGGCAGGCCGCCCTGCATTATGCGGTGCTCAATCTGACCGAGGCAGGCGCCAACATCGTCTCGGTTCCGCAGCTCTACGGTACGACCCACACGCTGTTCGCGCATCTCCTGCCCAGCCTTGGGATCACGGTGCGCTTTGCCGACAGCGACCGTCCCGGCGACATTGCGCCGCTGATCGACCGCGATACGCGCGCCGTCTTCTGCGAGAGCGTCGGCAATCCGGCGGGAAACATTTGCGATATCGAGGCGCTGGCCGAGGTCGCGCATAGAAGCGGCGTGCCGCTGATCGTGGACAACACGGTGGCGACGCCGATCCTGCTGCGGCCCATCGAGTACGGCGCCGACGTCGTCGTGCATTCCTTGACGAAATTCATGGGGGGGCACGGCACCACCCTCGGCGGCGCGATCGTCGACAGCGGCAATTTTCCGTGGCGCGAGCACGCCGCGCGTTATCGCATGTTCACCGAGCCGGACCCTTCCTATCACGGGCTCGTCTACACCGAGCATTTTGGCAGGGCGGCGTACCTTGCCCGCTGTCGGAGCCTTTATCAGCGGGTTACCGGAGCCGTGCTGTCGCCGTTGAATGCGTTTCTGTTATTGCAAGGCATCGAGACGATCGCCCTCAGGGTCGAACGCCACGTCGAGAATGCGCGACGCGTCGCCGAATTTCTGCGCAGCGACAGCCGGGTGGAATGGGTCAATTACGTCGGCTTTCCCGATCATCCCTATCACCCTCTGGCGCAAAAATATCTGGGTGGCCGCGCCTGCTCGCTGCTGACTTTCGGCGGGCGAGGCGGATACGAGGGGGGGATGCGGTTCTACAACGCGCTGAAGCTCGTCAAGCGGCTGGTGAATCTCGGCGACGCCAAATCTCTGGCCTGCCATCCGGCATCGACCACGCATCGTCAGATGTCGTCGGCGGAGCAGCGCAAAGCCGGCATTACCCCCGAGACGATCCGCCTCAGCATCGGCATCGAACATGTCGACGACATCATCGCAGATCTCGATCAGGCCTTGGCCCGAGCGGAACGGGGCTGACCCCGCAAACGGGGCGGTCGCCTATCGCGACGCCGCACTGGCGCCGCCGTTCCTGCACCAGGACCGGCGGGAACGGGCGACCCGTGACGACAGGCGCGTCGTCATCGGGCTCGTCAACAACATGTCGGATCGCGGCCTTTACGCCACCGAACGGCAATTTCGCCGGCTCCTTTCAGGCGTTTCCGGCAGTCCGTCGGTCCATCTAAGGATGTTCACCTTTTCCGAGATCGCCCGCGCGCGCGATGCGCAGCTCCATATCGCCGCCCATTACGATCCGATCGACGCGCTGTGGACGAGCGATCTCGACGGCCTCATTGTCAGCGGCGCCGAACCGCAAGCCGCCGCCCTTGCGCAGGAACCCTATTGGCCGACCCTGACAAAGCTGGTGGACTGGGCGGAAGCGCGCACCGTTTCGACCGTCTGGTCGTGTCTTGCCGCACATGCGGCGGTTTACCACCTCAGCGGCATTGCACGGCGGGCATTGCCGGACAAGCTTTCCGGCCTATTCGAGTGTGCCGGGCTCGGGCCCCATCCGCTCCTCGAAGGCCTCCCGTCGCAATGGCGCGTCCCCCATTCCCGATGCAATGAGCTCGCCGAGGACCAGCTCGTCCTGCGCGGCTACCATGTCCTCACGCGATCGCACCTTGCCGGTGCCGATACCTTTGTCAGGCACGGCAAGGCGCTGCACGTCTTTCTGCAAGGTCACGCGGAATACGACTGGGGGACGTTGTCGCGCGAGTACCGCCGGGACGTGCGGCGGTTCCTGGCCGGCGAACGGCCATGCTACCCGGAAATGCCGCAGAATTATTTCGCCGCAAACATTGCCGACGATCTGCGGGCCTTCCGCCGGCGGGCGCTCAAGCACCGGCATGTCGCACTGCTGACGGAGTTTCCGACGGCAGCGATCGTGGAGAGATCCTATGCTCCCTGGGCCGATGTCGCCGCGCGTTTTTATGCAAACTGGTTGTCGTACATCGCCAGGCGGAAACAGGCCTCGCCGATGGCGACCCTCGCATCCGCTCCCGCGGCGCTCTGTCCCTGAGGTTCATCTCGCGGAAGAGGCGGTTCCCGAATGACAGTCGGAGGCGGACGGATTCCCCCTGGCTCCACCGAGAGCTTGACCTCGGATCACGATCTGCTGCGCTGGATGGGCAGCCGGTTTGAGGAATTCGGCGACATCTACCGGGCCTCTCTCCATGGGACGAGCGCCTATGTGATCAGAGATCCCCGCTATGCCGAGCACATCCTCCGCGGGAACTGGCAGAACTACGCAAAAGGCCGGGCCATCAAACGCATTGCCCTGCTTCTCGGCGGCGGTTTGATGGCGAGCGAGGGCGAAAGGTGGAAGCGTCAGCGGCGCATGATACAGCCCGCGTTTCGCCGCGACGCCATCGCCGCCCTGCTCCCCCTGATCACCGCGGCGAACGCCGAGCTGCTCGGGAGCTGGACCCGATCCGCCCAAAGAAAGGCCGATGTCGACGTCACGCGCGATGTCAGCGCCACGACCTTGAAGATCGTCCTCGTTTCGATATTTGGCGAGGACTATGAGCATATCGGAACGCATTGCAATCTTCTGACCGACGAAACGGCGCGCAACCTGGCGTTTGCCCACGCCTTTGGACATCTGCAACCGCTGATGCTGGAGGTGATGGCGCGGCGACGGCAACGAAAAGCGGCGTCGGCCGATATTCTCGGAATGCTGATGAACGCGCGCGACCGCGACACCGGTCGCGCGATGTCGGATCGCCAATTGGTCGACGAGATCAAGACCCTGATTGTCGCCGGTCATGAGACGACGGCCGGCACTCTCGGCTGGATCTGGTATCTGCTCTCCCAGAACCCCGCCGTCGAAGACAGATTGGCGAAAGAACTCGACATTATCCCCGCCTGCGAGCCTTCTCTCGACGGCCTGACGCGATTGGCCTATACCCGCCAAATTATCGAAGAGGCGCTGAGATTGTATCCGCCGGGCTGGCTCGTGACGCGCCGGGCGCTGAGCGACGACCGGCTCGGCGACTATCTGGTCCCGGCCAATACGGAAATCTACATTCCGATCTACTTTATCCAGCGGCATCCCGGCCTGTGGGAGCATCCGGACCGCTTCGACCCGGATCGGTTCGGGCCCGATCCTGTGCAGGCTCGGCAGCGCCTGGCGATGCTGCCGTTTTCCGCCGGCCCGAGAAATTGCATCGGTGAACTCTTCGCCCGCGTCGCGCTGCAGATTCATGTGACGACGATCGCCAAATGCCTGCGCCTGCGTTACTTTGCGGCGCAACCGCCCGAGATCGACGCCGGCATCAACCTGCGCAGCAGACACAACTTTATCATGAGGCCCGAACTGAGAGCCTCGACGGGGTGAAACATGCCCCGGATGCGGCAGGTTCGGGGATCGGCTTGACACAAAACCGCGGCGCACCGATCCTCGCGGCAGCGGATCGCAGGGCAGCCGGCGCCGCCGGCGGCCATCGCTACGGGAGGAATGCGATGCTGTCACGCGAGGAGATCGTAAACGAACTGTTGACCCGGATCGGGCACGGCACCCCGATGGGCAATACGATGCGGCGCTATTGGATTCCCGCCCTGCTCGCGCGCGAGGTGGCCGAGCCCGACGGCCCGCCGGTGCGGGTGCGTCTCTTGGGCGAGGATCTGATCGCATTTCGCGACAGCGCCGGACGGATCGGTTTGGTGGAAGAGTACTGCCCGCACCGGCGCGCCTCGCTCTACTTCGGCCGCAATGAGGAATGCGGGTTGCGTTGCGTCTATCACGGCTGGAAGTTCGACGTCGAGGGCAACTGCGTCGATCAGATGAACGAGCCGCCGGAGAACCAGTTCAAGCACAAGGTCCACCTCACCGCCTATCCGACGGTCGAGATGGGCGGCCTCGTGTGGGCCTATATGGGCCCGCCGGAGTGCCTGCCGCCGCCGCCGAAATTCGCCTGGACGCAGGCGCCGCAAAGCAGCCGCCACGTCTCCAAGGTGATCCAGGAATGCAACTGGCTGCAGGCGCTCGAAGGCGGCATCGACACCTCGCACGCGCCGATCCTGCACCGGGCGCTCTCCGACAATGCGACGCGTCCGGGCATTCGGCCGTCCGATCCGTTTGTTCGCGGCAGGGCTCCTACCCTCGTCGTCGATGTGACCGATTACGGCTATCAATATGCCGGCATCCGTCCGCTCGACGAGACCGACAAGCACCTGCGCGTCTACCATTTCGTGCTGCCATTCCACCAGATCCGCCCGTCGCGGTCGAGCGCGGGCCGGCCGCTCGTCGCGGGGCACGTCTGGGTCCCGATCGACGACGAGACGACCATGGTCTACAATTGGATGTACAGCCCGGCCGGCGAACCGCTCTCCGACGAGGACCGGCTTGAGCGCAATTCCGGCAATGGACCGCTCGACGTCGATCCGGCCACCTTCCGCTCGAAAAAGAACCGGCAGAACGATTACCTGCTCGACCGCGACGCCCAGCGCACGCAGACCTGGACCGGCATCGACGGCATCAACGCCCAGGACCGCGCGATCCAGGAGAGCATGGGCCGCATCGTCGATCGCAGCGACGAGCATCTGGGCCCGGCCGACAAGGCGATCCTCCAGGCCCGCCGGCTGCTGCGGCAGGCGCTCAAGACGGTCGAGGAGGGCGGGGCGCCGGCCGGAACCGGGCCGAGCTATTACGACATCTACGCCGCCGAAGGCGTAATGCCGCGTGATGCCGACTGGCGCGGCCTGCTGGCCCCGGACATCACTGCACAGCGGATCCTCGAAACGGTGTAGCGGAACCGCGTGCGGGAGCGGCCGTTCAGGGGCACGAGGCCAACCCGGTCACGGAGCGTAAAATGCCGGCCGCTCTCGACTCCTTTCGCGATCTTCTCGAACAGAAAAAGGCGTTCGCCAATGTGGCGACGGTGATGAAGGACGGGACGCCGCAAGTCACCCCGGTCTGGTTCGATTACGCGGATGGGATGATCCGCGTCAACACAGCCAAGGGCCGGACCAAGGCACGCAATCTGCGCCAGGGCGCACCGGTCGCCCTGGCGATCCTCGACCCGGACAATCCCTACCGCTATGTCCAGATCCGCGGCCGCGTCGAGCGCGTCACCGAAGCCGGACCTGCCGACGCCCATATCGACGCGCTCGCCAGGAAGTATCTCGGCAAGGACAAATACCCGTTCCGCGGCCCGGGCGAGGTGCGCCTCCTCTGCGAGATCCGCCCGGTCTCCGTCTCCGGGCAGAGCTGAGCCGCGCCCGGCGGCTCACATATGGATCGCCCGCCCATCGACGGCGAGCGCGGCTTCCTTGACCGCCTCGTTCAAGGTCGGATGGGCGTGGCAGGTGCGCGCGATGTCTTCGGCCGAAGCGCCGAACTCGACGGCCAGGACCGCCTCGGCGATCAACGTCCCGGCGTCGGGACCGATGATGTGGACGCCGAGCACGCGATCGCTGCCCTCTTCGGCGAGGATCTTGACGAAGCCTTCGGTGTCGCCGTTGGTGCGCGCCCGCGGATTGGCGGTGAACGGAAACCGACCGGCGCGGTAGGCGATGCCGGCCGCCTGCAACTCCTCCTCGGTCCGGCCGACCGAGGCGACCTCGGGCCAGGTATAGACGACAGACGGGATCGCGTCGTAATCGACCCGCGTCTGCTGGCCGGCGAGGCGCTCGGCGAGCGCGCTCCCCTCCTCCTCCGCCTTGTGCGCGAGCATCGGCCCGCGGATCGCGTCGCCGATCGCATAAAGGCCCGGCACATTGGTGGCGAACCCGTCATCGACGACGACCCGCCCGCGATTGTCGTGCGCCACCCCGTGCGCCGCGAGCCCGAGCCCCTGTGTATAGGGCCGCCGGCCGATGGCGACGAGCACCGTGTCGACGGCAAGGCTCTCGCGCGCGGCGCCCGCGAGTTCAAGCACGACCTCCTCGCCCTGCCGCCGCATCTCGACAACCCGCATCCCGAGCTTGAAGGCGATCCCGGAGCGCGCCAGAACGCGCTGCAACGACCGCCCCAATTCCCGGTCCATCGCCGGGACGACATGGTCGAGGATCTCGACGACCGTCACCTCCGCCCCCAGCCTGCGCCACACCGAGCCGAGTTCGAGCCCGATATAGCCGGCGCCGACGACCGCGAGCCGCCTTGGCACATGGTCGAGCGCCAGCGCCCCGGTCGAGGACAGGATCGTCTTTTCGTCGACGTCGAGGCCGGGGAGCGGCGTGCTCTCGGAGCCGGTGGCGATGATGATCGCGCCCGCCTCGACTTCACGGGCGGCGCCGTCGGCGCCGTCGACGACGACCCGCCCCGGCGCCGGGATGTGTCCCCGGCCGCGCAGCCAATCGACCTTGTTCTTGCGGAACAGGAACTCGACGCCGCGCGTCAGGGTGCCGACGACCTTGTCCTTGCGCGCCATCATCGTCGCGAGGTCGAGCGAGACCTCGCCGACCCTGACCCCGTGCTCGGCCAGCACGCTCTTCGCCTCGACAAACCGTTCCGAGGATTGCAACAGGGCCTTCGACGGAATGCAGCCGATGTTGAGGCAGGTGCCGCCGAGACTGCCGCGGCTCTCGACGCAGGCCGTGCTGAGGCCGAGCTGGGCGGCGCGGATCGCCGCGACATACCCGCCGGGACCGGCCCCGATGACGATGACATCGTAACGCTCGGCCATCATCCTTCCTCAGATGTCGAACAGGATGCGCGCCGGGTCTTCGAGGCATTCCTTGACGCGGACGAGAAAGGTGACCGCCTCGCGCCCGTCGACGATGCGGTGGTCGTAGCTGAGCGCGACGTACATCATCGGGCGGATTTCCACTTTGTCGCCAGCCGCGACCGGCCGCCGCTCGATCTTGTGCATGCCGAGGATACCCGATTGCGGCGGGTTCAGGATCGGCGTCGACAATAAGGAGCCGTAGACGCCGCCGTTCGAGATCGTGAAGGTGCCGCCCGACAGATCGGCGATCGACAGCTTGCCGTCGCGCGCCTTCTGCGCGAATTCGCCGATCCTCCGCTCGATCTCGGCAAAACCCAGGCGGTCGGCGTCGCGCAGGACCGGGACGACGAGGCCCTGTTCGGCACCGACCGCGACGCCGATGTCGTAATGGTTCTTGTAGACGATGTCCTCGCCGTTGATCTCGGCGTTGAGCGCCGGCAGTTCCTTCAGGGCGACGATCGACGCCTTGACGAACAGCGACATGAAGCCGAGCCGCACGCCGTGCTTCTGCTCGAACGGGGCGCGCCAGCGCTCGCGCAGGGCGACCACCTCGCTCATGTCGATCTCGTTGAACGTCGTCAACATCGCCGCGGTGTTCTGCGCCGCCTTCAGACGCTCGGCGATGCGGCGCCGGAGCCGCGTCATGCGCACCCGCATCTCTCTGTTGGGGTCCCCGCGCGACCCGTCGCGCGGGGCTGGGCGCTCGGCCGGCGCGGGAGCCGGGGCTTCGGCAGGTGGCGGAGGTTCGGGACGGGCCAGGGCTGCCATTACATCGGCTTTGCTGATCCGCCCGCCGGGCCCGGTGGGCGCGATCGCCGCGGCGTCGAGCCCGCTCTCGGCGACGAGCTTGCGGACCGCCGGGCCCGAACGCGCCAGCGCTTCGGCGCGATCGCCCTCACCCGCCTCGTTGCGCTCGGCACCCTCTCCCGCAGTGCGGGAGAGGGGGGGACCCGTCGCGTCAGCGACGGGGGGGTGAGGGCCAGGGGCTGATGCCGCTGCTCCTGCCCCACCCTCGGCGATGCGGCCCAGGACCGCCCCGACCGGCACCTCGGTGCCGGCGGGGACGAGGATCTCGGAGAGCACTCCCGTCTCCGGGGCGGGGATTTCGAGCGTCGCCTTGTCGGTTTCGAGTTCGGCCAGGGGCTCGTCGCGGGCGACCGCCTCGCCCGGCTGCTTGAGCCAGCGCGCCACCGTCGCCTCGGTCACCGACTCGCCGAGGCTCGGCACCCGGATTTCGCTCGCCATCGCTTCAAACCTCGTTCAGGCGGCAACAGCATTGGCAATGAGTTGCGTCTGCTCATTCATGTGTCGCTTGAACAGACCGGTAGCCGGGGCGGCGGCCTCGGCGCGGCCGACAAAGCGCGCCCGTTTGGCCGCGCCGTCGAGCCGCGCCAGGACCCGCTCGATGCGCTCCGCGGCAAAGCTCCAGGCGCCCATGTTGCGCGGCTCCTCCTGGCACCACACGATCTCGGCCCGGCGGTAGCGTTCGAGGATCTTGCCGAGCGAGGTGAACGGAAACGGATAGAGCTGCTCGAGGCGAACGAGGGCGACGCGGTTTTCGCCGGCTTCGGCGCGCGCCTTTACGAGGTCGAAATAGACCTTGCCGGTGCACAGCACGACGCGGCGGATCTCGTCGTCGGGCGCGAGGCTCTCGGTCTCGCCGATGACGCGGTGGAACCCGCTGCCCGGCCCCAGCGCGGCGAGCGGCGACATCACCTCCTTCGCGCGCAACAGCGATTTCGGGGTCATCAGGATCAGCGGCTTGCGGAAGTTGCGGCGAATCTGGCGCCGCAGGACGTGGAAGTAATTGGCCGCGGTGGTCAGATTGCAGACCTGCAGATTGTCCTCGGCGCACAGTTGCAGATAGCGTTCGAGCCGCGCCGAGGAGTGCTCCGGCCCCTGCCCCTCATAACCGTGCGGCAACAGCAGGACGAGACCGCTCATGCGCAGCCATTTGGCTTCGCCCGAAGCGAGAAACTGATCGATGATGACCTGCGCCCCGTTGGCGAAATCGCCGAACTGCGCCTCCCACAGCACCAATGTGCGGGGATCGGCGAGGCTGTAGCCGTATTCAAAGCCGAGCACCGCCGCCTCGGACAATGGGCTGTCGACGATCTCGAACGGCGCCTGCCCGTCGCGGACATGATTGATCGGAACCCAGCGGGTCTCGTTCTCCTGGTCGACGAGGACGGCGTGACGGTGCGAGAAGGTGCCGCGCCCGCTGTCCTGGCCGCAGAGGCGTACATGCGTGCCCTCGGCGCACAATGAGGCGATCGCCAGGGCCTCGGCGGTCGCCCAGTCGATGCCCTCGCCGCTGTCGATCGCCTCCCGCCGCGCGTCGAGCTGGCGGGCGATCTTGCGGTTGAGCGCGAAATCCGGCGGCACCGTAACGAGGGCGCGGCCGATCTGCTGCAATGTGGCCACCGCCACCGCGGTGTCGCCGCGGCGGTCGTCGTCGGGCGCCGGCTCGAACCCGGTCCATGCGCCTTCGAGCCAGTCGGCCTTGTTCGGGCGGTAATGGGCGGCCGCGGCGAACTGGCTTTCGAGCTCGGAGAGGTAGCGATTGGCGATCGCCTGCGCCTCGTCCTCGCCGACGATCCCGGCGGCGGCAAGGCGTTCGGCATAGAGCTGCCTGGTCGTCGGATGGCGCGCGATCCTGCGGTACATCAGGGGCTGTGTGAAGGCCGGCTCGTCGGTCTCGTTGTGGCCGTGCCGGCGGTAGCAGAACAGGTCGACGACGACGTCCTTGTTGAAGCGCTGGCGGTATTCGATCGCGGCGCGGGCAACCGCGACCACCGCCTCGGGGTCGTCGCCGTTGACGTGAAAGATCGGCGCCTGCACCGCCTTGGCGATGTCGGAGGGATAGGGGCTCGACCGCGCCGCCGACGGCGCCGTGGTGAAGCCGATCTGGTTGTTGACGACGACGTGGATCGTGCCGCCGGTGCGGAACCCGGCGAGTTCCGACAGTTCGAGCGACTCGGCGACGAGGCCCTGCCCGGCGAAGGCGGCGTCGCCGTGGATCAGCAGTCCGGCGACCTGCGCCCGCTCGCGGTCGTCGCGCAGTTGCTGCTTGGCCCGCACCTTGCCGAGCACGACCGGGTCGACCGCTTCGAGATGCGAGGGGTTGGCGGCGAGCGACAGGTGAATGGTGTGTCCCGCGACCTCGCGGTCGCCCGAGGTGCCGAGATGGTACTTGACGTCGCCCGAGCCGTGCACGTGGTCGGGATGGGTCGAATGGCCCTGAAACTCGGAAAAGATCGCGGCCAGAGGCTTGCCGACAAAATTGGCGAGCACGTTGAGCCGGCCGCGATGCGGCATGCCGATGACGAATTCGCGGATGCCGAGTTCGGCGCCGCGCGCGAGGATCGCTTCCAATGCCGGCATCAGCGAGTCCGCGCCTTCGAGGCCGAACCTCTTGGTCCCCGTATAGCGGCGGTCGAGAAAGCGCTCGAACGTCTCGGCAACGGTCAGCACGCGCAGGATCTCGGTGCGCTCCGCCGTCGAGGGGACCGGGCGGTCCTCCGGCCGCTCGAATGCTTCTTGGATCCAGGCGCGCTCCTGCGGCGCCTGGATGTGCATGTATTCGACGCCGATTGTGCCGCAATAGATCCGGCGCAGGCGCGCCAGGATCTCATGTATTGTCGCGCTTTCGTACCCTAGAGCATTGTTGATAAAGATTTTACGGTCGAGATCGGCAGGGCCGAAGCCCCAGCTCTCGGCGTCGAGTTCGGGGTGATGCCGGCGCTCGTCGAGGCCGAGCGGGTCGAGATCGGCGGCGAGGTGGCCGCGCACGCGATAGGCGCGGATCAGATTGAGGGCGCGGATCGAATCGATCGTCGCGGCGCTCACGGCCCGGGGCGCTGCCTCGGCCGGCGTCGCCGCGCGGTCCTCGCCATTCCTGATGATCGCCGGCAGTTTCCGGCCCCAGAGGGGCTCGGCGCGTGCCGCCGCGGGATCGTCGGCAATGCCGGCGAAAAACCGCTGCCAGCTCTCGTCGACCGCATGCGGATCGTCGAGATAGCGCGCGTAAAGCTCGGCGATGAATTCGGCGTTGTTGCCGGAGAGAAAGCTCGTGCCTGCGAGATCAGCCCTGTCAGCCATCAGCGGACCCTAGCGGTGTTGCCGGCGCGGCGCAGACGGGCGCGGCGGAGCGCCGCCGCATCCTCGATCCGCCTTTACCCCACTATACGCCGCATTCCGGTCAATGGCCGGTATATAGGCGGCCCGCGCGCCCTGGCGCCTCCCGGCTCAAGCTTGGCCGCTCAGCACTTTTTGCATCGTCGTGCCGATCGCCGCGGGCGAGGGGGCGGCGGCGACGCCGGCGCTTTCGAGCGCGGCGACCTTTTCCGCCGCGCCGCCCTTGCCGCCGGCGATGATCGCGCCGGCATGGCCCATGCGCCGCCCGGGCGGCGCGGTGCTGCCGGCGATAAAGCCGACGACCGGCTTTTTGCGCCGTGAAGATTTGAGGAACTCGGCCGCCTCTTCCTCGCCGGTGCCGCCGATCTCGCCGATCAGGACGATCGCTTGCGTCTCGTCGTCGGCGAGAAACATTTCGAGCACGTCGACAAAGCTCGTGCCGTTGACCGGGTCGCCGCCGATGCCGACGCAGCTCGACTGGCCGAGCCCGACCGCGGTGGTCTGCGCCACCGCCTCATAGGTCAAGGTGCCCGAGCGCGAGACGATGCCGACCCGGCCGCGGCGGTGGATGTGGCCCGGCATGATGCCGATCTTGCATTCGTCGGGAGTGATGACCCCGGGACAGTTCGGCCCGATCAGCCGCGTGTTGCGTCCCGACAGGCTGCGCTTGACCTTGACCATGTCGATGACCGGGATGCCCTCGGTGATGCAGATCACGAGCGGCACCCCGGCGTCCACGGCTTCGAGAATGGCGTCGGCGGCAAAGGGCGGCGGCACGTAGATCACGCTGGCGTCGCACCCGGTTGCGGCGCGCGCCTCGGCGACCGTGTTGAAGACCGGCAGGTCGAGATGCTGCGTGCCGCCTTTGCCCGGGGTCACGCCGCCGACCATTTTGGTGCCGTAGGCGATCGCCTGCTCGGAATGGAACGTGCCCTGGGCGCCGGTGAAGCCCTGGCAGATGACCCGGGTCGCGGCATTGACGAGGATCGCCATCACGCGGCCTCCTTGACCGCCGCGACGATCTTGTGCGCGGCGTCGGCGAGGTTCTCGGCGGCGAGGATCGGCAATCCCGATTGCTGCAATAGTTTCTTGCCGAGGTCGACATTGGTGCCTTCGAGGCGGACCACCAAGGGCACGTGCAGATTGACCTCGCGCGCCGCGGCGACGACGCCCTCGGCGATCACGTCGCAGCGCATGATTCCGCCGAAGATGTTGACCAGGATGCCCTCGACATTGGGGTCGGAAAGGATGAGCTTGAACGCGGTCGCCACCCGCTCCTTGGTGGCGCCGCCGCCGACGTCGAGAAAATTGGCCGGGCTGCCGCCGGCCAGTTTGATGATGTCCATCGTCGCCATCGCCAAGCCGGCGCCGTTGACCATGCAGCCGATATTGCCGTCGAGCTTGATGTAGCTGAGGCCGTGCTTCTGCGCTTCGAGCTCGGTCGGGTCCTCCTCGCCGGGGTCGCGCAACGATTCGATCTCGGGATGGCGGAACAGGGCGTTGTCGTCAAAGCCGATCTTGGCGTCGAGGGCGACGAGGTCGCCGGCGCGGGTCACGACCAGCGGGTTGATCTCGATCAGCGCGGCGTCGAGCGCGCAGAAGGCGCGGTAGAGCGCGGTCACGAAACTGACCGCGGTGCCGACCTGGCGCCCTTCGAGGCCGAGCCCGAAGGCGATGCGGCGGGCGTGGAAGGGCTCGATCCCGCTCGCCGGATCGATCGCCACCGTGAGGATCTTGTCGGGGGTGCGCTCGGCCACCTCCTCGATCTCCATGCCGCCCTCGGTCGAGCCGATCACGGTGACCCGCCCGCTCGCGCGGTCGACCAAGAGGCCGAGATAGAGTTCGCGCGCGATGTCGCAGCCCTCCTCGACATAGACGCGCTTGACCTCGCGCCCCTGCGGTCCGGTCTGGTGCGTGACCAGGGTCTTGCCGAGCAGCGCGCGCGCCGCCTCGGCGACCTCTTCCTCGGTCTTGACGAGCCTGACCCCGCCGGCCTTGCCGCGGCCGCCGGCATGGATCTGCGCCTTGACCACCCAGGGCGGCCCGGGCAGACGGCGCGCCGCCTCGACCGCCTCGGCGGCGGTATAGGCGACCCCGCCCTTGGGCACCGCGACGGCGAATTTGGCGAGCAGCTCCTTCGCCTGATATTCGTGGATATTCATGTGATTATCCCACGACCTTCATGTTCCTGACGATGTCGATAAGACCGCGCACCGCGGCCACCGACTGCTCGAACGCCGCCTTCTCCTCGGGGGCGAGCGCGATCTCGACAATGCGCTCGACGCCGCCCGCGCCGATCACAACCGGCACGCCGACATAGAGGTCGTTGACGCCGTACTGGCCGGTCAGCCAGGCGGCGCAGGGCAGCACCCGCTTCTTGTCGCGCAGATAGGCCTCGGCCATCTGGATCGCCGAGCTGGCCGGGGCGTAGAAGGCCGAGCCGGTCTTTAAGAGGCCGACGATCTCGCCGCCGCCGTCGCGGGTGCGCTTGACGATCGCGTCGATCCGCTGCGGCGTGGTCCAGCCCATCTTGACGAGGTCGGGTAACGGGATGCCGGCAACCGTCGCATAGCGCGGCAGCGGCACCATCGTGTCGCCGTGTCCGCCCAGCACAAAGGCGGTGACGTCCTCGACCGAGACGCCGAATTCCTCGGACAGAAAGTAGCGGAAGCGGGCGCTGTCGAGGATGCCGGCCATGCCGACGACGCGCTGCGGCGGCAGCCCGCAGGCTTCGCGCATGACCCACACCATCGCGTCGAGCGGATTGGTGATCGTGATGACGAAAGCCTCGGGACAATGCCGGCGGATCGCGCGGCCGACCTCGGAGACGATCTTGGCGTTGATCTCGATCAGGTCGTCGCGGCTCATGCCGGGCTTTCTCGGCACCCCGGCGGTGACGATCACGACGTCGGCGCCGGAGAGCGCGGCATAGTCGTTGCTGCCGGCAATCGCGGCATCGTAGCCCTCGACCGCCGAGCCCTGGACGATGTCGAGCGCCTTCCCCTGCGGCACCCCTTCGACGACGTCGAAGAGCACGATGTCGCCGAGTTCCTTCAACCCGGCGAGAAGCGCCAATGTACCGCCGATCTGCCCGGCGCCGATCAGCGCGATTTTGCTGCGTGCCATAGGAATGCCTCGTCTCCGTGGCGCCGCCCCGGCGCGGAATGCGGCGCGTCTTAGCGCTATTTCCGGAGGCGGGCAAGGCGGCGGCCGAAGGGTGTGGGGGTGAACGCGAGCGATCGGCGCTGGCCAGAGGTCGCGCTGCCGCGCTATCGTTTCCTGCCGCCTGAGCGCGGCCACGGCGAGGAGGCGGCGGACATGGCGTTGCAGGACCGGATCGCGCTCGGGGTCGCGCTGCCCCACCGCTCGCCCGAGCCGATCGCGATGGACGACGTGCGCCGGGTCGCGACCCGCGCCGAGGCGCTCGGCTTTGGCGATCTGTGGGTGACCGAGAACACGATCGACCACGTCTTCTGTTTCGATCCGGTCGTCATCCTGAGCTGGGCCGCCGCGGTCACGACAAGGATCCGGCTTGGCGCCTCGGTCGTGGTCCTGCCGACCCACCATCCGATCCACGTCGCCCATCAATGGGCGAGCCTCGATCACGCGAGCGGCGGCCGGGCGATCCTCGGTCTGGGGCTCGGCCGCGAGCACCATTACGCCGGGTTCGGCGTCCCGGAGGAACGGCGCGTGCGCCGCTTCCGCGAGGGGGTGGCCTTGATCAAGGCGCTGTGGACCGAGCGCGAGGCCGATTATCAGGGCGCGATCTACCGCCTTGAAGGTGTCACGATGGCGCCGAAGCCGGTGCAGAAGCCGCATTTGCCGATCTGGCTCGGGGTCGGCCATCCCGACGCGCTCGACCGCGCCGCCGCGCTCGCCGACGGCTGGATGGGCTCGGGCGGATCGAGCACCGCCGCCTTTGCCCGCGCGGTCCCGATCCTGAAGGCGGCGCTCGAAAAAAGGGGGCGCGACCCGGCCCGTTTCCCGATCTCGAAGCGGGTGTTCCTCGCCGTCGACGAGCGCTCCGAGCGGGCGCGCGCCCTGCTCGCGCGCTGGTTCACCGAGGTCTACCGCAACCCCGAGGGCACCGACGCCTCCGGCGTCCACGGCACCCCCGAGACGGTGCGCGCGCGGCTCGAGGAATTCATCGGCATGGGCGCCAACCACCTGCTGCTGAACCCGGTCGGCCAATACCCCGAACAATTGGAAGCGGTCGCCGCCGTCGCCGGGCTCGCTTAGAATTTCGCCCCTCGCCCGGCCATTTTCTCCCTCTCTCCGCCTTGCGGGGAGAGGGCTGGGGTGAGGGGCTCTTTGAGGACAGATCATGACCTCCGCACAGAACGACCCGGTCAAGCAGCAGGTCGCCGCCCATTGGAACCGGCGGGCAGCGCAGTTCGACATGGATTTCGGCCACAGCATCGCCACCGAGGCCGAGCGCGCGGCGTGGGACCGCATCCTCGACCGCCTGCTCGCCGGCCTTGCCGGAAAGGGACCGCTCGACGCGCTCGACGTCGGCTGCGGCACTGGCTTTCTCGCCCTCGAACTGGCGGCGCGCGGACACCGCGTGACCGGGATCGACTTCGCCCCGGCGATGCTCGCCGAGGCGCGGGGCAAGGCGGCGGCGCGCGGCTTGGCGATCCGTTTTGAGGAGGGCGACGCCGAGGCCCTGCCGTTCCCGGCGCGGCATTTCGACCTCGTCGTCAGCCGCCATCTGTTGTGGACCCTGCCCCATCCCGAGGCGGCGATCGACGAATGGATCCGCGTGTTGCGGCCGGGCGGCCGGCTCGCCGTCGTCGACGGCAAGGCCGATCCCGCCGCGGCCGAGCCATTGCCGCGGCACAACGCCCACAACAGCGCCGAATACCGCATGATCGGCGATCGCCTGCCGTTTCTCGGCGGCCGCGCCCGCGAGGAGATCGAGGCCCTGTTTGCCGCCCACGGCCTCGTCGCCGTTACCGGCGACCCCCTCCCCGATCTCGTCGCCGCGCAGCGGGCGCGCATGATCGCCGAGGGAATGGAGCCGCGTACGCGCCAGCGCTATCTGGTGTGGGGTGAGGCGCCAGGCTGATATCGGCGGAATGCGCTGCGCTTTTCCGCCCTACACCGGAACCGTAGGGCGGAAAAGCGCAGCGC
>DATFCQ010000294.1:0-5265 GCA_035252905.1 Allostellaceae bacterium | reverse complement strand
TTCTGATGGCGCCAGAAGATCGCCGAGATCGTCCGCCGCAGATCCTCCGGCGGTGTCTTGCCGTGCGGTCTGACCTCCTCGATCAGCGGTTCCCAAACCGCCCAAGCCGCATCCGTGAAAACCTGGTATCCATGTTCCTCTGTCATGCCCAGAATATGGGCATAGACTTCAAGCCATAACAGGCCCTAGGACATATAGAGGTACTGCTGACCTGCGCTGAGGCAGAAAAAATACCTCTCCCGAACGGGTAGAGGCTCTTACACGCGCAGTTGGGGCTATTGCCGAGGCCGGAATGGCTCCGATACGGGCATCAGGGGCTATAAGGGAATTTTCGCGAACCACAAGCAGCCGTCCTGATTGAACGGACAGCACATCCCCCAAGCCCCGCCCTCGCCGGCGGGGCTTTTCGTCGTTGCAAAGCTCTATCTCAGAAATTGAGACGAATATCGGTCAAATGATATTCTGTGGATGGCGCTCTGGTTCTGCGCCGTGAGGCCCGCCCCCACGGTGGCAGGCGGTAGCAGGACTGGGGCGCCACCCGCACAGAAGAATAGAATATCGCGCTCGCCGGCGGGGCTTTTTGTGCGGAACCCAGCGGGACCGCGTCCGTTGATCGGCTGAACAGGAATGGGACACTGCCCCCGCATCAGGCGGGGGCTTTTTTTCGCAGCGAGAACGAATCGGCACCGCGCACCCGCACTCCGTTTACTGAAGAACAGCGCCGTCGTCTGATCCGCCGCACTCTGGAAGCCTCATCGCGAGGCATGGCTCTTTCTGTCAGAATAGCCCCTATACCGAGCATCTTCGAAAACTTATCAACTGGAGAGAAAAATAACAACGTATTGTGAACGATTTCACACGTGGCGATCCCCTTAATGTCGTAAAATGCACTCGCCGCTGTGGCGCTCCCGGCAGACGGAAGCGCAGAACCTTCCGAGCGCATCGAGGGGGAGAGCATGTGCTTAATTCACCTCATCGCCGTCGCACTCGCCGCCATGTTTGAGGCTATTGAGGATCTAAAACCCGGGCGCGAAGCGCAGGAGGCGGCTCGATGATCGACACGGTCCTCCTGGGTATGGTCGCCGTGGTCATTTTTGTCGCCGGCGAGCTGATTTGCGCAGTATCCGGGCGATGGGCCGGGAGGAAGGCTAAAGGCGGCCAATATCCACGGTTATAGGGGACATAGAGCCTCGCTACCGTGCAGGCTCTTTGTCTGTAAGCGGACAATGAGAGTAGAACCTCGTCAGAGTCGCGTGCGTTTGCCAGATGCGAAAGTAGATTGGGCGTATCATACCTCTTCCGATGGGTGGCCGCTCCGCAAGCGCTCGGCCTGCTCGCATCCGACCCTTCCGAGTAGCCCCGCCCTCGCCGGCGGGGCTCTTTACGTTTATGTGGACCGCCGCCGGGATCGCATGCATTATCTCAGAGGGTGAGACCATGTCTCATCCTGTGGATGTTTCGTCTCCAACCTAGCCCCGCCATTGGCGGGGATTTTTTGTGTCCAGGGCGGCGCCGCACGACTGCCGAGAACAGCCTGACACTGCCATATCATCCCGTCGCCATATCACCCGGATATAGGGTGATGATGGGAAGACCATCGCGACTATCTCGCAGAAGGGCGGCAGCGGAAAGAGCACGATCGCCGTCCATCTCGCCGTCTGCGCCGCCGACGGGTGGCGCTGATAGACCCTGATCCGCAGCGCAGCACGATCCGCCGGAATGAGAGCCGGCCCGCCGAGCGTCGCCTCGATGTGGTCGCGGCTGATTCGCGGCAGCTTCCCACTTTGCTGGCGAAAGCCAATGCCGCGGGTGTTGACCTGATCGTTGTCGACACCGCACCGCATAGCGATGAGGCCGCGGCTCTGGCCGCAACAGCGTCGGATTATGTGCTGATTCCTGTCCGACCCGCCCGTTTCGACCTCGATGCGGTCGCCTCGACGATCGCCATCACGACAGCCGCACGGAAGCCGGCCGCCATCGTCATCAACGCGGCGCCCAGGGGGCGGCTGGCAGAAGAGGCACGCGCCACCTTGGAGCGGCGGGGGATTCGGGTTGTCGAGACGGTGCTGCATCAGCGCGTGGCCTACAGCCATGCGGTCATCAATGGGCGCTCCGTTCACGAGTACGAGCCCGAAGGAGCCGCGGCGCAAGAGGTCGAGAGCCTATATCACCATATCACCCGGCTACTTGATGGCAGAGGACGAAAGGGCGCAGCGGCATGAAAGGCGGGACATCGAAACACGCGAAGCTCGGCACAACCGGCGTTTTCTCAGAGCCGCTGGACACCCCGGCAGTCGACCAATCCCCGAGCCCGCCGCCGCGGCCTGATCGGGTCGGACGGATGGCGCTACCCTCCTGGGCGACCGCGGCAGCGAAGCGCCAACTCCGGATTCTCGCCGCCGAACTCGACATGACACAGCAGAGTTTGATGACTGAGGCCCTGAACGCCCTGTTCCAGAAATACGGGAAGCCGCCGATAGCATGAGAGCAAGCCGTGAAGGACGAAGGAGAGAGCAATGCCCGACCTGATCTTGGCCCCACCGACAGTCGTGGAAGGTCAAACGATTGAGGTGACCTTTCACGGGCAGCCTGCCACGATCTACTGGAAGGACGAGGACACGCTCGTCATCGATGGCGACGATCGGCAGATCTTGGTGACGGACTGGGATGCCGAGTCGATCGGATTTGCCTTTATTGGCGCCGACGAGGACTTGACCGCCTTACGTGGTGCCGATCCGAAAAAAGTTGCCGACGCGCTCTGCGCCCGGCTCGCTCTGATGCACAAGCAGGCAGCCGCCGAGCGCGCCGAGCGGATCGAGCGCGCCGTTGCGGAGGTGGAACGGCAGAAGGAGGCCGAGCTGGGCAGACCCTTGTCGGCTCCTGAGCGGGCATACGTGCTTAAGCTCGTCCGCGAGCTTGTTATCGGTCGAACGGACTGATCCGCCCGAGGGGCTACCGGACCCCGCCGCAGGCCCCGACAGCATCGAGTACGACGTGCCGGGCGCGTTCGGCGTGCGCTGAGGGGTCTCTGTAGACCTTGCCGTCGACGACCGGCCGCGGGCTGTTAACCAACTGGCGAGTGGGTTGAGCATCTCCCTTCCTCACAGGGCTCCATAGCGCTCGGCTTGCTCGTCATACCTTCCCTGCCGCCGTGTCAGTGCCATGCCATCAACCCCAACCGTAGCCTTTGCCCCGCTCCGCCATCCTACGTTCCGTGCCCTCTGGATTGCTACTTTAGCCAGCAACACCGGACTGTGGATCCAGAACACCGGCGCCGGATGGCTGATGACTTCGCTGGCCCCCTCGCCGATGATGGTCAGTCTGGTGCAGGCGGCCGCCATGCTCCCGGTGTTTCTTTTCGCCCTGCCCGGCGGTGCGCTGGCCGACATCCTGGACCGCCGCCTCACGCTGATCGCGGCCCAGATCTGGATTGCCGGGGCCGGACTGCTGCTCACCGGGCTAGCCGCGATAGGTCTCCTCGGCGCATGGGGTCTGCTGCTCCTGACCTTCGTTATCGGCGCGGGCACCGCCGTGATCTTCCCGGCCTGGGCGGCGGCCATACCTGAGTTGGTGCCGCGCGAAGATCTGGTGCAGGCGATCGCGCTGAACGGCGTCGGCTTCAACCTGGCGCGCGCGTTCGGCCCGGCGCTCGGGGGCGTGGTCATGGCGACGGCCGGCCCCGCAGCGACTTTCTCCTTGAACGCTCTCGGTTTTCTTGCGCTGCTCTGGGCGCTGCTCGCTTGGCACCGGCCCGCGCCACGCCGCGCCGATCTCCCCCCGGAGCGCATGCAGTCCGCGATGCGCGCCGGGCTGCGTTTCGCTATCGCCATGCCAACTATGCGCGTGGCCATCCTGCGCGCTTGCGCGTTCTTCTTCTTCGCCTCTGCCGTCTGGGCCCTCCTACCGCTGGTGGTGCGCAAGGGGCTGGGTCTCGGTCCGGTGGCGTTTGGTTTGATGCTGGGCACGGCCGGCGGCGGCGCTGTCCTCGCCAGCATGGCGCTGCCGGCGCTCCGCGAGCGCCTCTCGCCGGGACGGCTGGTGCTCACCGCCTCGCTTGTGGCCTACGCAGCCATGGCCCTGCTCGGCGTTGGCCGGCACTGGGTAGCGGCGGCCGTCGCGGTGTTGCTCTTCGGCGCGGCCTGGCTGGTGGCGGGCACCACCGTGGGTGTGGTCGCACAGATGTCCACGCCGGCCTGGGCTCGCGCTCGAGCGCTTGGCGTGTTCCAGCTGTCGTGCTTCGGCGCGCAAGCGATCGGCTCCGCCCTGTGGGGAGGGGTGGGGACCCGCCTGAGCGTGCCAATAGCCCTTGCGCTCTGTGCCGTGACCGGTGCCCTGGCCGCGATAGTGGTGCGACCGTGGCGGCTCAGCACTTTCGTGCCCGCTATAGCAATATCATGGGCGAAGAAGATGCTCGTTGTCCGACTGCCCCGGCCTCAGGCCCCGGCGCCAGCGCTCACTACGCTCCTGAACTCCGAGTCCGGCCGGGTGCTGGAGGCAGTCCACTACCGAGTAGATCCTGCTAACCGCGACGCTTTCCTCGCCGTCATGCGGGAGGTCTGCCAGGTCCGGCTGCGCGCCGGCGCCCTTGTGTGGAGGCTCTACGAGGACGTCGCGCGCCCGGATCGCTGGACAGAGTTCTGGGCTATGGAGTCCTGGACCGAGCACCTGCGCGAAGAATTCCGGCTGGATGAGGCTGACCGTGCGGCACTCGCTCGTGCCGTTGCGATGCACCGCGGCGACGAACCGCCGCAAGTGTCGCGTTACCTCAATGTCGATCCATGAGCCAGATTGTCGGCCTCAAGCCGATCTATGGCCTGGTGTCGCGGCGCGGCATCTTTCCGCTATCCTTTACGCTCGATCATGTCGGGCCTCTGGCGCGCACGGTTGGCGATACCGCGCTGATGCTGGAGGTCATCGCTGGTCATGATCCATACGATCCCGGCAGCGCCGCCGCGCCGACCGGGCATCATGCGAGCTCGCGAGAGTATGGCGCGCGCACGCTGCGCATCGGCTTCATCCGGCATTTCCATCAGGCCGACCTGCCGGCCGATGCCGAGGTCACGGCCGCGCTAGAGCATGTCTCCTGCATCCTGCAGGGGCTCGGCGCTGAGATCCACGATGTTAATACCAACCTGATTAGATTTTGACCTGTTCGAGCCAGGGATAGGAGCACAGGGATCGGATGCGGCCGGTGTTAGCGAGCAGCCGGTTCCAGGCGTCGCAACAGGCGTCGATGATCTGCTCGGTGGTGTGGAAGAGGCAATA
>DATFCQ010000293.1:0-3324 GCA_035252905.1 Allostellaceae bacterium | reverse complement strand
TCCTCGCCGAGCGCCGCCACCACCGTCATCTGCGCCATCACCGTCGCGCCGCCGCGTCCGACGAGGCTCTTGTCGACGAGAAGGATGTTCTCGGCGCCGGTTCGCGCCGCCGCCATCGCCGCCGACATGCCAGCACCGCCGGCGCCGACGATCAGAACGTCGGTTATGAGATGTGTCGCCGCCGCTGTCACCGCGGCGTCCCGGGGCCGGGCGTATCCCAATGCTTCTCCGGCTTCGGGATCGTCTTGAGCAGGGCCAACCTGCTGCCGTCAAAGGTGAAATAATGCGTTCCCATCGGCGGCTCCTCGCCGATCATGCCATTCATCACCAGGAGATTGCTGTCGAGGCGGTAGTCGAAATGGGTCGAGCCCGCTGTCGCGTCCTGCAGCGAGCCGGCAACGACGGGCAGCGACACCACCCCGCCGGAGATGGCGTCGATGATCGCGCCCATCTCGCAATCGGTGCCGCAGCCCCAGGTGGTGACGATGTAATGCCCGTCGAAGTTGGGCTTCCGGCGGGCGCCGTCGCGGATCATCGTGCGGAAGCGGCGTGCTTCGGCCGATGCCAGCACGGGCACGGCGTTGCGGCCGGTGAAGCGGGCGGCGCCGGGATGGTCGGCAAAACGCGGCGACTGCTCTTGCCCCCAGGCCGGCGCCAGCGCGAGAAGCACCGTCACGGCAACGAGCGCCATCGCGGACCCTGCCTTGCCGTTCTTCATCCGCGTATCCGTGCGGAGCGGCCAACGATGGCAGCGTTGGGCAGCCGAGGCCGGGCGCCGCCGCGGTCAGGTGTCGAGAAAGCTGCGCAATTTGCGCGAGCGACTCGGATGCTTCAATTTGCGCAGCGCCTTCGCCTCGATCTGGCGGATGCGCTCGCGCGTGACCGAGAACTGCTGGCCGACCTCTTCGAGGGTGTGGTCGGTATTCATGCCGATGCCGAAGCGCATGCGCAACACGCGCTCCTCGCGGGCGGTCAGGGAAGCGAGGACGCGCGTCGTGGTTTCGCGCAGATTGGCCTGGATCGCGGCGTCCAGCGGCAGGACCGCGTTCTTGTCCTCGATGAAATCGCCGAGATGCGAATCTTCCTCGTCGCCGATCGGGGTTTCGAGGCTGATCGGCTCCTTGGCGATCTTCAAGACCTTGCGCACCTTTTCGAGAGGCATCGCCAATTTTTCGGCCAATTCCTCGGGGGTCGGCTCGCGTCCGATCTCGTGCAGCATCTGCCGCGAGGTGCGTACCAGTTTGTTGATCGTCTCAATCATGTGGACCGGAATGCGGATCGTGCGCGCCTGATCGGCGATCGAACGAGTGATCGCCTGGCGGATCCACCAGGTCGCATAGGTCGAGAATTTGTAGCCGCGGCGGTACTCGAACTTATCAACCGCCTTCATCAACCCGATATTCCCCTCCTGGATCAGGTCGAGGAACTGCAACCCGCGGTTGGTGTATTTCTTAGCGATCGAGATGACGAGGCGCAGATTGGCTTCGACCATTTCCTTCTTCGCCCGGCTCGCCTCGCGTTCGCCGCGCTGCACGGTCTGGACGACGCGGCGGAATTCGGGGATCGGCAGTTTCGCCTCGGCGGCAATCTGGGCGACCGCGACGCGGATCTTGGCGATCTCCGACGCGTGCTTGGCGACAAAGTTGGCCCACCCGCGCCCCGGCAGGACCGCCACCCGTTCGAGCCAAGCCGCTCCCGTCTCGTTGCCGAGATAGTGCTGCAGAAATTCCTGTCGTCTGATGCCGGCGCTCTCCGCCCGGCGCAGCAATTTGCCTTCCTCGGCAAGGAGGCGGCGGTTCAATTCGTAGAGCTGTTCGACCAAATGTTCGAGGCGGGTGTTGTTGAGACGCACCCGCTTGACGTGTTCGATCACCTCCGTCTTCATCTTTTCATAGCTGCGCTCGGTCTGCCGCGGCAGCCCCTCGCCTTTGTGAACGGCGTTGATGCGCCGGTCCTCGATCTTGTGCAACTTTTTGTGGATCTCGGCGATCGCGTCGAAGACGGCAATGACGCTCGGCTTCAATTGCGCTTCCATCGCCGCCAACGAGATCGAGCTTTCCTCGCCCTCGCCGTCCTCGATCTCGACCTCGACCATCTCGGCGAACTCGCCGGTCGGGTCTTCGCCGTCCTCAGCCGCGCTCTCCGGCGCCGACGGCACCGCCGCCGGCGCGGCGCCGGCCGCCTCGAACCCGCCGCTTGCATAAGTCGCGTCGAGATCGATGATGTCGCGCAACAGCATCTTGCCTTCGGCGAGCGCCTCGCGCCAGGCGACGATCGCACGCACGGTCAGCGGGTTCTCGCAAATGCCGCCGATCATCATCTCGCGACCGGCCTCAATGCGCTTGGCGATCGCGATTTCGCCCTCGCGCGACAGCAGTTCGACCGATCCCATTTCGCGCAGATACATGCGCACCGGGTCGTCGGTGCGGCCGATGTCGTCCTCGTCGACATTGCCGCGCACCTCGCCGTCGCCGTCCTCGGCCTCGGCGGCATTCGGTTCGTCGCTTTCCTCGCTCTCGATGACGTTGATGCCGAGTTCGGAGAGCATCGTCATCGTGTCCTCGATCTGCTCCGAGGACACCTGATCGGGCGGCAGAGCGGCGTTCAGCTCGTCATAGGTGACGTAACCGCGCTCCTTGCCGCGCGCCATCATCTTTTTGATGGCTGCGGCAATCGCGTCGAGAAGCGGCGCCTCTGCCGCCTCTTCGCGGTTTTCCGTCGCTTCCGCCGCGTTTGCTGCTTTGCTCGCCATTCCACCGTCCTTGCTCAAGTCACGCGGATATCCAGCTACAGCGGTCTGGTAGGTGAGGGCCAACCGCAACTCATATCGGATCGGCCGGCGCGGGCGGATCCTCCTCGCGGGCCCGATGTTCCTCCAGCACCCGCTCCCGTGCGGCCAGAAAACGCTCCCAGCTCTGGGGTGAGAGATCGCTCTCGAGCTCTTTGCTGGCTTCGGTGAAACCGGTGCGATCGCCTGTCGTTAGCATCCTGATCACGTGGGTCCATTCCTTGCGGACGGAGATCGGATCGGCGCATCTGAGCAGAAAGCCGGCATCGACCGAGGGCAGCAAAAGAGGCTCGACGGTCGCCGCAAACCCGTTCGAGAGAAGGTGTTGCCGGAGTGCGCGGGCGTCAAGTCCCGGATGCGCGGTCACGACGTCTAAAATCGTGCGGCGCAGCCTGTCGAGTTCGGGTTCCGGCAGAGGGAGCGCCATCAGTTCTTCCGCCACCTCTTCGACCAGATCGGGAAAGGACAGCAGGAGGCGGAACAGGATCTCGCGCTGGACCCGGTCGGGCGCGCGCGGCGGGCGCGGCGGCGCCGCG
>DATFCQ010000292.1:0-13573 GCA_035252905.1 Allostellaceae bacterium | reverse complement strand
AGGGCCCGGCAGGCGCCGCTATGCCGGCGGCGGCGAGCAGACGGCCGGCGAGCAGCGTCTCGGCAATTGGCACCGGCGCGGCAAAGCGGCCGGCGACGCGCAGGACGGCAAAGCCGTCGGCCATCTCCGCCCCGGCGCCGCCCAGTTCCTCCGGGACCCAGGCGAGCGGCAGACCCGATCCTTCGAGCGCCTCCCACAATTCCCGCGGCCACTTGCCGGCTTCGGCGTCGTTGACCGTGGCGGGCTCGCACAGATCCTGGAAGATCCGGGTCGCGGTATCGAGGATGATCGTATCGGTGCCGTCGCTCATGCCGCTGTCCTGCCCGCCGTCGAGACCGGGCGATCGTAGAGCAGGCGGGCGGGGACGGGAAGCCGGAGCGCGCAGAGGCCCCTTGCGGGCGGCAGGCGGCGCACGATCTCAGCGGGATCGAAGGCGGCAACGGAGGGCAAGCCGATGTTCATCGCGATGAACCGTTTCAAGGTCGTCCCCGAGGCGCAGGCCGAGTTCGAGCGCGTGTGGACGACCCGCGACACCCATCTGGAGAGCGTCCCCGGCTTTGTCGCCTTCCATCTGTTGCGCGGACCGGAGCGCGAAGGTCACGTGCTCTATTCCTCGCACAGCCTGTGGCGCAGCCGGGCCGATTTCGAAGCCTGGACGCGCTCGGAAGCGTTCCGCCTCGCCCATCGCGACGCCGGCCAGAACCGGCCGCTCTATCAGGGCCACCCCGAATTCGAGGGGTTCGAGATCCTTCAGACGGTCAGGGCCGGCAAGGCGGATTGAAGCCTTGCGGCGTCGCCACCCTGCCGGGCAGGTGAGAAAAATGCCGAACTCGTTATTTCCCGATCGCGCGGCATTGACGGCCTTGTTCGGCTCGGTCCTGAAGGGGACCGCGCGGCCCGACAGCGATGTCGATCTGCTCGTCGAATTCGTGCCGGACGCGAAACCCAGCCTGTTCACTCTGGTAGAGATCGAGCAGGAGCTGTCTGAGTTGCTCGGCGGCAGGCGGGTGGATCTGCGCACTGCGCAGGAGTTGAGCCGCTACTTTCGCGACGACGTGCTGCTCGAGGCGGAGCTGCAAATGAATCCGCATGATCGGGTGCGGTGGCCGAGCGGCTGAAGAACCTGCTCGCAGAGGAGTGACGCAGCCAGAAAGAAAGGGTCTCGAATGTTCATCGTCGATGCGCAGGTGCACATCTGGGGGGAGAACACGCCCGAGCGGCCGTGGCCGCAGGGGCGCAGCCGGCCGCACCGGCCGCAGGCGTTCACCCGGGACGACCTGCTGCGCGAGATGGACGCGGCCGGGGTCGCCCGCGCGGTCCTGGTGCCGCCGTCCTGGGAGGGCGACCGCAACGATCTGGGGCTTGCTGCGGCGGCGGCCTATCCCGACCGCTTCGCCGTGATGGGGCGCCCGCCGCTGATGCCCGCGCCGCTGACCCAATGGCGCCGGCAGAGGGGAATGCTCGGCTTGCGGGTGACCTCGAACGTCGCCGAGGCGCAGACCTTGTTCGCCGACCCGACCGCCTGGCTGTGGGCCGAGGCCGACCGCAACCGATTGCCGGTCATGGTGTCGGCGCCGGGGATGTTGCCGCGCATCGACGCGATCGCCGAGCGCCATCCCGGCATCCGCTTTGTCGTCGATCATCTGGGCTTGCGCCGCGACGAGAAGGACGCCGCCGCCTTTGCCGATCTGCCGCAGCTTCTGGCCCTGGCCCGGCGGCCCAACATCGCCGTCAAGGCCTCGGCATTGCCGGCCTATTCGAGCGAGGCCTATCCCTATCGCGGGCTCCATTCCTACCTGCGCCAGGTGTTCGACGCATTCGGCCCGACGCGGATGTTCTGGGGCACCGACCTGACCCGATTGCCGTGCAGCTACGGTCAGGCGATCGCGATGTTTGTCGAGGAATTGCCGTGGCTCGCGTCCGCCGACCTGGAATGGGTCATGGGACGGGGAGTGTGCGAGTGGCTGGTCTGGCCGCTGCCGGGCGAGTATCGGGAATATGCGTGAGGGCTGATCTCAAGGCGGCGGATACCCTCACCCGCCTCGCTACGCGAGGCACCCTCTCCCGCAATGCGGGAGAGGGAAAACGGATTACGCGATCACCTTGTCCTGCCGCAGCGCGTCGAGCGCAGCGCGGTCGTAACCTAAGAGGTCGGACAGGACCGCGTCGGTGTGCTGGCCGGGGGTCGGCACCGGGCCCACGCGCCCCTCGGTCTTCGACATCTTGATCGTGGCGCCGGGCAGGTACATCTCGCCGGCGACCGCGTCCTCCATCTTGACCAGCATCTCGCGCTCCCACAGATGCGGGTCTTGCGCCGTCTCGGGGATCGTCTTGACCGGGGCTGCAGGGATGTCGGCGGCGAGGAGCGCCTCGCAGATCTCGGCGACCGTGTGTTCAGCGCACCAGGATGCGACCGCGCGGCGCCGCGGGTCGTCGGGACCGGTGCGGCTGCTGAAGCGGCCGGCCTCGCCGCCGGCAGCCGTCTCGACGCCGGCGATGCGCAATAGGCGCGCCGCCATCTCCTGTCCGGAGGCGGAGATCACGACGTGGCCGTCCTTGGCGCGGTAGGGCGGGCGGCCGGCTTCGCCGCCCTCCTCGCCGGTCGCGAGGTAATAGGAGGTCGGGATCTCGACCATCGTCAGGGCCGAGTCCATCAGACAGACGTCGATCTCCTGACCCTCGCCGGTGCGGTCGCGGTGGCGCAGCGCGGCGAGCATGCCGATCGTCGCGTGCAACGCGGTGTAGCGGTCGACGATCGACGAGGCGGCGCCCAAAGGCTGGCCGACCGGCTTGCCGGTCAGGCTCATCAACCCGCTCATCGCCTGGCCCAACGGATCGAAGGCCGGGCGGTCGCGATAGGGGCCATATTGGCCAAAGCCCGAGACCGAGCACAGGATGATGTCCGGTTTCAATTCGCTGAGCCGGGCGTAGCCGAAGCCCATCCTGTCCATCACCCCGGGCCGGAAGTTCTGCAACACGATGTCGGCGGTCTTGACCAGGGCGGCAAAGATCGCCTTGCCGCGCTCGTGGCGCAGATCGAGGCAGAGGCTCTTCTTGCCGCGGTTGTAGACCGCGAAATAGACGCTCTGCCCGCGCACCAGAGGCGGCGATCTGCGGGTCTCCTCGCCGCCCGGTTTTTCGATCTTGATGACCTCGGCGCCGAGATCGGAGAGGATCATGCCGCCGCGCGGACCGGCCTGGTACCGCGCCAATTCGAGCACCCGCACGCCGTCGAGACTGCCGCCCATACCGCCCTCCCGGCGATCCCTGAAACGGGCCCAGCATGCGCTCACCGACGGCTCCCGGGCAACAGGAGGACGGTCATGGCGTATGAATTCATTATGGCGCAACGGGTCGGCAACGTCGCCCTGATCACGCTGAACCGGCCGGACAAGCTCAACGCGCTGAGCTTTCCGCTGGTGCGCGAACTCGACGAGGCGCTGTCGCAATTCGAGGAGGACGAGGCGGTCAAGGCGGTAATCCTGACCGGGGCCGGCGAGCGCGCCTTCTCGGCCGGCGCCGACATCCACGAAATGGCCGGGCTCTCCGCCGAGGAGCTGGCGTCCCGCGCGGAATTGCGCGGCCGCGCCACCTGGCATATCGCGACCTATGGGAAGCCGCTGATCGGCGCCCTGAACGGCCTCGCCTATGGCGGCGCGGCGCTGTTGTCCTCGACCCTCGATCTGCGCATCGGCTGCGAGCGCACGCAGTTCCGCTTTCTCGCGGCGAGCTACGGCCGGGTCAATTCGACCTGGTCCCTGCCGCTCCTCGTCGGTCTGCCGAAGGCGAAGGAACTGCTCTATACCGGGCGGGTCGTCGGCTTCGAGGAAGCAGAGCGGATTGGCCTTTTAAACCGGGTCGTGCCGGCGGCGCGGCTCGTCGAGGCGGCGATCGAGATCGGCGAGATGATCGCCAAGAACGACGCGCGCATGGTGCAGGGGATCAAGCGGTTGCTGCACGAGGAGATCGGGATGGGCTGGCGCGAGCGCTACGACGCCGAGGAGGAGGCGCGCGCCACCTGGCTCAGCGCCTCGCATCCGCGCGAGGGGTTCAGGGAATTCCTCGGCCGCAAGCCCCCGCGCGGGTGAGGGGCTATTCCCGGAGATCCGGGAAATCGACGATCGTGACTTCCTCGGAGACCGTATCGAGCACGGCGCAGCTCAATTGCCGGCCGTTGCCGGCGTCGCGCGCCTCGCCGGCTGAGCCGGGGTTGACGACGAGCACCCGGCCGACCCGCCGCAGCAGTTGACAGTGGGTGTGGCCGTAGAGGACGAAATCGGCGTCGGCCTCGGCGAAGCGTTCGAGCAGCGGGCTGTGCGGATGGACATAGGCGCCGCGCGGTTCCCACGGGGTCGAATGGACCAGCAACAGGCGCTTGCCGCCAAGGTTGAGCTGGCGCCGACAGGGCTGGCCGGCGAGCCAGTCCAGGAGGTCGCGGTCGATCCCCGGCCGCTGGCGCGCCCGCGCTCCTCCCGGCCCGAAAAACCCCTCCTCGTGATTGCCCAGGATCATGTGCGCGCCGCGTTCGCGCAAGATGCGGACGACCTCGTTCGAGAAGCGGAAGTCGTAGATGCTGTCGCCGAGGCAGAGCAATTCGTCGGCGTCGCCGATCAGGTCGAGCGCGCGCGCGAGGCCGCGCTCGTTGCAGTGCAGGTCGGAGACGATGCCGATCTTCACGGCGCCGGCCGCGGGTCGGATGTTTCGCAGCAGGCGGGGAGGGCGGAAGGATGTTCGTGCGGCCAGGGATGCGACGCCACATCGCCGGTCTCTATGCGCTGCTGGCGGCCGCGAATATCGGCGCCTGGTTCTGGGCTTGGGCGGCGTTCCGGCACGACCCGGCGCTCCTCGGCATGGCCTTCCTGGCTTACGGCTTTGGCCTGCGCCATGCGGTCGACGCCGACCACATCGCCGCCATCGACAACGTCACCCGAAAATTGATGCAGGAGGGCAAGCGGCCCGCCGCGGTCGGTCTGTTCTTCTCGCTCGGTCATTCGACGATCGTGGTTCTCGCTTCGCTCGCCCTTGCCGCCGCGACGACCCTGTTCAAGGGGCGCCTCGCCCTGGCGCGGAGCCTCGGCGGTCTTGTCGGCACCGCAGCCTCGGCGCTGTTTCTGCTGGTTCTGGCGGTCGTCAACCTCGTGATTCTCTGCACCCTATACCGGAGCTTTCGCCGCGTGAAGGAGGGCCGGCCCTGCGCCGAGGAGGATCTGAACCGGCTGCTGGCCGGGCGCGGCCTCCTCGCCCGCCTGTTTCGTCCCTTGTTCGGCCTCGTCCGGCACAGCTGGCATATGTATCCGATCGGCGTGCTGTTCGGCCTCGGCTTTGACACGGCGACCGAAATCGGCCTCCTCGGCCTCGCCGCCGCCCAGGCCGCGCACGGCCTGTCGACCGGGTCGATCTTGATTTTCCCGACCCTGTTCACCGCCGGGATGTCGTGGGTCGACACAACCGACGGGATCCTGATGCTGGGCGCCTATGGCTGGGCCTTCGCCCAGCCGATCCGCAAGCTCTATTACAATCTGACGATCACTGCGGTCTCGGTCGCGGCCGCCCTGTTTGTCGGCGGCGTCGAGGTCTTGGGTCTCGCCGCCGACCGTTTTGCGCTGAAAGGCCCGCTCTGGGATTGGATCGGGACGCTCAACGATCATCTGGGCGCAATCGGCACGGTGCTGATCGCACTCTGCGTCGCGAGTTGGGCGGTTTCGGCAGCGCTCTCCCGCGCCCGCGGCTACGGTCGGCGGGATGCGTGAGGCGGGCTCCGGAGGATTGCGCCGCCGCTTCTGTCAGTTTATTTTTGGTCAAATTGGTCAAATAGGGTCGGGGAACCCGCATGAGCGAGACCGTCAACCTGTACGATGCGAAAACGCATCTCTCTGCACTGGTCGAACGCGCCGCGGCGGGCGAGGAGATCGTCATCGCCAAAGCCGGCAGACCAAAGGCCAAGCTCGTGCCCTATCGACCTTCTGCCGCACCGCGCAAGCCGGCGCATGCTCTGGGTCTGACTTTTATTGCCGATGATTTCGATGCGGCGATGCCCGATCTCGAGGCGGCCTTCGAGGGGGAGGACGGCGAGGCGTGAGGCTCCTGTTGGACACGCATGTCTTTGTCTGGTGGGACGACGAGAGCCCCGCTCTTGCACGCGCGCTGCGGGAGGTGATTGCCGACCCTGGAAACGAGATTTACGTCAGCGCGGCGTCGGTCTGGGAAATTGCGATCAAGCGAAGACGCGGCAAGATCGCGTTTTTGGGCGGCATCAAGGAAACCGTGCTGAGAAACCGGTTTCGCAACCTCCCGATCACGCCCGATCATGCCGAGCACGCCGGCGGCTTGCCGCTGCATCACCGCGATCCGTTCGATCGCATGCTGATTGCACAGACGGTCCTCGAAAGCATGGCCCTCGGTACGCAGGACGAGATGATGCGGCCCTACGGCGTTCTCACGATCGGGCTGCCGCCGGGCGGCGGCGCAGCAGGTTGACCGGCTTCAGCGTCATCACCGTTTCGTCGCGCTGGTTCAACACCTCGATCAACGTGCGCAGGATGCCGCGGTCGGGCTCTTTGCGCGACGGGCGCGCCTCGACGACATGGACGCGAAGGCGCAGCACATCGCCCGGGCGCACCGGCCGCGGCCAGCGCAACTCGTCGATGCCGGGCGAGCCGAGGCTCGCCGCTCGCGGCAGAAAATGCTCGACAAAGAGCCGCATCATAATCCCCGCGGTGTGCCAGCCGCTGGCAATCAATCCGCCGAACGGCCCCTCGGCCGCCGCCGCGGCGTCGACATGCATCGGCTGCGGATCGAAACGGCGGGCGAAATCGACGATCTCGGCCGCCTCGACCCTGACGGCGCCGAACTCATAGACCGACCCTTCCGGGTAATCCTCGAAATAGCGGTCCTCGGGCGGGACGGTGAACGGGCTTGGCGGCAAAGAGACCTCCACGTCGCACACGGCCGGACTTGACCCGGCCATCGCCAACCGGATTACATCAGCGCAGCGGAAAAGTCGCGGGCGGCCCGCACCCTGCGGCCGGGTTCAGGGGCGCGGCGCGGCGTTCGGGCGAAGAGGCAGGACATGGCTTACGACTACATCATCGTCGGCGGCGGCTCGGCGGGATCGGTGATGGCGCATCGGCTGTCGGCGAAGAGCGGCAATCGGGTGCTGTTGTGCGAGGCCGGGCAGGACACGCCGGACGGCAAGGTGCCGCCCGAGATCCTCGACAGCTATCCCGGCACCGCCTATTTCGATCCGCGCTTCCACTGGACCGAACTCAAGGTCCATACCGAGATCGTCTCGCACAACCGGCCGGAAGAGCGCCCGCCTTTGCGCAAATACGAGCAGGCGCGCGTCTTGGGCGGCGGCTCGTCGATCAACGGCCAGCTCGCCAATCGCGGCGCTCCGACCGATTACGACGAATGGGAGAGAAAGGGCGCCGCGGGGTGGAACTGGAACGCCGTCCTCCCCTATTTCAAAAAGGTCGAGCGCGACATGGATTTCGATGGGCCGTTTCATGGCAAGGACGGCCGCATCCCAGTGCGCCGCATCTTCCCCGACATGTGGGCCGGCCATCCGAAGGCGCTCGCCGCCGGCTTTGCCGAGATGGGGTTCGAATACATCCCCGACCAGAACGGCGAATGGAAGGACGGCTATTTCCCGATCACGATCTCCAATCTTTACGACCGCCGCGTCTCGGCCGCGATCGGCTATCTCGATCCCGGCACGCGCACGCGCAAAAACCTCGAAATCTCGGCAATGACCCCGGTCATGGGGCTCTTGTTCGAGGGCGCCCGCTGCGTCGGGGTCAAGGCGCTGGTCGAGGGCAAGGAGACCGAATTGCGCGGCAATGAGGTCATCCTCTCGTCGGGGGCGATCCATTCGCCGGCGCATCTGCTGCGCGCCGGCATCGGCCCGGCCGGGGCGTTGCGCGACCTCGGCATCGAGGTCGTGGCGCACGTGCCGGGGGTCGGCCAGCGCTTGATGGACCACCCCTCGGTCTCGGTGTCGTCCTTCATCAGGCCCGCTTCGCGCCTCAACGGCCTGACCCGCCGCCACATCCTGTTGGCCTTGCGCTATTCCTCGGGCATCGGCGGCATGCCGAAGGGCGACATGTTTATCGCCGGGGTCAGCAAATCGGCCTGGCACGCGGTCGGCGAGCAGATCGCCTCGCTGTTGATCTGCGTCTACAAGACCTGCTCGGAGACCGGGCAGGTGCGGCTGTCCGCGCGCGACTGGCGGGCCGAGCCGATCGTCGAGTTCAATCTGTTGTCGGACCGGCGCGACCTCGAACGGCTGATGGACGGGTTCCGGCGCTTTGGCGCGATGCAGATGAGCCGGGCGCTGAGCCAGGCGACCGAGCACCCGTTCCCGGCAAGCTACAGCGACCGGGTGCGCGCGATCGGCGTCGTCAACCAGAAGAACAAGCGCATCACCGACATCGTCGCCCGCCTGCTCGACGGTCCCTCCTGGCTGCGCAAATACATGATCGACCGCTTTATCGTCGAAGGCTATCGCTTTGACGAATTGATGCAGGACGATGACAAGCTCGAAGACTTCATCCGCAAGGCCGGGATCGGGGTGTGGCACGCCTCCTGCACCTGCCGCATGGGCGCCGAGGACGATCCGATGGCGGTCACCGACAATCAGGGCCGGGTGCGCGGGGTCGGGGGCCTGCGCGTCGTCGACGCCTCGCTCTTCCCCGCCGTCCCCTGCGCCAACACCAATTTCCCGACCCTGATGACCGCCGAGAAGATCAGCGACATGATCCTCGCCGGGGCGTGAAGCCCCTCACCCCGGCCCTCTCCCCGCTGATCCCCGGGTCAAGCCCGGGGAGGGAGAGGGAGACCGCCGCGCCGCCATGCTCCAAGGGAGGCAAGAATGCGCTTTGGGATCTTCGACCATCTGGACGACAGCGGCGTGCCCCTTGGCCGGCATTTCGAGGAGCGCCTCAAACTGATCGAGGCCTACGACCGCGCCGGCTTCTACGGCTACCATTTGGCCGAGCACCACAATACGCCGCTCGGCTATGCGCCCTCGCCCGGCATCTTTCTCGCGGCGGTGGCGCAGCGCACCCAAAGGCTGCGCTTCGGGCCGATGGTGTACCTGTTGCCGCTCTACCATCCGCTGCGCCTCGTCGACGAGATCTGCATGCTCGACCAGTTGAGCGGCGGCCGCTTTCTCTACGGCGTCGGGCGCGGCATCTCGCCGGTCGAGGTCGGCTTTTACGGCGTCAATTTCGACACCGGGGCGCAGCAGTTCCGCGAGGCCTTCGAGGTCGTCCGCCGCGGGCTGACCTCGGACCGGCTGACCTATCACGGCAAATTCTACGATTTCGACAATGTTCCGATCGTGCTGAAGCCGGTGCAACAGCCCTATCCCGAATTGTGGTACGGTACCAGCCGGCCGGACAGCATCCCGTGGGCGGCCGAGCACGGCGCCCATATCGTCACCTTGCGGGACAATGCGCAGGCGCGCGCGATCATCGAATTGTACCGCTCGGAATGGCGCCGGCTGGGGCGGAACGAGGCGGAACTGCCGATGATGGGCATCAACCGCCATATCGTCCTGGCCGACACCGAACAGGAGGCGCGCGAGACTGCGCGGCGCGCCTATCCGCGCTGGCGCCGCCATATGGAACTGTTGTGGGCGCAATACGACGTGCCGTTTCCGCTGAAGGCGGCACTGCCCGACGAATGGGACCCGCTCGAAGCGCACGGCCACGCGATTGCCGGCACGCCGGACCAGGTGCGCGACTACATCGCCGCCCAGGTCGAGGCGGCGGGCGCCAGCTATTTCGTCTGCGACTTCGCTTTCGGCGCGATGCGCCTCGATGAGGCGCTGCGCTCGGTTGAATTGTTCGCGCGCAAGGTGATGCCGGGATTTACCAATGCCTGACAAGGAGAAGGGGCCGGGCAACGCTGCTCAGACGACAGAGGCCTCGAGGAGGTAAATGCTAGACCCGGTGTCGATCACACGGTCGAGCTTAAAGCCGGCGCCGGCCAGGAGATCACTGAACTCGCTCTTCGTGCGCTCCTTGCCGGTAAGCTCGCCCAGCATGAGAAGGTCCACGAACAGGGTCCAGTTCGGCTTGCCATCCTCCGGGACCAGGAATTCAGCCAGGAGCAATTTGGCGTTTGAAGGGGCAGAACGCCGGGTCGCTTTAAGGATGCGGGATGCTTCGTCGTCGTTCCAGTCATGGATGACAACCTTCATCAAATAGGCGTCACAAACCGGCAGTCGATCATCGAAAAAGCTCCCCGGCTGAAAGGTAATGCGCTCTGAGGGAATGGCTTTCGCCTGTTCGATCACATGAGGCAGATCGAAAAGCACGCCCTTCGCGTTCGGGCTTACGCCCAGCACCGAGCGAAGCAGGTGGCCATTTCCGCCGCCGATATCGGCGATCGTTTTAAAGCTCGAGAAATCGTACGTGTTCAGGATACCGGCAACGTGCGCGTGCGTCAGCGCGGTCATCGCGTCATTAAAAAGACGGTTGTGCTCGGGGCTCCCCGCGAAGTAGCCCCAAAACCCGTTTGGCATTGATTTCTCTGCCGCCGAGCGGCCCGTCCGGATTGAGTGATCGAAATCCTCCCAGACGTGCCAGAGCGCTCGGATACCCTGCATCCGGACAAACGACCGCACCGATTGCGGATGATCGGAACGCAGCAGACGAGATGCAGGGCTGTGGGCGTAGACGCCGCCCTCAGCGGTGAAAATCCCATGCGCGGCCAGGACGCGTAGCGCCCTGTTGAGCGCGTCGGGATGCGTGCCGGTCTCCGCCGCCAGCGCTTTCGCGCTAAGGGGAGTGCCTCCGAGCGCATCGGCTATCCCGAGTTCTGCGATCACATGCAGACACCGGCACAGGGTGAAGCCCATGGAGATCTCCATGAGCGTGTCTACAGCCGATTTCGACATTGTCTCCTCCATTGCGTTCCCCCGTGGCGCGACCGGAGCGCCGAAGGCGTCTAGTCTCATTAAATGAGAAAATATATAGGATCGAGAGCTGCCTCAATCTTGTCGGCGCAGCCCTGCTCGCCGGGAAGACAAGGCAGGCGATGCCGGTTTGCATTGACGGCCGCGTTGCGGCAGGCTGATAGCCCGATCGCCTGGGAGGAGTACCGATGGGCACGATGATCGAATTCGCCCGCCCCGACGGGGGCAGGACCAGGGGCTATCTGGCGAGCGCCGGGCGCGGTCGTCCGGGGGTTGTGGTGATCCAGGAGTGGTGGGGGCTCAACGACCAGATCTGCGGCGTCGCCGACCGCTTTGCCCGGGCCGGCTACAACGCGCTCGCCCCCGATCTCTACAAGGGCCGGCTGACCGCCACCCCGGACGAGGCCAGCCATCTGATGAACGGCCTCGATTTCGCCGACGCGACGCATCAGGATCTGCGCGGCGCGGCGCAACATCTGAAAAGCGAGAGCGGCCCGCTCGCAGTCATGGGCTTTTGCATGGGCGGGGCCTTGACCATAGCGGCCCTCGTCCACGCGCCGGAATTTGCCGCCGGCGTGTGCTTTTACGGTATTCCCGACCGCAATTTCGCCGATCCGGCGAGGATCCGCGTACCGTTCCAGGGCCATTTCGCCAATCGCGACGATTGGTGCACGCCCGCCGCCGTCGACGATCTCGAACGGGTGTTGCAGGGCGCCGGCGCCCGCCACGAGATCTACCGCTACGACGCCGCGCACGCTTTCGCCAACGAGCGCAGCCCCGCCTATGACGTGGCCTCCGCCAACCTCGCCTGGGAGCGCATGTCCGCCTTTCTCGCGGCGCAGATCGCGCGCTGAACGGGCGGCCGCGCCGGCCTCCGGGCATGAGGGCTCTGCGCGGCGCGGCCGCAGCGGGCGTATTCGTGCTGTCCGCGGCCGGCGCCGCGGCGCAGCAGAGCCCGGAACTGCCGGCCAAGGGGGCGGAGACCCAGCCGGCGCCGCCGATGGCGTTCACCAAGGGCAAGGGGCCGGGCCGCGACAATGATTATGTTGCGCGTTTCGAAGAGGATTACAGCTTTCTGCGCAATCCGGGCGCGGCGCGCGACCTGTTCTCTCCGCTCAAATTCATCCCGCTCGACCCGTTCGGTTATTCCTATCTGACCCTCAACGGGGAGATCCGTTTCCGCTTCGACGACACCGACCACAAGAACTTCGCGATCGCCCCGGCCGCGACGCCGGCGAAGGCGCCGGGCCAGGCGCCGCTGTTCTCGCCTGCCTTCGGCACCAGCACCAACCAATTGTACAAGCAGCGCTACGCCCTTGGGGCCGATCTGCATCTCGGCCCCGATCTGCGCTTTTACGGCGCTCTCTATCACGGGCAGGAGACCGGGCACGACGTCGGTCCGGTGATCCCCGGCAATCTGCGCAACGAGCTCGCGCTCGTGAACGGCTTTGGCGAGGTCTACGACACCACCGCGGCGACCAAGACCGGATTGCGCGCCGGCCGGCAGGAAGTCTATCTCGGCAACGATCTGCAGGTGCGCGCCAATCTGTCGACCAATCTGCCCTCGCCGGTGTTCGACGGGTTTCGCGCCTATCGCGACTGGGGCTATGCCCGCATCGACGCCTTCGCCTTCAATGTCGTCCAGTTCGAGGACGGGATTCTCGAAGACCGCGACAACGCCCATCTCAATCTGTGGGGCGTCTACGGCAGCTATGACCTGCCTTTGCCCTTTGCCGGTCGGGGCGACCACAATTCGCTCGACCTGTTCTATCTCGGCTGGCGCTCGGGCACCGCGGCCAACGGGCGCGGGTCGGGAGTCTACAACGACCGGGTGTTTCTGACCGGCGGCCGCATCGTCGCCGCCACCGGGGCGGGGTTTCTCGTGAGCCAGGATCACCGCCACACCTTCGGGCTGCGCGCCTATGGCGATCTCGGCAATATCGATTACGACTGGCAGGGCGCCTATCAGACCGGCAGCTATGCCGGCTACACGGTCGACGCCTTCGCGGTCAACGCCGGCACCGGCTACAATTTTCACCATTATCCGTGGAAGCCGCGCATCGGCTTGCGCGCCGCCATTGCGTCCGGCGGCGCCGACAAGGCGGACCGCCTCTTGCACACCTATCAGCCGATGTACCCGAACACGCAGTATTACGCGCCGAACAACGAGTTCGCGCCGACCAATTTCTACGAATTGGCGCCGCGGATCTCGGCGACCCCGACCCCTGCAATCCGCATTGAAGCCTATTACGCGTTTCTGTGGCGCTATTCGCAGGCGGACGCAATCTATACCGGCGCGCCGTGGCCCGGCGGCAACGGGCAGAACAGCTACGCCGTGACCGCGCTGACCCCCGGACGGCTCATCGGCCGCCAGTTCGATCTGCGCATCGCCTGGACGATCACCCCGCATCTCTTGAGCCTGGCCGAGCTCGGCCTCTTCACGCCCGGCGCGGCGATCCGCGCCGCCGGCGGCAAGCCCACGACCTTTCTCGATTTCAACCTGACCTTCCGGTTCTGAGGCCGTCCAGCCAGGCGCCGAGATCGGCGCGGGCGCGGCGGGCGAGCCGCGGCTTGCGGTCGAGCCGCCGGCCGCTTTCTTCGGCCAGCGGCGGGAACAGCCCGAAATTGACGTTCATCGGCTGGAAATGCGCC
>DATFCQ010000291.1:0-37401 GCA_035252905.1 Allostellaceae bacterium | reverse complement strand
CGCCGCGGCGGCGGCCAGGCGCGGCACGGCCGCCGTGATCGCTGCAAGGATCGCCTCGGCGGCAAACGGCTTCTCGATGAAGTCGACGGCGCCGGCCTTCATCGCCCGCACCGCCAGCGGGACGTCGCCGTGGCCGGTGATCAGGATGACCGGAAAGGGCAGCGCGCGCTCGCCGAGACGACGCTGCAGTTCGAGCCCGTCCATCTCGGGCATGCGGATGTCGGCGATCAGAACCCCGGCGGGCAGCGCGGAAGCGGCGGCGAGAAAGTCGGGCGCGGTGCCAAAGCTCGCCACCCGGTAGTCCTGCGCCTCCAGCAGCAGGGCCAGCGAGTGGCGCACCGCCTCGTCATCATCGACAATGTAGACGCGGGGCTCCTCCGGCATAGTCGCGTGTCTCTCCGGCCCCGCGGTTCGGCGTCATGCGGCGGGGCGCCCAGCAACGTGGGCAGCGGGTTGGACGGGATCAAGGCAGCACCCGCCGGTTGCGGCAAAGCTGTCGCCGGCAAATGGGAGGGCAGCCGTGAACGCGAAAGATGTCATGGCACAGGGGGCATCCCGGTCGACCCCGATACGCCCCTGATCCGGGCCGCCGAGATGACGTGGCATTCTGCCGAATGGAGAGTGCTGTCGCGCTCACTCCGCCACGAGCGCCCGCCGGGCGGCGAGGAGGACCGCCCCGGGATCGCCGCCGGCCGGGATGCGGCGCCAATCCACGGCTCCCGGGTCACGGCCAAGCTGCATGGTCAACACCGCCTCCGAGGCATCGGAGGCGTCGTGGCGTCGCGCCCCGACGCGCGCCCGCATTGTCTCGGCCGGCGCTTCGAGCCACAGCCCGGTGAACGGAACCTGCGCTGCCGCCGCGACCGCGGCAAAGGCGGCGCGCTCCTCGGGAAGAAGGGCGACGGCATCGATGACGGCGCAATATCCGGCCGCGAGTGCGGCGGCAGCCTTGGCGCGGATCGAGTCATAGACCCGGCGGGTGACGTCCGCGGTATAGGCCGCCGGCGGCAATGGCGCCTCCGGGGCGACGCCGAACAGGCGTTTACGGATCACGTCGCTGCGCAGGACCCGCGCCCCCGGCCGCAATCCCAGCGCCGGCGCGAGCCGGACGGCGAGCGTCGATTTGCCGGTTCCGCTCAACCCGCCGAGGGCGACAAGCCGGATAGGCTGCGGCAACAGCGCCGCCCGTGCGGCGTCCAGATAATGACGGGCTTCGGCGCGCGGCTGCGCCTTATCGTCGGCTGCGGTATGCCGATCGAGCGCCGCCGCCGTGACATGCGCCCGGATCGCCGCACGCAAGGACAGGAACAGCGGCAACGCGGCGAGCCCGTCCTCCTCGTCGGTCAGATCAAGATAGCGGTTCAAGACCAGATTGGCGAGATCCGGGAGGCCGCGGTGCTCGAGGTCCATGACCAGAAAGGCGAGATCGTAGAGCACGTCAATCGTCGCCAGCTCCTCGGAGAATTCGAGGCAGTCGAACAAGACCGGCTCGCCGTCGAGGAGGCAGATGTTGCGCAGGTGCAGATCGCCATGGCAGCGCCGCACCTTGCCGGCCGCGCGCCTCTTATCGAGAAGCGCGGCGCAATGCGCCAGATGGTCGCGCGCGAGGCGGTCGAGATCGTCGATCGCCGCGGGGGCAAAGCCGGCACCGTGCGCCGCGCACAAGGACCGGCTGTTGCCGCTGAGGATCGCGGCGATTGCCGCGGCGCCGCCGCATTCGCGGCGCGGTTCGGCGGCGGCGTGGAATTGCGCGATATGCGCCGCGAGCGCCAGGATCAAAGGGGGGTCGAGCTGTCCCGCCTCCGCCAAGGAGGCCAACAGCCGGCTCTGCTCGAACCGCCGCATCATGACGACCCAATCGCAGGCAGTGCGGGTGCAGCTCCACCCGAGCTTTCCCTGCTCGTCGCGGCCGACGGCCCTTACGTCCAGGTACAATTCGGGCGCGGTCCGCCGGTTCAGGGCAAGTTCGGCCTCGCAGGCGGCGCGGCGCCGCTCCGGGGTCGAGAAATCGAGATAGGGGTAAGCGACGGCGCGCTTCAATTTGTAGGCGCGCTCGCCGGCGAGAAAGATCAGCGAGACATGCGTTTCGACGACGTCGACCCGGTTCACCCCCGGTCCATAGGACGAAGGCGCGCCGAGAAAGGCAATCGCTTCGCTCTGATCCTCGTTCATCGACAAAGATGATAGAGCGTCATTCGATGCGAGGCGATCCGATCATCATGAGCATGCGGCGGTTCACGCGGCCGACCGACGCCTTCTCGAAGAAGCTCGAAAACCACGCGCGCATGGTCGCGCTCCATGCGCTCTGGTATAATTTGATCCGCGTCCACAAGGCGCCGCGCGTCAGCCCGGCGATGGCGGCCGGCATCGAAACCCGGCTTTGATCGATGGCCAGTCGACAAAGGTTACAGGAGAAACATTGGTCGGATAATGCACAGATCATTAATGATCATATCAGCGCTCGCTACTGTGCTCGCGTTCGGCGCGCCCTACGCAGATGGCCGCGAACTGAACAATGGGAAGATCACGTGCGGCGAGTTCCTGGCATCGGGACGGGCTAATATGGCTGCTCTGATCAGCTGGCTGCGCGGATATCATGCCGGCAAGACCGGGATAATCCCCTTTCAATCGCCCAGCCCCTACGGGGGGCGGCTCGGGTTTTATTGCAGGCAACACCCGCACGCCAACCTGATCGAAGCCTCAGAGCGAATCCTCGCGGACCTGGATCGGGGTATCTGATCCGGCCGCCGTTTTGTTACATTCAAACTCGGATATTACCCGATCATCAGCGGCGGAGAAGGCTATGGGCCAGGTGGCGGGCAAGGTTGCCATTGTGACGGGCGGGGCGTCGGGGATCGGGGCCGCCTGCGCCGCGACGCTCGCGCGCGAAGGCGCGAAAGTGGTGATAACGGACCTCGATAATGCGCGCGGCCGGATTGTGGCCGACGCCATCCGCGAGGCCGGGGGCGAAGGGATTTACCTGCATCAGGACGTCAGCCTCGAAGAGAGCTGGCCGGGCGTCGTCGAAGCCGCCGAAGGACGCTTTGGACGTTTGGACGTCCTGGTGGCGAATGCCGGGATCGGCATCCTCTGCAAAGCTGTCGAGATGTCGCTGGCCGACTGGCGGCGGCAGACGGCGGTGAACCTCGACGGCGTGTTCCTGGCGGTGAAATACGCCGTCCCGGCGATGCGGCGCGCCGGCGGCGGCTCGATCATCATCACCTCGTCGGTGGCCGGTCTCAGGGGCTCGGCGGGTCTGGCCGGGTATTGCGCCACAAAGGGCGGCGTGCGCCTGTTCGCAAAGGCCGTGGCCATGGAATGCGCCGCCGACCGGATCCGGGTCAATACGGTTCATCCCGGCGTCATCGACACCCCGATCTGGACCAAGATCGGGGGCTCGGCCGGGCGCAATCTGCCGATCGACCCGAGCGAGATCGCCAAAGCCGGAGCGCCGCTCGGCCGGGTCGGACAGGCGCAGGACATCGCCAACGGAGTGCTGTTCCTCGCCTCCGATCTGTCCGATTACATGACCGGGACAGAACTCGTGATCGACGGCGGCATGACCGGCGGCACGCGCTCGCGCTGGGCGGAGGACCTCGCCTCGACGCGACAATAGCTGCCTTGCTCAGGCGAAGCCGAACTCCCGCTCGACCAGCGAGAGGCTCTCGTCGACGATCGTCACCACCTGATCGATCTCGTCCCGGCTGACCACCAAGGGCGGGCAGAGCTGCAGAGCATTGAATACGCGGGTCAGGAGGCCGCGCTGTTCCAGCAATTGCAACAGGCGGCGGCAATAGGGATGGCTCGCCGCGGCCGGACCCAGGCCGAACGGCTCCTTGGTTCCCTTGTCCTTGACCAGTTCGACGGCGCACATCAGCCCGAGCCCGCGCACGTCGCCGACGGTCGGATGCGAGCGCAGCTCTTCGAGCAGGCCGAGCAGGTACTTGCCCTGCTCGGCGCTGCGCCGCGGCAGGTCCTCGCGTTGCAGGATCTCAAGATTTTTGAGCGCCGCGGCGCAGGACACCGCTTGGCCGCCAAAAGTCAAGAGATGCGCGAGCGCCACGTCCTGCTTCTTGAACTCATCGAACAGTTTCGTGCCCACCGCCACGGCGGCGATCGGCGCATAGCCGGACGACAGGCCTTTGGCCATCGTCATCAGATCCGGCACCACGCCGAACTGCTCGGTCGCGAACATTGTGCCGGTGCGCCCGAACCCGTTGATCACCTCGTCCATGATCAGCAGCACGCCGTATTTGTCGCAGATCTGCCGGACCCGCTGCCAATAGCGCGGCGAGGGCACATGGTTGGCGTTGGAGACCGAGATCGGCTCGCCAATCACCGCCGCCACTGTGTCCGGCCCCTGGGCCAGAATCTCTTGCTCGATCGCCTCGGCGCAGCGCAGATCGCCCTCCTCTCCGGCGAGCCCAAAATCGTTGCGGTAGCGGTTTGGCGACGGCACAAAGCTGACCCCATACATGAACGGGCCGAAATAGGTCTCGTTGCGCGCCGAGGAGAGGCTCATCGCGCCAAAGGTCGCGCCGTGATAGCCGCCGCGCCGGGCGATCACCTTGTAGCGCCGGGGAAAGCCGCGCATCGCCTGCACCTGCTTGGCGATTTTCAGCGCGCTTTCGACCGCTTCCGAGCCGCCGGAGCAGAAGAAAAACCGGTTGAGATCGCCGGGCGTCAAACCGGCCAGAACATCGCCGAGCTGGACCGCCGCGAGGTTCGTATAGCTGGCGGCCGAGACATAGGCCAGTTCCCGCGCCTGCTTCGCCATGGCCTCGCCGATTTCGGCGCGGCCATGGCCGACATTGACGACATAGAGCCCGGACAGGCCGTCGAGATAGGAGCGGCCGCGCGCGTCGAACAACCGGCACCCCTCGCCCCGCACGATGACCTTGAGCCCGTCGCGCTCGGCAAGATCGAGCCAGCGGGCGCTGTGGATCCAGACATGATCGAGCGCCTGCTGCTCGACCGGCGCAAGCTCCCGCACCCCCTCGCTGTCGTCCATCATTCGCATTCCCTTCTCTTCGCCGGGCCCTCGGCCTCCCGGGACGCGGCAGAGCCGGATTATACCCCCCTCCCTCCCGCGTGAAACCTGTTGCCGCAGCCGCCATAAGCGGCGGACAATCGCCTTCCGGACTGCGGCGGGAGAAGGCGGCGATGCGCTTCATCTGGTTCAATCTGATGCCGTGGCCCTATCTGCCGGAGGATTTCCGCGAGAAATACCGCTCGGTCTGGGTCGACATCCCGAGCACGCTCTATGACCCGGTGCGCGGGCACGAGGTCTACAACGCCTATCTCGACCAGCTCGAATTCGCCGAGGCGGTCGGCTTTGACGGGCTCGGCGTCAACGAGCATCACGCCAACGCCTATGGGCTGATGCCCTCGCCCTCCTTGATGGCTGCGGCCTTGGCCCGGCGCACCTCGCGCGCGGCGCTGGTCGTGCTCGGCAGCTCGATCGCGCTCTACGAGCCGCCGATCCGGGTCGCCGAAGAATTCGCGATGCTCGACGTGATGTCGGGCGGGCGGCTCGTCGCCGGATTTCCGGTCGGCACCTCGATGGACACCAATTACGCCTATGGCCGGGTTCCCGCCCTGTTGCGCGAGCGCTATGCCGAAGCGCACGAATTGATCCGGCGCGCCTGGGCCGCCGAGGAGCCGTTCGTCTTCAACGGCCGCTTCACCCAGTTGCGCTATGCCAATTGCTGGCCGAAGCCGGTGCAGAAACCGCATCCGCCGATCTTCATCCCCGGCGGCGGGTCGGTGGAGACCTACGATTTCTGCATCGAGAACGGCTACAACTATTCCTATCTGAGCTTTTACGGCTATCTGCGGGCGCAGCGGCTAATGGCCAATTACTGGCAGCGCGTCGCCGAGTTGGGGGCCGACGACTCGCCCTATCGTGCCACTTTTGCGCAGTGCATCTGCGTCGCCGACAGCGACGCCGAGGCGGAACGGCTTTATGCGCCGCATGTCGGCTATTTTTTCAACCGCTGTCTGCACGTCTACCCCGGCTTTGCCGACGCGCCCGGCTACCGCACGATCAAGACGATCCAGGCGGGGTTCCTCAATCAGTTGAGCCGCGCCAATCTCGGCCAGGCGGCGAGCCTGTCCTGGCAGGAATTGATCGAACTCGGCTATCTCGTCGCCGGCAGTCCGGACACCGTGCGCCAGCGCATGGAGGAATTGATCAAGACCCTGCGCGTCGGCAACATCATCTGCCTGCTGCATTTGGGCGATATGCCGACCGAGAAGACGTGTTATTCGAGCGAATTGTTCGCCAAAAAAGTGATGCCTCATTTGCGGGGTATCTGGAAGGACTACGATGGCGACGAGCGCTTCTGGATCCACCCGCTGGTGCGGCGCGCCGAGCCCGGCCGGACGATCCCGGAGGTGCGGCCGTGACGATCCGTTCCTCCCGTATCGCCGTTGCCGGAGGCCGCCGCACGATCCGCGTCTTCGAGGCGGGAGAGGGCGCGCCGCTCGTCTTCCTGCACGGCGCCGGCGGCCTTTCCGAAGAGGACCCGTTTCTCGCCGCCCTCGCCCGGCGCTGGCATTTCTTCGCGCCGCTGTTGCCGGGCTACGGCGACTCTGAGGATGCTGGGGATCTGCGCGACATGCTCGCGATCGCCCTGCACGGCTTCGACGTGATCGAGGCGCTCGGTCTCGATCGCCCGATCCTTGTCGGCCATCAAATGGGCGGGATGATTGCCGCCGAGATGGCGGCGATTGTCCCGCGCGAGGTCGAGCGGCTCGGATTGATTGCCCCGGCCGGGTTGTGGCTCGACGCCTACCCCGTCCCCGACCTGTTCGCCCAACTCCCCCACGAATTGCCGGCGCTCCTCTTTCACGATCCCGCTTTGGGCGAGCGGATATTGGCTGCCAGCGGCGATCTCGACGATCCGAAGCGCCTCGAAGCCTTTCTGATCCGTAATGCGCGCCAATTGGCGATGGCGAGCAAATTGCTGTTTCCGATTCCCGAGCGCGGCCTCGCCGAGCGCCTCTACCGCATCCGTGCCAGGACCATAATCATCTGGGGCGAGGAGGATCGGCTAATCCCGTCGGCGCACGGCGAGGCCTTCCGCCGCGCCATCGCGGGCGCCGAACTGGTCCGCCTTCCCGCCGCAGGGCACATGGTCGCGGTCGAGCAGCCCGAGGCCGTTGCGGCGGCGCTGGCGCGGCTGGAGTGAGCCTGCCCGGATTGCCGCGGAGCAGCAGCCAAAGGACCGAAGCGATGCAACGAGACAATCCCGGCGCCGCGGCGGAAAGCGCCGACTCCGGCGCTTTCGCGTTTGGGCAGCCGCTGCCGCCGGCGTTTCTTTGTCATCGCTGCGATGAGGCCGACCTGCCTTTCGCACTGTGCAGCGAACTCGAAGAGGCGCCCGGCCGGCCCGATCGGACAGGAGCGCGCGGTCGAGGCGATCGCGTTGGCGATGCGGATGCGCCGCAAGGGCTATAACGTCTATGCGCTGGGACCGAGCGGCACCGGCCGGCACAGCCTCGTCGAGGCGCTATTGCGCGGACAGGCGGAAGCCGAGCCGACGCCACCCGACTGGTGCTATGTCAACAACTTCGCCGACCCGCAAAAGCCGCGCCGGCTGCGCCTGCCGGCCGGTCGCGGCGCCGGGCTCGCCGCCGCGATGAAGCGCCTTGTCGAGGAATTGCGCGCCGCCCTGCCGGCGGCGTTTGAGCGCGAGGAATACCGTGCGCGCCGCGAGGTCATCGAGCAGGAGTTCAAGGAGCGGCACGAACAGGCTTTCGGCGCCTTGCAGGCGCGCGCCGACAAAAGCAGCATCGCACTGTTGCGCACCCCGGTGGGGCTGGGCTTGGCGCCCAAGCGCAACGGCAAGGTGTTGTCGCCAGAACAGTTCGAGGAACTCCCGGAGGCCGAACGCGAAACGATCCAGCACGAGATCGCGGCGATCCAGGAGGATCTCGAAGCGACGATGCGCCGGGTGCCGCAATGGGAACGCGATCACCGGGATGCGGTGCGCACGCTTGACCGCGACACCACCGGCCATGCGATAGCGGATCTGATGGAAGAGCTGCGCGCCCTCTACCGCGACCTGCCCGATGTCCTAGGCTATCTCGCCGCGATCGAGCGCGACATCAAGGAAAACGCCGACGACTTTCTGCCTCGCGCGGCGCCGCAGCCGCAGGAGACGGCGATGCCGGCGGCCGTTGCGGCGGCGATCGAAGAGGGCCGGTTCCGCCGCTATCAGGTCAACGTGATGGTCGACAATGGCGGCCGGCAGGGCGCGCCGGTCGTCTATGAGGATAATCCGACCCATCAGACCCTGGTCGGTCGGGTCGAGCACATCGCCCGCTTCGGGGCGCTGGTCACCGACTTCAACCTGCTGGCGCCGGGGGCCTTGCACCGCGCCAATGGCGGCTATCTGATCCTCGACGCGCCCAAACTGCTCGCCGGAAATTACGGCTGGGCATCGTTGAAGCGTGCGCTCAACGCCGGCAGATCCGCATCGAAACCCTGGAGCAATTATTGAGCTTGGCGACCACGGTGTCGCTCGAACCCGAGCCGATCCCGCTCGACGTCAAGGTCGTCCTGATCGGACCGTCGACGCTCTATTACCTGCTCAGCTCCCATGACGAGGAATTCCCCGATCTGTTCAAGATCGCGGCCGATTTCGACGACCGCATCGCACGCACGGGGGCGAGCATCTTGCTTTATGCGCGCCTCGTCTGCGCTCTCGCCCGGCGTGAGAAGCTCAGACCCCTCGACCGCGGCGGCGTCTCCCGCACCGTCGAATACGCCTCCCGCCTTGCCGGCGACAGCGGTCAGATGTCGATCGAGATGCGCGCGATCGCCGATCTCCTGCGCGAAGCCGATCAGCGCGCCGCCGACGCCGGCCGGGAGATTGTCGGTGCGGCCGAGGTGCAGGCGGCGATCGACGCCAGGATCCGCCGCGGCGACCGCATCTATCGGCGCCTCCTCGACGAGATCGCGAAACAGACGATCCGCATCGAGACCGCGGACACTGTGATCGGCCAGGTCAACGGGCTCTCGGTCATCGGCCTCGGGGGCCTCTCCTTCGGCATCCCGAGCCGCATCACCGCACGGGTGCGATTGGGCCGCGGCGAGGTCGTCGACATCGAACGCGAGGTCGCCCTCGGCGGACCCTTGCATTCGAAGGGGGTGTTGATCCTCGCCGGCTTCCTTGGCGGTCGCTTCGGCCGCAACCGTCCCTTGTCGTTGAATGCCAGCCTCGTCTTCGAGCAGTCCTATGGCGGGGTCGACGGCGACAGCGCCTCGGCCGCCGAGCTCTTCGCCCTGTTGTCGGCGCTTGCCGAGGCGTCGATCACGCAGGCGCTCGCGGTCACCGGCTCGGTCGACCAGCGCGGCCAGATCCAGGCCATCGGCGGGGTCAACGAAAAGATCGAGGGGTTCTTCGACGCCTGCCGCACCGCCGGCCTCGACGGCCGGACAACCCGATGCCGCGGGCGCCTATCCGCCGGATACGATCAACCGGCGCGTCGCCGACCGCCTCGACGCCTTTGCCGCCAGAGCCGCCGAACTCGTCCGCCAGGCCGCGGCGGCGGAGGCCCGGCCGTGAGCCGGATCGAGCGGGTCGTCGTCCCGTTCGACGCGGCCTCGGACACGCACAACGCCATCGCCGCCGCGGTGCGGCTTGCCGCCCATGCCAAGGCGCGCCTGCACGGCGTCTTTATCGAGGACGAGGATCTGCTGCATCTGGCGGATCTGCCCTTTGCCCGGCATGTCACATGGGCAGCGGGATCCGCGCCGCTCTCGGACCAGGAGATCGCGCGCCAGTTGCGCGGCGCCGCTGCGCGGGTGCGGCAGGAGCTTGAGGCGGCGGCGCGGCGCAACCGGGTTGAGTGGTCGTTCGAGGTTTTGCGGCTCGCCGCCGATGCCCCGCTCGCCGCTGCAACGGAACGCGATCTCGTCGTCGCCGGCGCATTGACCCGGCCGATCGGCCGCCATTTCCGGACGGAATGGCGCTGGTGGTCGTCGGTCGAGCAGGTTCCCGGCTCTCTGTTGCTGGCCCAGAGCGACTGGAACGCCGGCGGATCGGTTGTGGCGGTGCTGCGTGACCGCGGCCCGGGATCGGCGCGGCTGGTTGAGATGGCGGCCCGGCTGGCGGAAGCCGCCGCCGGCACCTTGACCGTGATCTGTCCGCCGCAACTCGCCGGCGAGCCGGGGTTTGCGGCGTGGATTGCCGAGCAGGCCGGGTCTTATTCCGTCCCTCTTCAGATCGAAGGGGCGCCGGCCGCACCGGCCGAGTTGGACCGGCGTCTGGCCGAGTTCCACTGCCGGATGCTGGTCGTCTCTGCCGGGGCCGAGGGGCGATCGGCTCGGCTGCGCGAACTGTTCACGCGCTTTGCCTGCGACATCCTCGTGGTCCGTTGAGGTCGTGCTGCCGCAATCGGCTCGCCCGGATGGGTCCGATCGCGACCGGGTCAGACCTCGCCGATGGTTTCGAGCGCGCGCCGGTCGCGCAACTCGATGCTGTGCGGATCGAGGGTCGCGATCGCGCCGGCGCGCTTGAAGGCGGACAACACCCGGCACACGGTTTCGACCGTGAGGCCGAGATAGTCGGCGATATCATGGCGCGACATCGGTACATCGAGGGTGAGGTCCGCCTCGCGCCGCTCGGCCATCTCGAGGAGAAAGCGCGCCACCCGCTCGCAGGCCGTCATCCGTCCCAACAGCAGCAGGCGCCCCTGCGCCTGCGCGAGATCACGCAGGGCCATCTCGCGCACATGGCGCGCCAGCCGCGGATCGGCGTCGATCAGCCGCTCGCTCGCCCGGCGGGGATAGCGCATGATGACGACGTCGCCTACGGCTTCCGCCGAAAACACCCGCTCGGGCCTGTCGCCGAGACCGAAGCAGTCGCCGGCAAAGCAGAATTCGGCGATGTGACGGCGGCCGTCGGCGAGCAGCTTGCAGATCCGGACCGTGCCCGAGATCACCCTGTACCAGGAGCCCGCGGAATCGCCCTCGGCGTAGATCTGCGCCTCGCGCGGAACGCTGCGCCGGACGCCGATCCGTTCGAATGCGAGCAGCGCATTGAGCCGGCCCGAACGCGCGATGTCCGCCGCCGCGGAACTGTCGAGGCTGCCGGAAACGCCGTCGCCAAAATGTCTGGACATCGACCCCTCCACCCGTCCGATCGGGCGGGAGGATGACGCCGCCCGCCAGCCGCCGGAATCCGGATTGGTCCTTACGGAGAATTCCATACGGGAAACTACCTATGAACGGCGCGCCTGCGTGCTGCTGTGCACACTCTCCGGCCAGGGCTGAGGAGAAGACTGCGGTGGAACCGGACGGCGCCGCAATGACGAGCGTCGCGCGGGACGCGGTTAGCGCCCGGCGCCGGGGCGGCGTTCGAGGGCATGATGGACAAGAGCAAGGAGCGCGTCGGCGCGATAGGGTTTTTCGACAAAGGCGAGGGCGCCGGCGGCCGCGGCGCGGTTGCTGGCCGCGGGGCTGGGCTGGCCGGTGAGGATGATGACCGCCCGCTCGTCGCCGCGGCGGCGCAAGGCTTCGAGAACCTCGAAGCCGCTCATCCCCGGCATTTGGACATCGAGCAACAGGCAGCCCTCCTCGCTCGCCGGGACGGCGTCGAGAAACGCACGGCCCGAGGCGAATGCACGCGCTCTGAGCCCCTCGCATTCGAGCAGGAGCCGCAGCGAGTCGCGGGTCGCGGCATCGTCGTCGAGGATGAAGATCATCGGGTCCGGCTCCGCTGCATCCGGCAATCCTTGCCGGCTGTACCGGGCGCCGCCTTGACCTGGATCAAGCGGCCGGCGCCGGCTGGCGACTCAGGGCGATCTCGGATAAAAACGTTTCGGCTTGCACCCCTGTTCCGAGCCGGCGATGGCGAGTCTAGAGCAAAAGTTGCCGCCTCCTGTAGAAGGCCTGCTGGCGGCGATTGTCGAATCTTCGGAGGACGCGATCGTCAGTAAGACGCTCGACGGCATTGTCACCAGCTGGAACCGGGCGGCCGAGCGCATCTTCGGCTATGGGGCCGCGGAGATGATTGGGCGGCCGATCGCAATCCTCGCCGCGCCGGGGCGGGCCTGCGAGATGCCGCGCATCCTCGCCCGCATCGGGCGCGGCGAGCGGATCGCCCATTTTGAGACCGAGCGACGGCGCAAGGACGGGCATGTCATCCCGGTGGCATTGACCGTTTCGCCAATCCGCGATGCGGAGGGCCGTATTATTGGCGCCTCCAAGATCGCCCGCGACCTCAGCGACAGCCGGGCCACCGAGGCGGCCCGGCGTGACAGCGCGGCGCAATTGCAGGCGATCCTCGACACGGTGCTGGACGGCATGATCGTCATCGACGAGCACGGCGTCGTGCAGTTGTTCAGCGCCGCCGCCGAGCGCATGTTCGGCTATGCCGCGGCGGAGGTGATCGGGCACAATGTCAGCCTGCTAATGCCTTCGCCCTACCGCGAGCAACATGACGGCTATCTGTCGCGCTATCTCGAGACCGGCGAGCGGCGGATTATCGGGCTCGGCCGCATTGTTGCCGGCCAGCGCAAGGACGGCACGAGCTTTCCGCTCGAACTCGCGGTCGGCGAGGTCAAGGGCGACGGGCACCGCCTGTTCACTGGCTTTGCGCGCGACCTGAGCGAGCGCCAGCGCGAGCGGCGGCGCCTGCAGGAATTGCAGGCCGAGTTGGCGCACGTCTCGCGGCTGACTGAGATGGGACAGATGGCGGCGGGGCTGGCACACGAGGTCAACCAGCCGCTGACCGCCGCGATGAATTATCTGCAGGTGGGCCAGCGCCTGCAGGGCAATCCCGACATCCCCGCCGAGCGCACCGCTGGCACGATCGAGGCGGCACTGGCGCAGATCGGACGGGCCGCCGACATCGTACGCCGATTGCGCGAGTTTGTGCGCAAGGACGCGGGCGAGCGGCGCCCGGAAAATCTGCGCGCGGTCATCGAGGAGGCGGCGGCCTTGGCGCTGATCGGCGCCAAGGAGCATGGCATCCAGGTGCGTCTGGGGCCGGCGGCGCCCGAGCCCCCGAGGGTCTGCATCGACAAGGTGCAGATCCAGCAGGTCGCGGTCAACCTGATGCGCAACGCGATCGAGGCGATGGCCGGCAGTCCCCGCCGCGAACTGACGGTCGCAGTCGCCGCGAAGGCCGACGGCATGGTTGCGGTCCGCATCGCCGACACCGGCGCCGGGATCGCTCCCGCGATCGCCAATCGGCTGTTTCAGCCCTTTGTCACAACCAAGCCGCAGGGTATGGGGGTCGGATTGTGGATCTGCCGTGCGATCGTCGAGGGGCACGGCGGCAGGCTGTAGACCGAAGCCAATCCCGAGGGCGGCGCCGTGTTCTCGTTTACCGTGCCCAGGGCCGGTTAAATCCGGCGCCGCTGCTCTCCCGCGTCGCCCCACTTTGGGAAGCATTGCCTCTGCGGCGGGAACCTTCCGCACAGGGGCAGCTCAGATTCATGGTTCGGCCGTTGATCTATCGCAAGGAATGCGCGCAGATCCGGGTCAGGATCGTGACACGTCTCGCCGGGCTTTGCGCGGCGATCGGGCAGGAAGTCATGCTCCCGGCGCTGTCGCTCGCGAGGTCCGTTCGATCGGGCGCGAAATCGAAAGCAGGAATGCACCGAGGCCGAAAGGCCCCGGTGCCCGTCGAGATCAACCGGCGAGAGGAGACCGACAATGGACACGGCGGAGGTGATGAGCCGAAGAGTGGTCACCGTGACGCCGGAGACGGCCGTCATCGAGGCGGCGCGCCTGATGCTGCAGCACCGGGTCAGCGGCTTGCCGGTGGTCGACGAGGGCGGCGCGGTGATCGGGATCGTCACCGAAGGCGATCTGTTGCGGCGCGCCGAGACCGGCACCGCGCGGCGCCGTTCGCACTGGCTGGAACTGCTGATCGGACCGGCCCGCCTTGCGCGCGATTATGTGCAAGCTCATGCCCGCACAGTCGGCGAGGTCATGACCCGAAAGATCCTATGGGCGACGCCGCACACCCCGCTCGCAGAAGTCGTCCAACTGATGGAAAGACACCATGTCAAGCGCCTGCCGGTGATCGAGGGCGGCAGCCTGGTCGGCATCGTCAGCCGCGCTGATCTCGTCCGGGCGCTCGTCGACATGGCGGAGCGGCCGGCTTCGCGCGATTACAATGACGCGGATATCCGCGAGCACATCCTCGCCGCGATCGCTGCGGAGCCCTGGGGGCCGCGGTTTGACATCTCCGTCTGGGTCAAGAACGGGATCGTCGATCTCGGCGGCACCTACACCAACGAGGATGAGCGGGCCGCGCTCAAGGTCCTGGCCGAGACCGCGCCGGGGGTCAAGGCGGTGCGCGACCGCCTCGTTTGGGTCGAGCCCGTGTCCGGCACGGTCCTGCCGCCCGCCGGCTCGCCGCCGACGATTGGCTGACCGCGGCGGCGGAACAGCCCGGCATACCCCACCGATTGTGCCGCCATGGCGACCACTGAAGCTGGTTTTCAGGACACGGCTCGCGGTTTCTCCGCTTTGGTGGCTTCGGCGAGAACCTGTTCCAGAAAGGAGAGATGGAGGGGGATCTCCTGAACCAGGCGATCGAGGCGGGGCTGCCCGATCGTGGACACGATCGCCTCGGGCGTATAGAGGCGCAGATGCGCCGCCGCGGCCAGAAAGCGCTCGAGAGCCGAGAGCGCGTCGTTGGACGCCATCTCCCGCAGCTGCTTGCCGACGATGGAGGCGGGCACCGTGATCGGACCGCCGGGAGTGACCACGACCGGGTCGGCCTCGCCGGTGAGGATCGCGCGTTTGCGTTCTTCCGGGACGCGGTCGTCCTGAAGATTGCGGATGGCGAGGTTGGTGGCCTCACGGCTCCAGCCGCGGTCGGCGGCGGCTTCGGCCAGCGGAGCCTGGATTGGTTTGGGGGCTTTCGCCACTTCCCGCAGGTGGGGAACCGACAGCCGGTCGATGGCGGGAGCAGGAACCGATCTTTTGATTTCGTCGACCTCGAACACGTGCTTGACCGTTGTCGGGGAGATGCTCATCGCCTCGGCGATGCGGCGCTGCGGCCAATCCGGGTGGAGTTGCATCAGCCGCCTGATCCCCTCCTCTCGCTCGTTCGCGGTCAGGGGGGCGCCGTTCTTCGTGTTGGCGACGACCGCGTGCTCTACCGCATCCGCCCTGCTGCCGGTCAGCACGTTCGCCTCTATTTCGGTGAGACCCAGTCGCTCAGCTGCCGCCATGCGGCAGAAGCCGTCGGCAAGAAGCAAACCTTCCGGCGTTTCAAATACGTCGACCGGCGGCAATCTCGCGAAAGCGTCCTTGTATCGAAGAATAAGTCTTTGATGGTTGCGACGGCGAATATGGATCGACGGATCGACCTTTATTTCTTTCAAAACCACCTTCATAGGGCTCCCCCTCCGATGCTGCGGCAGTTGCACACGGCGGCGGCTCCCGGCATCTTTCGATTTGCGAGGATGTCGTCGCCGTGGGCGCGCTCCCTGCAAGCGCGCCCAATTATAGCCCGGCCGGAGGGAGCCGCGGCCTGAACTCGCAGTCCTGCCACAACAGGCGGGTAGGAGGAAAGCGCAGCGCTCGCGTTGCGGCGGAACCGCGAATCGGCCCGACGGACCGGACGATCCCGTTGGCGACAACCGGCCGTACTGCCGGCGGCGGCGCGGTGCGCCGATGCGGCTCTTCTATCGAAGGCGAGACTCGCCCTGCCGGGACGGCCCGGACGACAGCCGCTCGCGGGTACGGTCGGGACGCTCTATTTGGGCGAGACGACCATCGTCATCTGCCGTCCTTCCATGCGCGGCATCTGTTCGACCTTGGCAATCCCTTCGAGATCGTCCCTGACCCGGACCAGCACGTTCATGCCCAGATCCTGGTGCGCCAGTTCCCGTCCGCGGAACCGCAGCGTCACCTTGACCTTGTCGCCGTCCTCGATGAACTTCACCATGCTGCGCATCTTGACATCGTAATCATGGTCATCGATGTTGGGACGCAGCTTGATTTCTTTGACTTCAATGATTTTTTGCTTTTTGCGGGCTTCGTTCTTTTTCTTTTGTTCTTCGTATTTGTATTTTCCGTAATCGAGGATCTTGCAGACCGGCGGATCGGCATTGGGCGCGATCTCGACAAGGTCCAGACCGGCTTCGGCAGCCATCACGAGCGCCTCGTTGCGCCCGACGACCCCCACCATGCTGCCCTTCTCATCGACGAGGCGCACGCGCGGCACGGCAATCTCGGCATTGATGCGCGGGCCTTCCCGGGTAGGGGTAAGGTTTAGAGTCGATCTAGGTATGTATAGTCTCCTTTCGATTATTGAACTGTCACAAGGACGCTCCGGGAATCCTCGCTTCCTGTGTCACTCTAGCAACCGCCTCGCCCAGCGCAAGGGCTTCCTGCTGTTTGCCGCCGAGCCGCCGCAATGCGACGTTGCGGTCCGCCGACTCGCGCCGGCCGACAACAAGCATTACAGGTATTTTCGCAAGGCTATACTCGCGTACTTTGTAATTGATCGTCTCGTTGCCGGTGTCGAGCACGACCCGCAGACCGGCCGCGCGGCATTCCTGCGCGACCTCGGCGGCATAAGGGGCCGCTTCCGAGGTGATCGAGGCGACGACGACCTGCACCGGCGCGAGCCATAGTGGGAAGCGGCCGGCATAATGCTCGATCAATATGCCGATAAAGCGTTCGACCGAGCCCAGAATGGCGCGGTGCAGCATGATCGGGACATGACGCTTGCCGTCCTCGGCGATATAGCTTGCGCCAAGCCGCTCGGGCATTACGAAATCGAGCTGCAGGGTGCCGCATTGCCAGTCGCGGCCGAGTGCGTCGCGCAATACGAATTCGAGCTTGGGGCCATAGAACGCGCCTTCGCCGGGGTTTTCCGTATAGGCGAGGCCGGCGGCCTCGACCGCCGCTCTCAGATCTCCTTCGGCGATGTCCCAGACCGCGTCGCTGCCGGCGCGCTGCGGCGGGCGCGTCGCAAATTTGACCACGACATCCGCGAAACCGAAATCGCGGTACACCGACATCAAAAGCTCGCAAAACGCGATCGCCTCGTTTTTGACCTGGTCGTCATCCCGGGTACAGAAGATATGGGCATCGTCCTGAGTAAACGCACGCACCCGCATGATCCCGTGCAATGCGCCCGAAGGCTCGTTGCGATGGCAGCTGCCGAACTCCGCGAGCCGCAGCGGCAGTTCGCGATAGCTGCGCAGCTGATTGCGGAAAATCTGGATATGTCCGGGGCAGTTCATCGGCTTGATCGCCAGGATCTTGTCGTCCCGGCTTTCGGCGATGAACATGTTTTCGCGGAAATTCTCCCAGTGACCGGAGGCTTCCCACAGGCTGCGGTCGAGCAGTTGCGGGGTCTTGACCTCCTGATATCCGGCCTGTTCGAGCCGCGCGCGCATATAGGTCTCGATGACCCGAAACACGGTCCAGCCCTTGGGATGCCAGAAGACGCTGCCGACCGCCTCCTCCTGGAGGTGAAAGAGGTCGAGCTCGCGCCCGAGGCGGCGGTGGTCGCGGCGTTCCGCCTCTTCGAGGCGAAAGAGATACTGGTCGAGGTCTTTCTGGCTCGCCCAGGCGGTCCCGTAGATGCGCTGCAATTGCGGGTTTTTGGGATCGCCGCGCCAATAGGCGCCGGCGACGTTCATCAATTTGAAGGCCTGCCCCAAACGGCCGGTCGAGGGCAGATGCGGCCCGACGCAGAGATCGACAAAATCGCCTTGCCGGTAGAGGCTGATCTCTTCGTCCGGCGGGATCTCGCCGATGTATTCCGCCTTGTAAGTCTCGCCGATGCCGCGAAAGAACCGGATCGCCGCGTCGCGATCCCACACCTCGCGGGCGATCGGCTCGTCGCGGCGCACGATGGCGCGCATGCGCGCCTCAATCCGCGCGAGATCCTCGGGGGTGAACGGCTCGCCGCGGGCGAAATCGTAGTAAAAGCCGGTCTCGGTCGCCGGACCGAAGGTGACCTGGGCTTCGGGATAGAGTTCCTTGACCGCCTCGGCCATCACATGGGCGGCGTCGTGCCGCAGGATTTGGATGCCTTCGGGCGAGTCGCGGGTGATGATCGCCACCTCGGCGTCGTGATCGACGAGGGTGGCGAGATCGCGCGGCCGGCCGTCGATGCGGATCGCGACCGCCGCCTTGGCGAGGCCGGGACCGATTGCGGCGGCAATATCGGCGCCGGCGATCGGGCCGGGAAATTCGCGGCGTTTGCCGTCGGGCAGGGTGACGGCGATCCCCGCCTGCGCGGGGACTGCCTTTGCCTCGGGCCGCGCAGGCGGTGTTGGGACGTTCGGCATATCGTCGAGGTTCTCGTTCATCGCGCCCTGTGCTCCGTCGCTTGCGTCGTTCGGGCGGGGGCGTGGTCACGAAAAGACCCCGTCCGTTGCTTGGCGGGGTCTTTCGGGTTCGAACTTGGCTGCTGAATCAGCGCGCACGACCTCCCGACGCCCCGCCATACGGGGTGGTGGTCGTCGTAGCGACAATCCGGCCGCTCCTGTTCATGCCTGCAATATCGCCAGCCGTCTGTGCCGCGTCAAGACGTCACTCCAAGCCAAGAGTTGCGGCAACCTCGTCGACGTCGAGAGCGGCGAGATCGTTCCGTCGCAGGATCGCGACGTCCGTGCCGCGCGGCGCCGTCAAGCCCGGGTCGGAAGCGGCGGAATAGAGCACCGTCGCCGGCGAGCCGGCGGCGACGGCGATATGCATCGGGCCGGTGTCGTTGCCGATCGTCCGCCGGGCTCCCCGGGCGAGAGCAACGATGTCGCCGAACCGAGTCTCGCCGGTCAGGTCGCAGGTCTCGCGCACCGCGGCGGCGACGGCTTGGCCAAGCGGCCGCTCCGCTTCGGCGCCGATCACCACCGGCACCATCCCCGTCGTGGCGATCCGGCCGGCGAGCGCCGCGTAATGCGCAATCGGCCAGCGCTTTTGCGGGCGATGCGGCGCACCGCCCGGGATCAGCAGCACGTAGGGATCGGCGAAGGCCGGGCGCGGCGGCGCGGCGGCCGCCCAGGAAAGATCGGGCAGCGGTACCGGTCCGCTGACGCCAGCCATGCGCAACTGCTCCTCCTGGCGGTCGAGCGTATGCATCCGGTCACGCTGCGGGTTCCGATGCGGGTGTGAGGCCAAAGGCGCGGTTCCCGACCATTCGGGCCGCCCCATCAGCAGGTGATAGGCCGCGGTGCGGGGGCGGGTCTGGAAATCGTAAACGCGGGCGAACCCGGCCCGGCGCAGCCGGCGGGCGAGCCGCCACCATCCGGCGGGATCGTCCCAGCCCGGCCGCTCGTCGATCCACACCGCATCGAAATAGGGCGCCCGGCGGGCGAGATCGGCATAAGGGCGGGTCGTCAGAAAAGTGATCTCGGCCTCGCGGTGATAGGCGCGTACCGCCGCCGCGGCGCCCATCACCTGCACGATATCGCCGAGCGCCCCGAGCTTGATGACGAGGATTTTCGGCCGCAAAGGAGGCTTGGTTCTACCGAGGCCCTCACCCGCTTCCCGCCGGCGGTCGGCACCCCCTCCCGCAATGCGGGAGAGGGTGAACCAGCCCGCCCTGAGTTTCCTTCGGGGGCTGGTGGGTAAGGGTTGCTTTGCCGGAATCATCCAGTAGCTCTCGCCATCATGCCGCCGCCATTTGCGGGGAACAGCAGTTCTTCGTAGACCCCGATCGTGCGCGCGCACATCGCTTCTCGCGTGAAGCGCAGGGCGACATGCGCGCGTGCGCGTTCGCCAAGGCGCCGGCGCGCCTCCGGCGACAGCGCCAGCGCCCTGCCGATCGCAGCGGCGAGAGCCGGCGGGTTTCCGGGCGGCACGAGCCAGCCGCTCTCTCCCGGCGCGACCGTCTCGCGCGCGCCGCCGTGATCGGTCGCGACGACCGGGCGCCCCATTGCCTGCGCCTCGACGGCGACCCGTCCGAACCCCTCGGGGTCGCGCGAGGCAGAGACGACGACGGCGGCCAGCAGATAGGCTGCCGGCATGTCGCCGCAATTCTCGACGATGCGGAAGCGGGCGCCGAGCCCGGCGCGGGCAGCCGCCGCTTGCAATTCGCTGCGAAAGCCGGGGCGCTGCTCGGCGCCGACCATGACGCCGCAGAATTCCTCCCGCAGCGCGGCCAGCGCGGCGATGAAGTCGAGCCCGCCCTTCCACCGGGTCAGCCGCCCGGGCAACATCACGACCGGCACGCCGTCAGGCAACTGCCAAGCGTGGGCGAGCGCGGCGAGGCGCTCGGGGCCGATCGGATGCGGGTCGAAGACGGCGAGATCGACGCCGCGCGGGATCGTGCGCAACCGCTCCGGACCGACGCCGTAGACCCGCGCCGCATAGGCGGCGACAAAATCCGAGATCGCGATGACCCGATCGCCTTTGGCCATCACCGAATTGTACCAGCGCTTGAACGGTAGATCGGTGTCGTAGGCGTTGTGGAACGTGGTCACGAAACGGCGTCCGGTGGCGCGCGCGGCGGCGCGGGCGCTCCAGGCCGGGGCGCGGCTGCGCGCATGCACGACGTCGACGCCGAGGCGGCGGATCAGCTGCGCCAATGTCCAGGCGTTGCGGCGGATTGCGAGCGGGTTCTTGGCGGCGAGCGGCAAGGTCAGATGGGTGGCGCCGGCGCGCGCGACCGCGGCGGCGAGCGGTCCGCCGGAGGAGGCGACGTAAGAGATCCAGCCGGAAGCGACGAGCGCCTCCGCCAATTCGACGGTGCCGCGCTCGGCGCCGCCCGAGACGAGGCTCGGCACGATCTGCAGAACCGCCGGCGGCCGGTCTTTTGGCGCCGCCGGCGGGATGCTATCGTCTTCCGCCATCTTGTGGTGTCGCAAGAGTTTCGATGGGTTCGCCTGCCCCCGCCATTCTAGCACGCCCCGACGGGGCAACAATCGCCTACCACCGTCTCGCGGGAACGACGCCGGGGATCGTCTTTCTCGGCGGTTTCCGATCCGACATGACCGGGACAAAAGCGGTCTTTCTCGAAGATTACTGCCGCCGGCGAGGGCAGGCCTATCTGCGCTTCGACTATTTCGGGCACGGTGCCTCCAGCGGGGACTTCGCCCAGGGTACGATCGGGCGCTGGACCGAGGACGCGCTCGCCGTGCTCGACGCGCTGACCAAGGAGCGGCAAATCCTCATTGGGTCGAGCATGGGCGGCTGGATCATGCTGCTCGCGGCGCGTGCCCGGCCGCAGCGCATCCACGCGCTCATTGGCATCGCCGCCGCGCCTGATTTTTCCGAGGATCTGCTGTGGGCGCGGCTCGATCCGGCGATGCAGCAGGAGTTTCGCGACAAGCGCGTCATCACCCTGCCCTCGGAATACGATCCGGCCGGCTATACCCATCATATGAGCCTGCTGGAGGAGGCGCGGCGCCATCTTGTATTGCGCGCAGAGATCGCGCTTGACTGCCCGGTGCGGCTGCTGCACGGCCTGCGTGACACCTCCGTGCCGTGGCAGACCAGCCTGCACCTTGCCGAGCGCCTCACCGGCCGCGACATTGCGGTGATCCTCGTCAAGGACGGCGACCACCGACTGTCGACCGGCCCCGACCTCGCCCGCCTCGCCCGAACGCTCGACGAACTGCTCGAAGCGTAAACCGAAGATAGAATGGCAGCGGCGGGCCGGAATGGGCCGGCCCGCCGCATTTAGAGGGAAGGGCATGAAGCCTATACCCTTTCTCCTGGTGCTCCGGCTTCGCATCTGGCGACGGTACTTGCAGATCGTCGTCAGCGTGAACCGAGCCTAGGAGCGGCCGGTCGGGAGCATGCACCCCGGCCGGCTACCTCCATAATAATGGGGACAAACGCCGCGCGCGTCCATAATTATGGGCAAAATCGAAGGTGGTGAGCGATGGCCTTTTCCCTGATCGACAAAACCCCGGATGCGGTTCCGATCACCCTGGTTGCCAAGGAGCGGTTTGCCCAATGGTGCGCCGAGGCCTGCGAGAGCGAGCGCAACTGGCTCGCCGCGACCGGCTTTGCCGCCGAACCCGGCGCCTGTGCATTGGTGCCGGATGAAAACGGGCGGGTTGGCCGGGTCGTGGTCGGGCTCGGCGGCGAGAGGGAGCCCGGCGCGGCGCTGTGGGCGCTCGCCGGTCTGCCCGACGCGTTGCCGGACGGGAACTACCGCCTCGCAACCGTCCCGGCGGGCCTCGACCAGAGCCATCTCGCCCTCGGCTGGGCGCTCGCCACCTACGCCTTTGACCGCTATCACGCGAGGAAGCGCAAGGCGACGGCGCTCATCTGGCCGGAAGGCGCCGATCGCGGCCGCGTCCTCGCGCTGGCGCGGGCGGTGTTTCTGGTGCGCGATCTCGCCAATACGCCGGCCGGCGATCTCGGGCCCTGCGAACTCGCCGACAAGGCCGCCGAGGTCGCCGGCCGCACCGGAGCGGATTATCGGGTCATCGTCGGCGACGAATTGCTCGCCGAGAATTATCCGACGATCCATACGGTCGGCCGCGCCAGCACGCGCGCGCCGCGCCTTGTCGACATCCGCTGGGGCGATCCGGCGGCGCCCCGGGTTACGCTCGTCGGCAAGGGGGTGTGCTTCGACACCGGCGGGCTCGATCTGAAGACCGCCTCGGGCATGCGGCTGATGAAAAAGGACATGGCCGGGGCGGCGATCGTCTTGGGGCTCGGCCAGGCGATCATCGAGACCGGGCTCGCTTTGCGCCTGCGCGTATTGCTGCCGCTCGTCGAGAACGCGGTTTCCGGCAACGCCATGCGGCCGCTCGACATCGTGCGTACCCGCAAGGGATTGACGGTCGAGATCGGCAACACCGACGCCGAGGGTCGCCTCATTCTGTGCGATGCGCTCGCCGAAGCCGCGACCGAAAAGCCGGCATTGCTGGTCGATGTCGCGACCCTGACCGGCGCCGCCCGGGTCGCGGTTGGCCCCGAACTGGGCGCCCTGTTCTCGAACGACGACGGGCTCGCCGCGGCGCTCGTCGAGGCCGGCATGGCCGAGGATGATCCGCTCTGGCGGCTGCCGTTGTGGCGCCCCTACCGCCGGATGATCGACAGCAAGGTGGCCGACCTCAACAACGTCGCCGAATCCCCCTATGCCGGCGCCGTTGTCGCCGCGCTCTATCTGCAGGAATTTGTCGAGCCCGGCATCCCTTGGGCGCATCTCGACGTGATGGCGTGGAACCAGCGCAATCGCCCCGGCCGGCCCGAAGGCGCCGAGGCCACCGGGTTGCGGGCGCTCTACGCCCACATCGAGCGCCGCTTCGGCTGACGCGTATCCGGAACCGTAGGGCGGAATGCGCCGCCAAGGCGGCTTTTCCGTCCTACCGCTTGCTCTTGCCGCGTGGACGGGCAGGCGGCGAGGCGCTACAAATTTCGGCGGGCCGGAGGCAGTGGAGGCGGCGATGCAGGTCAGCATTCTCGACGATTACCAGGGAGTCGCGCTCGATCTCGCGGACTGGTCGCCGGTCAGGGCGCGCGCCGAGATTGCGGTTCTGCGCCAGCCCCTCGCCGACGAGGACGAGGCCGCGCGGGCGCTTGCGGGATCGCAGATCGTCGTCGCCATGCGCGAGCGCACGCCGTTCCCGAAGAGCCTCTTCGCGCGCCTGCCCGAGCTTCGCCTCATCGTCACCACCGGCATGCGCAACGCCGCGATCGACATGGCGGCGGCGCGCGAGCGCGGCGTCGTCGTGTGCGGCACCGAGGGGTCCGGTGCGGATACCGCCGAACTGGCCTGGGGCCTCATCCTCGGAGCGGCCCGCCGGATCGCCGAAGATCATCACGATATGCGCGAGGGGCTGTGGCAGACCCGCATCGGCCATCGCATGGCCGGCAAGACCTTGGGCGTGCTCGGTCTCGGCAAGCTCGGCAGCGTCGTCGCCCGGGTCGGGATCGCCTTCGGCATGACCGCGATCGCGTGGAGCCAGAACCTGACCGCCGAGCGCGCCGCAGGACAGGGGGTCGAACGGGTCGAAAAGGACGATTTGTTCCGCCGCTCCGACGTGCTGTCGGTGCATCTGGTGCTGAGCCCGCGCAGCCGCGGCCTCGTCGGCCGGCGCGAGATCGGGCTGATTAAGAAGGATGCGATCCTCGTCAACACCTCGCGCGGGCCGATCGTCGACACCGCGGCGGTTGTCGAGGCGCTCACCGCGGGTCGGCTTGGCTATGCCGCCTTCGATGTCTACGACTGCGAGCCGCTCCCGGCCGACGACCCGCTGCGGCGCGCTCCCAATGTCCTCTTGACCCCCCACATCGGCTATGTCACGCAGGAGAATTACCGCGGCTGGTATCCGCAGATCGTCGAGAACATCCTGGCCTTTCTCGACGGCAAGCCGATCCGCGTCGTCTAGCAAAAGCCTCGATGAACGGCCGCAACCTGATGATCCGCCCGGCGGAAGCGGACGACGTCGCGGCGATCGCCGCGATCTACGGCTACCATGTCCTCAACGGGGTCGCCTCATTCGAGGAGGTGCCGCCCGCAGCGGACGAGATCGACCGCCGCCGGCGCGACATCCTCGACCGCGGCCTGCCTTATCTGGTCGCCGAGCGCAACAGCCGGGTGGTCGGGTACTGCTATGCCGGACCGTACCGGACGCGTTCGGCCTATCGCTTCACCCTTGAAGATTCGATCTATGTCGACGCCGGGGAGATCCGCAGCGGCGTCGGCCGGGTGCTCCTGACCGAGTTGATCGAGCGCTGCGGCGGGCTCGGCTATCGGCAGATGATCGCAGTGATCGGCGGACGCGACCAGTGGCCGTCGATCCGATTGCACGAGGCGCTGGGCTTTGTCCATGTCGGTCTATTGCCGGCCGTCGGCTTCAAATTCGGCGACTGGGTCGATACCGTGCTGATGCAGCGCGCGCTCAGCCCCGGGGCGGCGACGTTGCCGGGCGAATCCGCAGAGGCGAGGAGGCGAGAATGATCGAGGGTTGGGCCGATCCCGCCCGGATTACGGGCTATCACGCCCATATCTATTACACCCCGGAAACCCGCCCGCTCGCCGAGCGGCTGCGCGCCGCAATCGGCGAGCGGTTCATGGCTCGGATCGGCGCCTGGCACGACGGGCCGGTCGGCCCGCATACCGCGGCGATGTATCAGGTCGCCTTTACCGTCGAGGAATTGCCGCGCCTGTTGCCGTGGCTGATGCTGAACCGCGGCGCGCTCGACGTTCTCGTCCATCCTACGACCGAGGACAGCCTCGCCGACCATACCCGCTTTGCCGCATGGCTCGGCACGAAGCTGCCGCTGAAACTCGAGGTGCTGCGGGGCGGGCCGCGCCCCGGCTGAGGGCCGGCTATATGAAGCCGATCAACAGCAGGATGATCACGAGCGCAAACAGCAGGCCGAAGCCGCCGCTTGGATAGTAGCCCCATCTGCCGCTGTAAGGCCATGTTGGCAGGGCGCCAATCAGCAGAATGAGCAGAACAATCAGAAGGAGTGCGCCGAGCATGATCCCATACGCGAATCGTTAGTCCTAAAAAATGAGAACTTGCGATCGCGCGATTAGGTTCCCTGCCCGGCCTCTCTCTTCTCCCGGTTGACCGCCCAGGCTCAGAGCGTCGTTACCAGCGCCGCACCGGGCCGACGTCGACGTGAACGAAATTCGAGCGCGGATAATAGCCGACCCCGCCGGCATAGAGGCTCAAAGCCGCCGCGCGCACCTGCGGCAGATCCCGGTTCTCGCAGCGAAGGTCGATCGCCATTCCCTTGATGTGATAGCTGTGCTTGGCGACGCCGCGATCGTACATCGCAAGCCGCGCATTGGTCGTCGGCGAGCGGTAACCGCAGACCACCAGGAAGTGATGATGCATGTCGAGCCGCCGGTGCAGCATGCCGAGCAGATCGAGCAATGCCGCGTCCATCGGCCGGATTTCCCCCGACCAATGATCGCGCAGGATCCAGTTGATGTCGCGCACCGCCTCGCGGATGTAATGGCCGTCGGCCCAATAGACCGTGCGCAGCCATTCTCCGGTATGAGTGTTGTAAAGCGCGATCGAGCGCGGCGCGAAAGAAACCGCCGGCAGCGATTTGGCAATTCCGGCGGCGGCGACGGCAGCGGCGCCGCCGAACAGGTAACGGCGGCTCAACAAAGATGGAGCTTGCATTGACAATCCCCCCAATTTCCCCGGGGAACGCCAATATCACCCGCAAGCTGATTCAACAAGCCTTATCGAGGGCAAAATGCCGCCGCGTCGAGGTCGCCCGTTCTTTATACAATGCCAGTAGAACGGCTTTTCTAATTATTCACCCTCTGCGCGCGTCGATGTCATTGTCCTGAGCCATCGGCAAACCTCCCGGGCTGGTCAGCAACTGCCACAGCGCCGCATCGCGTTCGTAAGGATCGGCATGGAATTCGATTGCGCCGGACGGAGCGACAGTGACCGTCTGATAGACAATGTAGACGTCGAGCGGCTCCGGCAGGGCCTGTGCATGGGTGCGCCATTCGGCGATGCCGCGCCGGATCGCGTCCGGGCTCTCGTGCAACACCAGCGCGGCCATCTCCTGCGGATATTCGACCCGCACGCAGCCGTGGCTCTTCATCCGATTCGCGAGACGGAACAGGTGTTTTTCCGGGGTGTCGTGGAGATACACGTCATAGGGGTCGGACATCTCGAATTTGAGCCGTCCGAGCGCGCTGTACGGCCCCGCCTCCTGCTGCACCGCCATCGGCCCGCGCCAGCGCATGTGATGGCGGACGAGATAATCGGGGTCTTCGGCCAGTTTTGGCAGGATCTCCTTGCGCAGGATCGAGGGCGGAATATTCCATGGCGGATTGAACAAGACGTCGTTGATCGTCGCGTGAAATTCCGGCGTCTGCTTGGTCGGCTGGCCGACGACGACGCGGGTGGCAAAGACCGGCTGGCCGTCCTGAAAGAGCTGCAGCCTCTGGGTCGCCGTGTTGACGACGACGCGGTTCTGCGGCATGGGGCGCGGCAGCCAGCGCAGCCGTTCGAGACCGACCGCGAGCTGGCGGGCGCGGCGCCACGCCATCTGAGGGCTCAGATACGGGTATTCCGCAGAGCGCCGGGATTGGGCCGTGCCGGCGTCGTCCTCGTACCCGCCGTAGCCGCTGTCATCCCCGGCAGAGTTCGGATACGCCGCCCCCCCGAGAGCGCGGGCATAATAGGCATAGGCCCGGCGCAGGGCTTCGTATTCGGGCGAAGCGGGGGCGAGAGCCGCGACGACGGCGGCCGGGTCGGGGGCTGCGACTGCCCGATCGACTGCGGCGACGACATCGATCGGCGTCGGATGCAGGGCCTGGGTCACGGGCCGTTCCCGGCGCGGGACGGCCCCTTCGGCCAGGGCGTCGGCATAGGAGAGAATGGCGTCCGAGGTCAGAACGTCGCGCGCGACCGGGGACAGCGGCGCGCCGCGTCCGGACAGCGCCCCGGCATGGAACAGCATGGGGTCGAGCCCCTGTTCCTCGGCACGGAAGGCGGCGCCGAGAAGCGCTCTTGCCGCCTGCGGATGATTGCCCCAGAACGGCTCGTTGCCGTGCTCGGCATAGAACTGGCGCACGAGGTCGGGACGCCGCAGCCGCTCGCCGGCAACGGCCGTCGTATCCGCGGCGCCGAGCAAGGCCAACAATTGGGGATCGCCCGGGATTGGCGGCGGGTTCACCGGCAGCGGCGCGGTGCCATTGGGCGGCAATGGGACGGCCGTCCCGATCGGCACGGCATCCTGGGCTGCTGCGGAGAGCGGCGCCACGGCGAGGGGGACCGAAGCGAGCGCGAGCGCCATTGCGCCGGCGACGGAAAGGCGTCTTGTCGGAGGCGGAGGCATTCGGTACGCGGCCACGGCTACCTCGCTTGCGGAGTGATCCGCGAAAGGGCTGGGAACGCAGTGCGACAACACTCGGGTCAAGACCCCGGTTCCCCCGGTACCGGACCGCCCGGTTCTCAACTCTAAGCCAAACAAACCAATAAATCCTTGCTGATAAAGTTTGGCAAGGGTAGTGCAAAGCGGAAGGGGGCCGGACGCAACGCGGTTGCGCGGCGGATGCATGGGTGTGCGAACGGACCGCCGAGGACGGCTTCAAGACTCGCTCCCGATCCGGTCTTGCGTCGCGGCTTTGACAACAAAATGCAGCCGGAGCTAGATTTCTAAGAAGAAACGTCTTGAACATCGGGAAAGTTACGGCCGACCTCCACCCACCAAGCCGCTACAGGGTCGCACCGGCGATGCACAATCCAGAGATCGAACCGCAACTGACGGCGCCACGGGGCGCCGCTCACGGTCCCGAGAAGGCCGGCATCCTCGGACGCTCTTTCGCCGTGCTCGAGGCGATTGCGGCCTCGCCGGTGCCGCTCGGCGTCGGCGATCTGATCGAGCAGCTCGACCTTCCGCGCGCGACGGTCTACCGGCTTGTCGACTGGTTTCTGAGCGAAGGATTTCTCGTGCGCGAGCCGGCCCGCAAGCGGCTGGTCATCGGCAACCGCCTGAGCGATCTCGCCTATGACGCCTTGCGCGCCGCGGTGGCCGTGGCGCCGCGTCGCACCCTGCTCGAAGGGCTGGCGCGCGAGATCGGCGAGACCTGCAATATCGGGACGATCGACGGCAACCGGATCGTCTATCTCGATCGCGTCGAGAGCGCCACCTGGCCGCTGCGGCTCGACCTCAAGATCGGCTCGCGGGTGCCGCTGCACGCTACCGGGATGGGCAAATTGTTTCTCGCCCTGGCGCCGCAGCGCCAGCGCCGCGCCTTGTTGGCGGCGGTCGAACTCGAGCCGCTGACGCCGGCGACGATCACCGACAGGGACCGTCTCGACCGCGAATTGGAACAGATCCGCGATCAGGGTTTTGCCCTCGACGACCAGGAATTTCTCGCCGGGGTCGTCGCCATCGCCTTGCCGATCGTCAACCGGCGCGGCGAGATCCGCGCCGCCCTGGCGATGCAGGCGCCCGAGGCGCGCATGAATGCGGCGGAGGCCAAGCGGCATCTGCCCCTGTTGCGCGACGCCGCCGAGCGGCTTGCCCGCACCTTCGGGGCCGGCGCCGCCGATCTGTTCGACGCGCCGGTTGCCGCGCGCCGGTGAGGGAACGCGCCGAACGCCGGGGTGACATGGCGTCGGAGGAGCGCACGCCGCTCGGGACCTTGCGGGCGGTGTTCGGCTTTGCCGCATTCCGCGGCCAGCAGCAGGCGATCGTCGAGCATGTGATTGCCGGCGGGGACGCCGTCGTCCTGATGCCGACGGGCGGCGGCAAATCGCTGTGCTATCAGCTTCCGGCCCTGTTGCGGCCGGGCCTTGGCGTCGTCGTCTCGCCGCTGATCGCCCTGATGAAGGACCAGGTCGATGCGCTGCGCCAGACCGGGGTGCGCGCTGCCGCGCTCAATTCGCGGCTGCCGCCGGGCGAAGCCGCCGCGGTCGAGCGCGAGGTCGGCGAAGGCGCCGTCGACATCCTCTATCTCTCGCCGGAACGCCTGTTGACGGCGCGCTGCCTCGATCTGCTGGGGCGCTGCCGTCTCGCCCTCTTTGCCGTCGACGAGGCCCATTGCATTTCGCGCTGGGGCCATGATTTCCGGCCCGAATACCAGCGCCTCGCGGTGTTGAAGGAGCGCTTCCCCGGGGTCCCGGTCGTGGCCTTGACGGCGACCGCCGACACCCCGACGCGACGCGACATCGTTGCGCAACTGCGCCTCGAAGGCGCTCGGATCTTCGCCGCCGGCTACGACCGGCCAAACCTGTTCTACCGCGTCGTCGCCAAGGAGAGCCCGCTCGACCAGGTGCACCGCTTCATCTCCGGCGAACATCCGGGCGAGGCCGGCATCGTCTATTGCTTCACCCGGAAGGCGGTCGAGGAGACTGCGGGGCGGCTCGCCGCGCGCGGGCATATGGCCTTGCCCTATCACGCCGGGCTCGACCCCCTGACGCGCGAGCGCCATCAGGACCGCTTTCTGAAGGAGGAGGGGGTCGTCATCGTCGCGACGATCGCCTTCGGCATGGGGATCGACAAGCCGAACGTCCGCTTTGTCGCCCATCTCGACGCGCCGAAAAACCTTGAAGCCTACTACCAGGAGACCGGCCGCGCCGGCCGCGACGGATTGCCGGCCGACGCCTGGATGGCCTATGGCATGGCCGACGTCATGAGCCTGCTGCGGCTGCTCGACGAGGCCGGGTTCGAGGCGCGCCAGCGCCGCATCGAGCGGCAGAAGATCGAGGCATTGATCGGCTATTGCGAGACCGCCGCCTGCCGCCGCCAGGTCCTGCTCGGCTATTTCGGCGAGACCGAACGGCCGCCCTGCGGCCATTGCGACAATTGCCGGAACCCGCCCGAGAGCTGGGACGGCACGGTGGCGGCGCAGAAGGCGCTGTCCGCGGTCTACCGCACCGGGCAGCGTTTCGGCGCCCAGCATCTCGCCGATGTCCTGCTCGGCATCGAGAACGAGCGGATCGCGCGGTTCGGGCATCAGCATCTGAAGACCTTTGGGGTCGGCAAGGAGTTCGATCGCCGCGCCTGGCTCTCGATCGTCCGCCAACTGGTCGCGCAGGGCCTGCTCGCGCCCGACCCCGCCGGACATGGCGGGCTCGTGCTCGCCGCCGGCGCGGCCGAGGTTCTGCGCGGCCAGCGCGCGGTGCAGTTCCGCCGCGATGCGAGGATTACGGGGCGCGCGGCAGCCAGGCAGCGCCCGGCCGGGACCGATGCCGCTGCGGATCTCGACCCGGACGGCCGGGCGCTGTGGGAGGAATTGCGCGCCTGGCGTCTCGCCGAGGCGCGCCGCCAGGAGGTGCCGCCCTATGTGATCTTCCACGACACGACCTTGCTCGAAATCGCCCGCCGCCGCCCCGCCTCGTCGGAGGCATTGGCCCAGATCCCCGGCGTCGGCCGCAACAAGCTCGACCGCTACGGCGAGGCGCTCATCGCGGTCGTGACCGAGGCGGCGCGCGCCGCTCCGCAATAACAGCCCAGCATGTTCGCGGAAGCTTATTGAAAACAAAGAGATGCTCGCCGACATGGCTGTTTTTGCAGCGAAAAAAACAGCCAGCCCGCCTCCTCTCCTTGCAAAAGGATAAGAGATTTCAATGACTTCCCTATCCCGCCTCAGGGCCGCCGCGGCGGTTATCAGCGAAGCTATCAGCCACATATCAGCGAAGCCCATCGGCGGCGCGCGGTAGTGTCTCAGTTTACCTGGAGAGCCGTCCTTGTCCTTCGAGGCCCCGCTTCGCGAGGCACCCCAGGATGAGGAGGGCGCGTCTCGAAGCACGCACGGCGCCTATGCAACGTCAAACCGAGGCACTACCCGGCGCGCGCCTCCCTGTCATGCCCGGCACTATTCCTACTGTAGAGGAGTAAAAACCGGGCAAAAGCGCCGGGAAAGCTCTTCTGGCCGCCGCCGGAGTGGGGAGAAAAGGCGCGATCTTGGAGTTCTTGCCCGTCCTCTTGGCCGATTCCGGCGATTTTGCCGGCGGAGCAATGTTCCCGACAAGCGCGAGGCGGAACGGCTTCAGCCCCGGCGAAAACCGAGGGCGGCGTATTCCGCCGACTTCGCGGAAAAACTGTTATCAAGGCTGCAGGAAGGGGCGGCACAGTGCACAGGGGCCGGGTGTGCGGCGGCTCCAAGGCAATGGCGATGCAGGGCTGATCGGGAGGCGGCTGATGGATGCGGCGGACGAGCTGGTGATCCCCGATGCCGCGGAAGACGAGGCGCGGGCGACACCCGTCGTGCACGGAGTGGCCGATGTCATCGGAGCGCTTGCGGGTTTCGGGGGATTGGTCTCGCCCCGGCGCTTCGAGACCGCCCTATCCGTGGCGGAAGCGGTCGGCCACGTGCTCGGCGAGCCCTCGCTGACCAAAGTCTTTACGCTCCGGGCGCTGGCCTCCCCGCCGCATCCGGCGGCGGCGCTCGCAGCCTTGCGGTCTGCCGCCGTCTCCCTCTCCGGCCCCGAGGGTCTTGCCATCATGCGCGAGTTGGCGCGGCTGCTTGTCGGCGGCGATGCCAGGCCGGCGACCGCGGGATTCGGGCAGGACCTTGCCGATGCGCTGGGCGTACCGTTGCCCGATCATTGCCGGCACGGCAGCGGCGGCGTTCGCGACGCCCTCAACGCGCTGACCGAGCGCGCGCGGAAGCTGATGCGCCCGGAACCGGCGCTGGTGGCGGCGGCGCGCGACTTCGCGGCCGAATTCGGAGAGGCCGAGCTCTCCGCCGCCGTCGCGACGGCGCGGCAGACCGGCGACCAATCGGCGCTCGTCCAGGCCCTGCTGCTGGCTCTGGATACGGTTCGCGGGCGCGCCAATGCCATCGCCCGCACCGCCGAGGGCCAGGCGGAGGCGTTGTCGGTCGCCCAGGAGCTGGACACCGCCGCCGATCAGATCGAGCGCGTTGCGCGGCAGCGATACGCATCCATCACGCGCCGGGCCGCGCTGTTGAAACGACATCTCCGCGAGGAGGTCAATGCGCTGGCGGAGGATGCCGCCGAGGAGTTCGAGGCCGATTTCCAGCGTTTGGCCGAGAAAAAGAAGGGGTGGTTCGGCAGTCTGGACACGGCAGACCTGAACGACCGGATTGTCGTGAAAAATCTGGAGCGTCGATACCTGAAACTTGCGCAAAGATACCAGGATCAGCTCGACCTGCTCGACCGTGAGGTCTCCGAATTCTGTGACGAGTTTACCCATATTGCCGACGAGGCGCTGCACCCGATGGCGCGGCACGAGTTCCGCACCATCGCGCCGCATCCGGCTCTCGAACTCCGGATGAAAGTGGCCGCAGACCGCGCCAGCACCGGGACCCTGATGGCAGGGGCGGCGGGCGCCGCCGCCTCGGGCGCCGCTGTGCATGCAGGGCTGTTCACGGCCGGGGCGGTCATCGGCGCGGCCGCGACGCCGGTCGGCGCCGTCATTCTCGGAGCCGTCGCCCTGGCCGGCGTGTGGAAGGGGCTTGCCGCCCCGAACGAGCGCCGCAGGCGCGACCTGCGGGAACGCGCGCGAGTATTGGAGAATGAATTGCGTCGGGAAATCACCGCCAATCTGCCGCGTTTCGAGGCGGCGGTGGATGCCGTTGTCGGCCGCTTCCGCGCCGCGGCCGTGCCCGACATCGCGCGACCGCGAGTGGAGGCCGAGCGGCTTCGGGAAATCGCCGCGGCGTACCGGACCGTTTCGCGCGAGGTCATGGATGCGGCCAACGCCCGGATCGACCGCGTGACGAGGCTGGTGGAGGTTTCGGGACTTTCGCGCGCCGGGGAATAGTCCGGGTCGCGACACGCGCGACCATCGAGCACGCGCATCGCGCCCGCCCGGCACCGATCGACAATAGCCTGCCAATTCCGGGCGGCCGCTTGTCCCGGCAGAATGCAAGCTTTACGGTTGTGCAATGACCACCCCTGTCTATAGCTATACGATCTATCATTCGCCGAACGCCTATCTCGGCACGGTCCTGCTGCGCCGCGCTCTGGTCGACGTTCCGGGAACCGTGCTGGTGCGGCGGCCGGTCTTTGTGCCGCGCGAGCGCGGGGTGCTCGTCGCCGAGATGCTCGGCGGCAAGGAGAACCGGAACGCCGGGTCCTATCACCGCGAGGATTGCCGCCGCTGGGCGGAGCGTCACGCGATCCCGCTTCGCTATCCGCCGCCCGGGGTCTTTGCCGAGCGGGCCGCCCGCTGGGCGCGCTCCCCGTTCCAGCGCGAGGAATTGCCGGCGCGCGCCTATTATGCCGCTGCGGCCGGCAGGCGCGAGGCTCTCGACGAAGCCTTGTTCGCCGCCGCCTGGGTCGAAGGGCTGGACGTCAACGAGCCCGAAACCCTGCGCTGGGCAGCGGCGCGAGCCGGCATCGACGGGGAGGCGCTGTTGACGGCTGCCGCCTGCGAGCCGCCGGCAGCCGAGGCGCAGCAGGCCCTTTGCGCGTTCGACGCCTATGCCTGTCCGGGCGTTCCAACCGTTCTCGTCGGCAGCGAGCGCTTCTTCGGCAAGGACCGGGTGGACTGGGCGATCGAGGCGTGCTGGCGGCAGATATCTGAACGCCCAAACGCAAGATCGTGAAACGTGGAGAATTCATGGCGCGCCGAATTGTCGATGTCGCCGTCATCATCCCGGACGCAAGCCCGGTGCTGACGCTCGCACGCGTCGGGCGGCTCGACCTGTTTGAAACCTTTTCCGCGCCGATCCACATTGTCGATCAGGTGCATTACGAGATCACGAAACCGGCCAACGACCCCGAGGGGAAAGTCGCAGCCTGGCTCCGGAGAATGGGCAACCGGGTTGCCATAGAGGAAACGCTGGTCGGGTTGGGCTTTCGCACAAAACTCGAACGCGGCGAAACCCCGAGCGGCGGAAATCTCGGCGAGATCGCCGTCAACGAGTATGCGACGCAAGTGGCGCTGCGCGGCTCCCCGACCTTTGCGCCGCTCGTGCTGTTCGAGGATCCGGACGTGCTGGAAACGCGGATTGCCCGGCTGCCGCGCGTGCATCTGCTGAACACGTCCGCATGGATCAGGGCATTGACCGATGAAGGGATCATTGCCGATAGCGCGGCGCTGCTCGAAGCGGTCAACGCGCAGAGGAAATCGCCGCTGAGGCCGGTTGAACGCTCCGGCCGGACGGCGCGCGTGCGATCGCCTTGGCTGACAAGGAGGCGTGATAATGACATTGGCTGAATTGCTCGACAAGTTGGAGCGGGGTCGGATCGGCCATGCCGAGGCGATGCGTTGGCTCGGCATCGACAGCTACAACGAACTGGTCGAGATCGTGCATTATAATGGCCGCCAGATGCCGGGGCATCGGCCGATGCCGATCTCTCCGGAAACGCGCGCGCTGTTGCGCCAAATCACCCGCCCGCTGCCCCCGCGACCGCAACCAGCGGCGAGCGGGGAGGAGGACGGCCCCGATCAATAAATAAGAGCCGGGCGCCTCCTCTTGTCGGCGCTGCCCCGGGCGAGACGCTCTGAAAGCCTGTTTGAGTGCGGAAAATGGCGGAATGCGCGCCGCTTCGCGGCACTTTTCCGCCCTACAACGCTCCCGATAAGCGTGTAGCGTAGGGCGGAATAGCGCAGCGTATTCCGCCGACTTCACGACACGACGGCGATTCAAACAGGTTCTGAGCGACGCACCCGTGAAGATCGGGATGGCTCCGCCGCATCCGGGGGCGTTCATCCGCGACGAAATTCTCGACGATCTGGGCTTGACCGTCAGCGCAGCGGCGGAGGTGCTGGGCGTGCGCCGCGCCATCTTGTCCGATCTCGTCAACGGCAAGACCGGTTTGTCGCCGGAAATGGCGCTACGGATCGAAAAGGCGTTTGGCGCGAATATGGAAACGTTGCTGCGCATGCAGGCTTGGCACGACGCCCACGCGATGCGCCGCCGGGCTGCGGAGATCGACGTCAAGCGGTATCGGCCCCCTCTCTCCGAACCATGCTGACTGCCGGAACGGGCGCCGGGCGAGACGCTTTGACAGCGGCGTGCCCGTCTGATTAGGTGATGGCGATGTCGGTGCGAAAATTGCCGGAAGAGCCGGGAACGCAATGAATCTTGTCGAGCGGTTGCGCGATTATTTCTCGCCGCGCGAGGTGATCGAGACCTCGCCGGTCGTGGCGGACGAGGTCAAATATACGACCTGCTACATGTGCGCCTGCCGCTGCGGCGTCAAAGTCCACCTGAAGGACGGCGCGCTGCGTTATATCGAGGGCAATCCCCGGCACCCGGTCAACCGCGGCGTCATCTGCGCCAAGGGCGCCTCGGGGATCATGCAGCAGAATTCTCCGGCCAAATTGCGCAAGCCGCTGTTGCGGGTGGGCGAACGCGGCACCGGCGAATTCCGCGAGATCGAATGGGACGAGGCGCTTGGGCTCGCGGTCGAATGGCTCGCGGCGATCCGCCGCAGCGACCCGAGAAGGCTCGCCTTTTTCACCGGTCGCGACCAGAGCCAAGCCTTAACCGGCTACTGGGCGGCGCAATTCGGCACGCCCAACTTCGCCGCGCATGGCGGCTTCTGCTCGGTCAATATGGCGGCCGCCGGCATGTACACCCTGGGCGGCAGCTTCTGGGAGTTCGGCGAACCCGATTGGGCTTTGACCCGCCTCTTCATCATGTTCGGGGTCGCCGAGGACCATGATTCGAACCCGATCAAGATCGCCTTGTCGGGATTGCGCCAGCGCGGCGCCAAATTCGTCTCGGTCAACCCGGTGCGCACCGGCTATTCGGCGATCGCCGACGAATGGATCGGCATCCGGCCGGGCACCGACGGATTATTCGTGTTGTCGCTGATCCACGAGTTGTTAAAGGCGGACCGCGTCGACCTCGATTACCTCGCCCGCTATACGAATGCTCCCTGGCTCGTCATCGACGCGCCGGGCGCCGCCGATGACGGGCTGTTTGCCCGCAACGACAAGGGCGAGCCGCTGGTGCTCGGCGCCGACGGGACCCTGGCGAGCGGCGCCGAGGCCGGGGTCGCGCTCCGGCTCGTCGGCGAGGCGCGCCTGCCGGACGGAAGGCGCGCGGTTCCGGTTTTTCAGCGCATCGCCGAGCGCTATCTCGACCCCGCTTATGCCCCCGAGGCGGTGGCCGAGACCTGCGGGGTGCCGGCGGCGACGATCCGGCGGCTCGCCGCCGAGATCGCCGACGCCGCCTTTGCCGGCGAGATCGAACTGGCTCAGCCGTGGACCGACTGGGCCGGCCGCCGTCACCAGACGATGCGCGGGCGCCCGGTGTCGTTGCACGCAATGCGCGGCATCTCGGCCCATTCGAACGGGTTCCAAACCTGCCGCGCCCTGCATCTGCTGCAAGTCCTGATCGGCACGATCGACGCGCCCGGCGGCTGGCGCTACAAGTCGCCGCATCCCAAACCCTGCCCGCCCGGCCCGAAGCCGGCCGGAAGACCCGAAGAGGTCGCAGCCGGGCGGCCGCTGGCAGGGGTGCCGCTCGGCTACCCGATGTCGCCCGAGGATCTGATCCTTGATCCCGACGGGCAGCCGGCGCGGATCGACAAGGCGTTCTCGTGGGAGGCGCCGATCGCCGCCCACGGCCTGATGCACCTGCTGATCGCCAATGCCCATAAGGGCGATCCCTACCCGATCGACACCCTATTCATGTATATGGCCAACATGGCGTGGAACTCGGCGATGAATACGGCCGAGACGATGCGCATGCTGACCGACAAGGACCCGGCCACCGGCGAATACCGTATCCCGCGCATCATCTATTCCGATGCATATTATTCCGAGATGGTGGCCTATGCCGATCTGATATTGCCCGATACGACCTATCTCGAACGCTGGGACTGCATCTCATTGCTCGACCGGCCGATCGGCAGCCCCGAGGGGCCGGCCGATTCGATCCGCCAGCCGATCCTCGTCCCCGACCGCGACGTGCGGCCGTTCCAGGACGTATTGATCGATCTCGGCGCCCGGCTCGGCCTGCCCGGCTTCACCACGGCGGAAGGCGCGCCGCGCTATCCCGGCGGCTATGTCGATTACATCGTCCATCACGAACGTCGCCCGGGCGTGGGGCCGCTCGCCGGCTGGCGCGGCGCCGACGGCGCGGA
>DATFCQ010000290.1:0-6753 GCA_035252905.1 Allostellaceae bacterium | reverse complement strand
GTCATATGGTCGAGAACCTGTGGGCGCGCCTGAAAGAATGGCGGGCCATTGCTACTCGCTATGAAAAGACCGCGCGCTGCTTCATGGGTGTGCTCTGCCTGGCCGCTACGGCCGATTGGCTCAAGATCTAACAGGCCCTAGACGCCGGCGGACAGCTTTTGCCAATTCGTCTGTCTCGATACGGAATTTACTGACAATTATGTGACGATTGACCGCGCTCCTTCTCCTCATTGTCAGCCTCCCGAAACCTGTTCGCATTTATGATAATTCCTATCGATTCGGTCTCCCGCAAAAGAGCCCCGCCTTGCGACGGGGCTCCGAAGGTGCGTCGCGGCGGTCAGCCGCTTGCCTCTATCGCCTCTATTGCCGCGCGGGCCTTCTCGATCTGGCGCGCGAGCTTTTCATCTCTGCGTCGATCCAAAGCTCGTGCTGGGTGCCCCAGCTCGCGCCGCAGCTCAGCACGGTATTTTGCCAAGGTGCGGAGCCTGACGTACCGTAGCGCCGCGATGATCGCGTCGAGCTGGCTGATCTCTGCCTGCAGCGTGGCGAGTTTGTCGTCGGCTCCAGGCTCGAGCCTGTCGCGCGCCCGGAGCGTTCGGACCAGCGGAAACTTGACGAGGTCGCCCATCAGCGCGCCTCCTCTGTCTGCCATCTCGGGCTGTATCGCCCTCGGGCGATCGTAAGTTCGGCTTCTGGGAGGATGTGTGAAGCACCTCACAGTTCGGCCCTGCGCGCATACCGACGATCTGGCCGTCAGCGCGCCTCCCGCGCCGCGATCTCGCGGAGGCCGGCGAGAGCGGCTCCGGGCCGCGACCGTCTTGCTGCGGCTCGTACGATCCGACAGGGTCTTCGTCGAGCATTGCTCGACTTCCCTATGCGACCTGCCGCCAGCCCAGATGGGCGCGGTCGAGCCGCGCCTCTCGCATCTGAGCAATGGTCAGCGCTTCCTCGACGCCGGCGATCTCGCGGTCGATCTGATCGACCCGCGCCTCCAGTTCCTGCTGCTGCGGCTCAAGTTCGCGGAGCTGGTCGTAGATCCGGTCAATCTGGTGCTCGACCTCGACCTTTTCGCCGTTGATGCGCTCGCGCTCGGCCCACAGCTCGTCGAGCCGGCGCTCGATGCCTTCGAGCCCTGACATCACGCGACCTCAGCGCATTGATCGGCGTTGCTGTTGTCCTCTGGTCCTTCGTCGACACCGAGTCCGACATAAAGACTGGGAGGGTTCGTAATGAGGGAGATGACGATCGTCAAAAAATGCTGAGAGCCGCTACGCCGGCGGTTCCTCTCCTACGAAAACCTTGCGCCAGGGCATCAGTCTGACGTCGGACGCGGGGTAAGGGAGATCGGCGAATTTTTTGGCGACGGTCGCGGCGTTTGAAGCGCCGGCCGGCCAATCGAATAAGGGGGGTGCCGGTGGTGGCCACACCCCCGCCAATATACGCGCGCAGCGGAGGCTCATTATAGCGACGGCACGGAAGGCCTCCCCGCCCGAGTCAAAGCTCCCCATCGAGGGGGTGATCAGCGCAACCATGACCGAGCTCAAGCCCCGCACGCACCACAGCAACGTTAGGCGCTATTACGAGGATGACCTCTTGGAGGAGCTGGCGAAGGCTGAGAGAAGAGCTGGCACCTGCTCGCGGGTCCGTAAAGATCAAACCCTTCCGCCACCTCGCTCCTGAATGCCGATCGCGCATATCGAGCGCGGCGGCGTGCGCAGACGTCTCGCCCTTGATGACCTTCTCGGCGAGGTCGGGGCGGTCGGTCCATGCCGAGAGGCTTGGCGTTGTCCGCTTCTTGTGCTTATTGAGCCGGCCCCGGCCATCTTGAATCGTACCGGACCAGAGTCGCGTGTCCGTCCGTCTCAAGCTGATGGAGCTTTCAACTGCACCAGGGCCGGATCAGAGGCCGCGGCGCAACGGCCGCGGATATTGACCGGGAAGCCGGCCGAGATCCGGGTCTACTGGGCGCTTCAATGAGGCCGCGGCACAACGGCCGCGGATATTCGGGTGATCGTGATCGTGTCGCCCCGCTTCTTCCCGCTTCAATGAGGCCGCGGCACAACGGCCGCGGATATGCCGCACCTAGGGCACCGAATGATCGTAGAGGGTTGCATCGCGATTTGTGAGCGGTGTGGTGGTCCGGCTCAGGGTTCTTAATACATACTCCCTCGCGGCTCCTGCTGGGCGCAGGTAATACCTTGATCCACCATGTCAAACAGCATTGCGAGCGTTCCCCCGGCGAGGAGCAGCACAAGACCGCTCGCGCCGGAGCGGCAAGTCATTCTATCCGATGATCGGGCTACGATCGACGACCACAAACGGTTTGCCGAGGCTGTCGATGCGGGGCCGGATCGCGCCGCCGGCGCCGCGGATTGGCAATGTCGTAGGTGACGATATAGAGGTTCTCGTCGCCGCCGCACCCGTGCGATACGCGCCCACCATCGGGAGAAGCGCCGCGCATCAGAGCGGCTCGATCGGCACCAGGGAGCACAGAAGGCCGTAGGATTTTCTTGGAGCAGACCTTCACCGCGCTCGCTGGCGCCGGCGGGGCGAGCGCCGGTTCACCTCTGCGAGCGCAGCGGCGCACCGCCCAGCGGTAGGGCGGGAATGGCCGCCTATGAGCGAAGTTTTGAGCGACGGTCGGGGTGTAATAGGCGCACCGCCGGTGATCGCCGCAAGGGGGTGCCGGCCATCCCTCCCCCCGGTCCGCGGCGGCGAGCGGGGGTCGCGCCGCACCGGCGCGCGCTCCGACACCGGCACGACAGCTACCGGCTCCGCCGGCCGGCTCTGAAAACAGTTGCCAACGCGCCGATTGGGCGGCTCCATTCGTCGGAGCGCGTATCGATAGAGCATTGGAGGCGCCGCGGATGGCAGGCAATCGGGTCCGCATTTTCATCTCGTCGCCGGAGGATGTCGCCAGCGAGCGCCTCCGTGCCGCACTGGTCGTGCAGCAGCTCGACCGAGAATTCAGCCGATTCTTTGCCGTCGAGCCCTATCTGTGGGAGCACGAGGCGCAACTCGCCTCGGGACATTTCCAGGACAACATCAAGCCGCCATCGCAGTTCGACATTGTCGTGCTGATCCTGTGGTCGCGGCTCGGCACCCATTTGCCGGACGAGTACATCGGGGTAGACGGACGCCGGCCGGTCACCGGCACTGAGTGGGAGTACGAACACGCGCGGGCGCACCACCGCAAGGCCGGTGTCCCCGACATTCTCGTCTTCCGCAACCGTAGCGACCTTCGCATCTCCAGCGAGCCTGGCCGGCGCGCCGAGCAGCTTCGGCAGGTCACGGCGCTCGACGCCTTCTGGAAGCGCCATTTCGAAGACGCAGGCGTCTTTCTGACCGCCCATACCTCCTACCAGGATCTGGACGAGTTCGAGGAGAAGCTGACAATTCAGCTCCGCGCGCTGTTGCAGCGCCGCGTCGATGCGCGGCAGGTCTCGGAGAGCGTGCCGCAAATCTCCTGGTTCGAGAGCCCGTTCCGCGGCCTCGAAGTCTACGAATTCCGGCACGCGCCGATCTTCTTCGGCCGCAGCGCGGCGGTGCGGCAGGCGATCGATCGACTGGTCGCTAATGCCGAGAATGGCACCGCCTTCCTGCTGGTCCTCGGTGCCAGCGGCTCGGGCAAGTCGTCCCTGGTGCGCGCCGGGATAGTGCCGGCATTGTCGGTGCGCGGCACCGTGGCCGGCGTCGGCGCCTGGCGCCGTGTCCTGTTCCGCCCCGGACAGAGCCCCGGCGATCTGTTCCTCGGCCTCGCCCATCGGCTGACGCGGCCGGAACGCGAGGACGCCGGGATCGGCCTCGCCGAGCTGGTGCATGACGATTTCACGGTCGAGCACCTCGCCCGTCATTTGCAGGACAATGCCGAGAGGCCAGGAGCGCTGTTCCAGCTTGCCCTCGGGCACCTCGCCCGCGACTTGGCGCGGCGTCCTGAGGCGCTTCGGGGCGAGCGGGTCCGGCTCGTGCTCATTATTGACCAGCTTGAGGAATTGTTCACCGAGCCGGCGATCACGCCGGCGGCGCGCGAGCGCTTTGTCGCGTTGCTGACGAGCCTCGTGCGCAGCGGCGCGGTGTGGGTCGTGGCGACGTGCGCAGCGACTTCTGGCATCGCGTCGCCGAGGCGCCGCTGTTGGCCGAACTGCTGAGCGATCGCGGTGCGGTACTCGATCTGTGGCCGCCGAGCCCGGCCGAAATCGCCGAGATCATCCGTGGCCCGACTGCAAAGGCGGGCGTGCATTTCGGCAGGGATGATCTCGACGTGGCGCTCGACGCCCGGCTCGCCGACGACGCAGCCCGCGAACCCGGCGCGCTGCCCTTATTGTCCTATGCGCTCGACGAGCTTTATCGGCGCGACCGGCGCAATGGCGGGGCCGATGCCGGGAGGATTGAGCTGCGCTGGGAGACCTATCGCGACATCGGCTTTCTGAAAGGCGCGATCACCCGCCGCGCCGACGAGATGATCGCCGAATTGGCGCGGTACGGCGTAGACGACAGAGCCGTCGCGCGGGTATTGCGCCACCTCGTCAGCCTTGACGAGAGTGACGGCGATCGGCCCGTCGCCCGCAATGCACCGCTGTTCCTATTCGCCGAGGGCACGCCCGAGCGGCTGCTGATCGACGCCTTTCTGCGCCCCGACATGCGCCTGCTGGTGGCCGAGGGCGACGCCGTCGAGGCGCGCCTGCGCGTCGCCCATGAAGCGCTGCTGACCGAATGGGAACGAGCCCACCGCTTGATCGCCGAGGACGCTGTCAACCTATCGCGCCGCCGCCTCGAAGAGGCCGAGCGGCACTGGCGCAGCGCCGCCCCCGCCGAGCGCTCCGGCCTGCTGCTGCGGCCGGGGCTGGAGCTGCACGAGGCGGAGGCGCTAGTGGCCGCCTGGAGCGACGAGATCGCCCTCGCCTTGCGCGACTATATCACCCGGTCGCAGGAGGCCGAGCACCGCCGCATCGCGGAACGCGAGGAAGCCGCGCGCCAGTTGGCCGACCGGCTCTCCGAGGCGCAGCTGAACCAGTCGCGATTCCTGACCAGTGTCGCCGCAGCTGAATTGCGCGACATCCATATCGAGCGCGCGATGCTGATCGCCCGCGCCGCCTTGCCCGTGGATATGCGCAAGCCCGACCGGCCGATCTGGAACGGCGCCTTTGTCCTGATCGCCGATGCGAGAGCGCGGGATCGCGCAATTGCCGTCATGGTTGGGCACGGACGCAGGGTCGCCAGCGCGGCGTTCAGCCCCGACGGGGCACGCATCGTCGCCGCGTCCGAGGACGGCACCGCGCGGCTGTGGGACGGCCAGACCGGCGCCCCCCTCGCCATCCTTGAGGGGCACCGGGATGGAGTCACCGGTGTGGCGTTCAGCCCCGACGGGACACGCCTCGTCACCGCTTCCGCTGATCGCACCGCGCGGCTGTGGGATGGCCAAACCGGCGCCCCCCTCGCCATCCTTGAAGGGCACCGGGATGGGGTCACCGGCGTGGCGTTCAGCCCGGACGGGGCGCGAGCCGTCACCGCCTCTTACGACGACACCGCGCGGCTGTGGGATGGCCGGACTGGAGCCGCGCTCGCCCCCCTCGAAGGTCATCAGGGCGGGGTCACCAGCGCGGCGTTCAGCCCGGACGGGGCACGTATTATTACCACCTCCGATGACCGCACCGCGCGGTTGTGGAACGGCCAGACCGGAGCCCTGCTCGCCCTCCTCGAAGGACACCAAGACGCGGTCTGGAGTGCGGCGTTCGGCCCCGACGGGGCGCGCATCGTCACCGCGTCCAATGACCGCACCGCGCGGCTGTGGCCGGCATGGCCGTTATTGCGCGACGACACCGCCGGCTACGTCGCGATTGCCGCAGTGCGCATTTTGACACCAGAGGAGCGATTACGCGCGTTCATTCCCGCACCGGCCATCGGCACTGTCGAAGCAACCCCCGAACCGGATCGCCATCGGCAGCTCGCGGAAGGTTTCGAGCGCTCCGACGGCGCCGGGCGCGACTTCGAGCGGGCATTGTTTCATTACGCGGTCGCGGTGCGGCTGTACGAGGAGCAGGGCCGCGAGGACGAGGCTCGGCTCGCCCGGATACGGCGGGGGTCGCTGGCGCGCCTATTGCCCCCGCAGACGGCCGCCCGCATCGCCTACAAGGCGATGGACTGGACGCCTGCGGGGCCACGCTGACCGGGTCAGCGGACGCCCGCGCCGCCTCTAGGAGAAATTGGCCATGCCGGAACCCGTACAGAAGACCGCAGCGGATTGGCTCGCCGAGGTGCAGCGCTATGAGCGAGAAGGCGAGCTGTTCCGCGCTTACGATGTCGCCCGGCAGGGGCTGAAGAAATTTCCGGACGATCTTGCGCTGAAGCACCGGGTAGTGCTTTGCTTCGCCTCAACCGGAGCCACGCTGAAGGCCGCCGAGGAACTCGTCCGGCTGAAGCTCGATCCTCTGCCCGACCTGTCGCTGGCGACCCGCCTCGGCCTCGATCTCACGGCGCTGAAGCCGCGGCTCCTCAAGGATGCCGCTCTCGCGACGACGGGGAGTGCCCGCACCGACGCACTCGCTAGCCCGGATTTCTCACACCTCGGTAGCTGATTGGGTGTGCGGGAGCAGGGTTCTCGCTGGGCATGTCTAATTGCCCCCAAGACACGCATTGCCTGTAGTGCCGGATGTTATTTGCCTGTAGCGTCAGGCGAGTATGTCCGGCCCCTTTCCCCGGGTTCAATTGCCGCTCGCGGTGAGCGCGGCGTGGGCGGCGCGGTATTCGGCTTTG
>DATFCQ010000289.1:0-56207 GCA_035252905.1 Allostellaceae bacterium | reverse complement strand
AGCGCGCCCCGCGATCCCGCCCAAGCGCAACGATGCGCCGGTAGCCTGCCGGTCCTGGATTTACCGCAATCGTCACATGGTCGAGAACCTGTGGGCGCGCCTGAAAGAATGGCGCGCCGTGGCTACTCGTTATGAAAAGACCGCGCGCTCCTTCCTGGGTGTGCTCTGCCTGGCCGCTACGGCCGATTGGCTCAAGCTCTAACAGACCCTAATACCAGATCCCGACGATAAGAACCTGTTCGCGGCATCACCCCCACCCCAGCCCCTGACAGGGGTAGGTATGGGTCGCAGGAATCGCGCTCGGCCTTCAGAGACCGGACCGCGGGCATCTCGCCCGCAGGGCCGGCCCTCCCCAAAGGGCGGAGTGCGCCGGGGATGCGGGCGAGACGCCCGCGGTCCGGAAGGACTGCTTTGCCGCACGCCGCTCTGAGCCCGCCATATGGGAAGGGGTGATCCATAAAGTTCTGATCAGAGAGATCTGGTATAAGACCCTGGAGCGACGGTGTTACCGTGGCCGGCTTGGGCTTTTGCCGCCTTGCGGAAATTTGCCATCCACCCGCGGTGGACCTTGTACAATTCCTCACCCCGTCTTATGCCGATCTGGTAGCCGAAGCTGAGGGCGCTGCGGTATCCCGGTCCTTCGACCGGGGTGGTCGCATGCAGACATTGAGATGCCAGATTGAGCCAGGCGTCCCCTTCGGCCACGGCAATGGGGGCGCCCTCGATCACGGGGATGCACCCTTTGGGCTGTTTGATCAGGACATTGATCCTGACGTGCCGCCTCCCCGGGAGATCCGGGTCCGTATGGGGATGGATCGCCCCTCCCTCGGTGATGTATCCAAGGAAATCCTTCAGCGTCGGCGGCACCACGTAATCTCCCAATTCATAATGCACAGCAAGCCGATGTTTGGTCTCGTACAACACCTCGTCCCCGTCGGGCGTCACATAGTCCATCTTGAGGTACTTGCGATGTGCGCCGCTTGATTGTCGCCGAAACCTGAAATCTGGCGGTAGATGAGCTGTTCGACATAAGCAAGAAAATCGACAGAGACCGCATTTTTGAAAACGAAGGGATAGTCTTGCGGAATCGTCATGTTTCCCCCCGGCCGAGGCCGTATCCCCGGAATGGCACCAGAGCTGATTTTATACCGGTCTTTGTGGGTTTGCTACGGCTTCCATCAACCATAGCGCACTCAGGTACTCCGAGATCGCGCGATGGCCCCTATTTTCCAATCGCGGCAATCGTCTGCATACCGTCCAAAGCACGCTGCAGTGCTCAAGAACAAGACACCCGGTTCTCTTCGCCTATAGAGGCACATATTACGAAAATATTTCAGGTGGTACGGCGCCCCGCTGAAACGGCGGCGCCAGCCGGGTGCGGGTCAGAAGCGCGATCGGCCGGGCGCCGAGCGCCGGAAGCGGCGTCCCGATCGTTGCTTCATCCCGCGCCGTGCGGCTTTTCGACGGTCTCCGCCTCGATCTGGTAGAAATCGTCGAGACCGATCAGATCCTCGATGTCCTTGCGCAACGCGGTGAACCGGGCGGCGTCGATGCCGGTATAGCGGCCGGTGCCGAGCATCTCGGCAAGAGCCTCTTGGATCGCCTGGGTGGCGGCGCCGAGCAGCAATTGGGCGTCGATGCAGCCGCGATAGCCCATCCGTTCGAGATCGGAGAGCGCATAGATCGGCCGGCCGTCCCGGTTGCCGCGGCTCTGCACCCAAAGGAGCGGCACTTTGGCGCGGCGCGGCGCCAGTTCCGCCTCGCTGTCGTTGCGCGGAAACAGGAGACCGAGATCGGCGCCGACCTCGGCCGCCGCATTGATTCGGGTGATCGCCTCGTCGAGACCCAATTCGCGGCAGGTGTCGGTGCGGGCGATGATCACGAAATCGCGGTCGGTCGCGTCGCGCTGGCGGCAGGCCCAGCGGATCTTGTCGACAAATTCGCCGATCGGCACCGCGTGGGCGACGTATTTGTGATAATGCGCGCGCTTCGGGAACAGCTGGTCCTCGATGTGGATGCCGGCTACCCCGGCGGCGGCGAACTCGCGGACCGTGCGCATCGTATGCAGCGGCTCGCCGAACCCGGCGCCGGCATCGGCAATCAGCGGGACGGCGACAGCACGGGCGACGGCACCGGCGACCGCGACCTGCTCGCTCAGGGTCAACAGCGGCTCGCTGATGGCGCGCGTCGCGCCGGTGGCATAACCGCCGGTATAGACGACCTTAACCCCGGCCGCCTCGGCGAGACGCCCTTCGAGCGGCGTCGCCGCCGCGGGCATATAGAGGAACCGGCCGGTTTCGAGCAATTCGCGCAATTGCCGCGTTTTCGCCATCAGGCTCCCCTCTCCTTCAGCCGAGCGAGGCGACGATCTCGCGATAGGCCGCCTCGGGAAAGGCTTTCAACGTCTGCGTCCGCACCGTCCCGAGCATGCCGAGCACCAGCGTGAAGCGCGCCGCCACGGCGTCGTCGGGCGCCTCGTAGATGCCGACCAGATCGTGCTGTCCCATAGTCATATAAAAAGCCTTGAACTCGCCGCCCATCTCGGCGAGGGCCTTTTTGGCGGCGTCGATCCGGCGCGGCGATTCCCGGACCTGTTGCGCTCCGCGGTCGGTCCAGTTCGCGAGCATGATATATGTCGGCACGGCTCACCTCTCTCGATTGGCGGCGGCCCGCCGCGCGCCGTCAGGAGGCGCTCGCGGCGGCGATACGGTCGAGCTTTGCCGCCATGATGAAATCGTTCTCGTGCAGGCCCTTGATCTTCTTGGTGCGCAAGGACACCGTGGCATAGCCCCAGCCGAAGCTGATGTCGGGGTGGTGAAATTCGGCCTCGGCGAGCGCGGCCGCCTGCTCGACAAAGGCGAAAGTCTCACGGAAATTCTTGAAGTGGTAGGTCCGCTCGATCCGCCCGTTGTCGTCGGCCAGTGCCCACAGAGGCGTCTGTTTCTGGTAGGAGGCGGTCTCCTCGGCGCTGAGGGGCGGGACCCCGCCGCGGCAGGGGGTGCAGGTCTTTTCGGCGAGTTCGGACGGCATCGTCTCTCTCCTCGGACCCCGGCAGCATAGCACCGGAACCGCCGGGTGCTGAAGCTGGGCTATGATGGATCGACGAGAAAAGGGGAGAGGGATGACAGCGAGGCTCTTTTATGCGGTCGTCTTCGTGCTTGCGCTCATCTGCCCGCTTGCCGCATCGGCCGCGATGCCGGGCCGGACCGCGAACTGGCAGGTCGTCCTCGCCGCCGGAGACGCCAGCCTGCCGGTGTTCGACGATGCCACGGCTGCATTTGCCCGCCGCCTTGTCGCAGCCGGAGTGCCGCCCGCCGACATCCATCGTCTGAGCGCGAGCGCGGCCGAACAAAAGGCCGGCATTGCTCCCGCGACGCGCGGCCGGCTGCTGAAGGAGATCGCGGATCTGCCGGCGCGTCCGGGCGATCGCTGCCTCGTCTTTCTGACCTCGCACGGCGAGCGCGGCGCCGGGCTGTGGCTGTCATTGTCGAACACGGTGCTGACCCCTGACGAACTCGCCCGCGCCCTCTCGATCGGCTGCGCCGCGGTCCCGACCGTGGTCATCGTCTCGGGCTGCTATACGGGCGCCTTCGCCGCCGGGGCCATGCGCCGGCCCAACCGCATCATCCTGACCGCGGCGCGCGCCGATCGGCCGTCTTTCGGATGCCAGGCCGGCCGCACCTACACCTTTTTCGACCAGTGCCTGTTAGAGGCCCTGCCGGGCGCGGGTCTGTGGCGGGAGGCGTTCGCGCGCACGGCCAAGTGCGTGCGCCGTATGGAGGACCAGCTGCGGATGGGTCGATCCGAGCCCCAGGCCTATTTCGGCGCGACCGTCAGACAGCTCTCGCTCGGGTTTTGACGCCTCAATGGGAGACGACGACCCGCACGTCTCCCTGCCGGCGGGTGACGTTGACCGCGACCTCGTCGCCGTAGCGGCGCAGCAATACGTCGGCAACGCCGTGCCGCAGCCGCAGCCCGCGCAAGTGCAATTCGTCGAGGAAGTCGGGCAGCATCGGCCGTTCGAAGCGGATCTCCTGAGCGCCCTGCTCAAAGCCGAGACCGAGGCTTGCCTGCACCAAGGCGAAGATCGCTGCGCTGGCCCAGGCCTGCGGGGCGCAGGCCACCGGGTAGAGCGTCGGCGCGACGAGCCGCCGCCAGGCAAAGCCGCAGAACAATTCCGGCAGTCGCCGCAAGTCCATATATCCCGCGGCCTCGAACAGGCCTTTGAAGATCTTGAGCATGCCTCCCTTGTGACCGTACCGGGCGAGGCCGAGGGCAATCAGGGCATTGTCGTGCGGCCATACCGAGCCGTTATGGTAGGACATCGGGTTGTAGCGCGATGCCGAGACCGCCACTGTGCGCACGCCCCAGCCCGAAAACGCGGCCATGCCGAGCAGGGTTGCGGCGGTGCGCGCGGCCCGCGCCGGATCGGCGATCCCGGTCAACAAGGCATGGCCGGCATTTGACGAGACGACTTGGCAGGGCTGCTTCTTGCCGTCGAGCGCCATCGCGTAGATCGACAGATCCTCGCACCAGAACGCATCCTCGAACCGCTCGCGCAAGCTCTCGGCCTGCTGCGACAATGCCGCCGCTGCCTCTTTCTCGCCGAGATCGGCGGCAAGTCGGGCGGCGTGAATTTTGGCGGAATAGACGTAACCTTGCACCTCGCACAGCGCGATCGGGCCCTCGGCGAGGCGACCGTCCTCGTGAAAGATCGAATCGTTCGAATCCTTCCAACCCTGGTTGACGAGGCCGGAGGGGTTCCTCGAATCGTATTCGACAAAACCGTCGCCATCGCGATCGCCGTAACGGTCGATCCAGTCGAGCGCCGCGCGGGCGTGCGGCCACAGCGTGCGGACCGTTTCGAGATCGCCGGTGCGCTGCCAATACTCGCCCAAGAGTAGCACGAAGAGCGGCGTCGCATCGACGCTGCCGTAATAGCGCGCGAATGGAACCTCGCCCAGCCGCGCCATTTCGCCGTCGCGCATCTCGTGCAGGATCTTGCCCGGTTCGGCGTCGCGCTGGCGGTCGAATTCTCTCGCTTGAGTTGCAGCGAGGAAATGCAAGACGCCGCGAGCGATCGTCGGATCGAGCCATAATGTGAACAGCGCCGTGATAATCCCGTCGCGCCCGAAGGGCGTGCTGAACCAAGGGATCCCGGCAAAGGGATAGGGCCCGTACTCGGTCTTGGTTACCAGCATGTAGAGATCGGCGACGGCGCGGCGCGCCATCTCGTTGAACACCGAGTTCGAACTGGCGAGGCTCGCCGCCCGCCGGCTCGCCTGCCGTAAGGCCTGCCGGGCGGTGCGCAACGAGCTGTAGTAGCTGCGCCCGACCGGCGCTTCCGGTTCTCGGTCGTTGCAGGCGATGCGCATCGCCAGCCGCACTCCCTCTCCCGGCGCCAGGGACACTTCGAAGATCGCCGTAGCCGTGTCGAGACGGGTCGGCGCCGGCTCGAAGGCGAGCGTGGTGACGCGCTCGACTCCGTCGAGACCGCAATAGGAGAGCGCGGTCATCGCCGCCGATCGGCGTTCCGCCCGGCTGCGTCCGCGCCGCGCCCGCCGCTCGCCGCGCACTTCAAAGAGATCGGCGAAATCCGCGGCAAAATGCAATGCCAGCGTCACGACATGCGGCCGCAGATCGAAATTGCGCACCAGCAGGCGCTCGTAGCACGCATTGTCCCAGACAAATTTGAGCCGATTGATGTGAATGAGTTCACCGCGCAAGACCATCTCGCCGCGCGACATCTGGTCCGGATTGGCCAGATCGACGCTCAGGACCGCATTGTCTTCCTGCAGGTTCGAGCTCAACAAAAGCGGCGCGACGCCGTTGAGGCGCAATTCGAGCTGCGACAGAAAGCGGGTGTCGTGATGGTAGAGGCCGTCGGAGCTGCCATAGGCGGCGACGATGTCGCCGCGCCGGTCGAAGACGGCGAAGGTGTGGCCGTGCTTCAATGTGCGCGGCCGCCGCTCCTGGAACGAGGCGCTCGATTCGATATGGAACCGCTCGGCCTCGCCGTCTTCGGGGCGCGTTGCCGGCGGCACGATCAAACCGTCCTGTTTAATGTATGAGTGAATCCTGCGGCGAAAGCCGGGGCCCATCTCTCCGCAGCACGAGCCGGTAATAACTGGTAAGATACCGCCCTTGCTTGAAAATTCCGAAGAGCGGAGAAATGGATCCCGGCTTTCGCCGGGACGACGGTGGGGGAGTTCGTCAATTTCGATCCCTGTCCGGACTTTTCACAACTGTTCAGGCGGCGGTCCATGCCGCCTCGCCCGACACCGCGCCGACCGCCGCGCCGTTGATATCGGGCCGAGCGGCGCCGTGGCCGAGCCGCTCGCGATAGAGCGCGACATAGTCGCGCGCCATGCGCCCGGCCGAAAACCTCTCCTCGAAGCGCCGCCGCACCATCGTGCGATCGAGGTCCTTGGCGCGCGGCACCGCGGCTGCGGCCTCTTCGACCGTGTCCACAATAAAGCCGGTGACGCCGTGATCGATGATTTCGGGCACCGAGCCGCGCCGCATCGCAATCACCGGGGTACCGTTTGCCATCGCCTCGATCATCGCCAATCCGAAAGGTTCGGGCCAGTCGATCGGAAACAGCAAGGCCATCGCATCGCCCAAGAACGCCCCCTTTTCGTCCTCGCCGATCTCGCCCAGGAAGTCGATCAGCGGGTCCTTCAACAGCGGCTTGATCTTGGATTTGTAGTAAGCGCGGTCGGGCTTGTCGACCTTGGCTGCAATCGACAGCGGCACGCCGGCGCGGCGGGCGATCTCGATCGCCCAATCCGGGCGCTTCTCCGGGCTGATCCGGCCGATAAAGGCAAGATAGCCGCCATCGCCCGAGCCCAGGGAATAAAGGTCGAGCGGCAGCCCGTGATACACCGTTCCGCACCAGTTTGCCCACGCCACCGGCTTGCGCTGGGAATTCGAGATCGAGGCCAGCGGCATTCTCGGGAATTCGCGAAACAGCACGGAGAGATCGGGGATATCGAGCCGGCCGTGCGTCGTCGTCAGGGTCGCACCGCCACGATCCGCGAACAGCGGAAAATGCAGATAATCTATGTGAAAATGAAGGATGTCAAATGCCTCCGCCCGGCGCGCCACCTGGTCGAGCATGACCATATGATGCACCAGCGGGTCCTGGCACCCGGGATCGAGCCGCAAGGCGCGAGGACAAGGCGCGCAGAGTTCGGCCGCGGTGCGCGAATCGCCGCTCGCAAACAGCGTCACCTGATGCCCCTGGCGGACCAGCTCCTCAGTCAGATAGGATACGACCCGCTCCGTACCGCCGTAAAGTTGCGGCGGGCAGCTTTCATACAACGGTGCGATCTGGGCAATCCTCATTGGTTCTATTCCCTCTACGACTTGCCGGCATTGCGGCGAGGCGGGACGAGAGGCTGTGCATGCCCGTCCTCGTCTAGAGGCCGCAAGCAGACCGGCGAGGGTAAACCGATGAAATCTTGGCGAAGTTCCCGCCGGCCGGCGCCGTTTCCGCCTGCCTTCGCGCCGGTCGGGCAGCTCTTAAAGGCGGGGCTGTTGCCCGCCCTGTTGCTGCTTGCGCCGCCTGCGCAGGGTGCGCCGTCGTGGGGCGGAGTGTATTGGGGCGAAAGCGCGGCCGCGCTGCTGCGGCATTTCGGCAGCCATGCCGTGCGGCTCCCGCGGCCGCTCGATTTCGGCGACAGCACGGCCGAGCTGGCGTTGCGCGACGCGGTGATCGCGGGATATCGCGTCGTCGTTTTCTTCCAGATCGACAAGCGCACGCATGGGCTGAAGCGCATTCAGATCGAATGGCCGCGCCACAGCGCGAACCCGCCCGCCTTCCGCGCCTTGCTCGCGGCGCTCGACGCCGCCTACGGCCCGCCGGACGCGGTCTGCGACATTCAGCCGGCCTCGGCAAACGGTTTTCAGGCGGCGGCGCAAGCGCTGTGGCGGCGCCGCGGCGACGTGATCCGCGCCATCTTTCTCGACACCACGATCGAAGCGCTCGAAGGCTGCCTCGGCGTGAGGGCGCCGCCCTGCGGGCTCGTCGGTCAGCTCTTGTTGCGCATCAGTCCCAAAGGCGCCGAAACCGCCTCCTGCGCGCGCGGATAGCCTACCGGAACGCGGCCGGGACGGCCGCGCGTCCCCTACCCCCACAATCTGTCGGTCGCGATCCTTGCACCTTCTGCGAGAGCGGCGAACTTCGCCCACACTACCGACGGCGCCACCGGGTTGTCGACAAAGGCGAAGGTGGCGAAGCCGCAATCCGTCCCGGCAATCACCCGCTCGCGTCCGACGATATTTGCGTAATTGACGATCCGCTGGGCGACGAGGCGCGGATGCTCGACAAAATTGGTCGTCGAATCGATGACCCCGGGCATCAATACCTTGTCGTCGGGGATCCTGCGGTCACGCAGATCCTCCCATTCATGAGCATGGCGCGGGTTGGCGGCCTCGAACAGCAGGCCCTGCGGCCGCGCCCGCATGCATGAGGCGAAGACCTTAGCGAGCGGGATGTCGTGGGTGTGCGGGCCCTCGTAATTGCCCCAGCAGATGTGCATGCGCATCCGCTCGGGTGGAATGTTCGCGGTTGCATGGTTGAGCGCGGCGATATTGCGGTCGGCGATACGCAGAAATTCGTCGTCGTCGAGATGCTGATATTGGTTGTGCCGGGCCGAGCCGAGATCGGGCGCATCGATCTGTAGGATGAACCCGGCGGCGGCGATCGCCTCGTATTCCTCCTTGAGCGCGTCGGCCAAGGCTGCGACATAGGCATCCTCGTCGTGGTAATAGCGGTCCGGTACGAATTTGGTCAGGACCCCCGGCGAGGCCGCGTTCATGAACGCCTCCCCGGGCTGCGCCGCAGCGCAGGCGGCGGCGAGATTGTCGAGGTCGGCCTGCAGCGGGGCGCGGTCGCGATAGGCGACCGGCCCCTCGCAGCAGGGGACCGCGGCGCGGCTGAACCAGGCGGTGCCGCCGCGCCCCCGATTCAACCGCTCGTGATAATCCGGGTGGTCGAGAAGGTCGCGATGGGCGCCCGTCTGCGGCGGCCGGGCGGGATCCCCGCCTGCCGCGGCGCCGATCCCGGAGAGGCGGTGGCGGACGTAGAAGGTGTACGAGATCTTGCTCATCTCGCCGTCGCACACGCTGTCGATCCCGGCCGCGACCTGCTTTGCGACGACGTCGCGCACGGCAGCGGCGAGAGCGGCCGCATAGGCTTGCTGGTCAAAGGCGCGCCCTTCTTCGCGCGCTTCGAGACAGGACAACAGGGCGGGCGGACGCGGCAGGCTGCCGACATGGGTCGTCCGGATACGGTCGGTGCTGAGCTGCATCCATGCCCTCCTTTCCCTATCCGGGCAGCCGGGTCGACTGCCAGGCCACCATCTGCCAGCGGCCGCCCTTGTTGACATAGACGTCGGTAAAGCGGACCCCGAAATTCATCGCGTTGCCGCCCGAATTGACGCTGATCCGGGCAGACCCGGTCAGAACCACCGTATCGCCGTAATCCTGCGCCTCGACGTCCGACGGCACGACCGAGCTGTACACCGTCTGCCCGGATTCCATCGCCCCGATCAGACTCTGTTTGGTGTCGAGCCGCGCCGAGGAATGGGTATAGACGAGATCGTCGGAGATCAATTCGTTGAGCGTCCTCGTGTCCTTGCGCGCCATCGCCTCCATACGCCTTCTGTCGAGGTCGATCACGGTTTGGGCGTTTCCTGCCATCTCTTTCCTCCTCCTCTCGGAGCTTCAGCGGACGATCAATACGAGCTTGCCTTGCAGGTGGCGGGACTCGCTGACCCGGTGGGCTTCGGCGGCTTCGGCGAGCGTGTAGCGGGCGATCGCCGGCGGCGCCACCGCGCCGGCCTGGTACAGGGCCGCGATCCGCTCGAGATGGGTGCGGTCGCGCGCGACATTGGGGCGCAAGACCTTGACGTCCTTGCGGGGCGGCGTAAAGCCGGCAGGCGCCGGCGCGATCCATACGAGGCGCCCGCCCGGCTTCAAGACCTTGTAGGAGCGCGCCTGCACGTCGCCGCCGACCGTGTCGAAGACCACGTCGCAATCCCTGACCGCAGTGGTGAAATCCTCGGCATTGTAGTCGATGACCCGGTCGGCGCCGAGGCGGCGGACGTAATCGTGGTTGCGGGCGCTCGCGGTGGTGATGACGGTTGCGCCCAAGTGCTTCGCGAGCTGGATCGCAAATCCGGCAACGCCGCCGGCGCCGCCATGGATCAATACGGTCTCGTCTTCCTCGAGATGCGCCGTGTCTTCGAGCGCCCACAGGGCGGTGAGGCCGGTCAGCGCCATCGCGGCCGCCTCGGCGTGGCCGAGGCGCGGGGGCTTCTTGGCAATGATCGCGGCGGCAATCGCAAGCTTCTCTGCATAGGCGCCCTCGATCCCCTGATCGGTCACCCCGAACACCGGATCGCCGATCGCGAACTCCGCAACCCCCGGCCCCCGCTCCGCCACGACGCCGGAGAAGTCGCGGCCGAGGATATAGGGAAAAGACAGCGGGCGGGCGCTGCTATAGGCGCCGCCGCCGAGGCGGACCTTATAATCGGCCGCGTTGACGCTCGCGGCATGAACGTCGACGACAACCTGGCCCGGCCCCGCAATCGGGTCGGGCGCCTCGCCATAGCGCAGCATCTCGGGCCCGCCATGGCCCGTCAGCAACATCGCCTTCATCGGGTTTCTCCCCTGTGTCCCTCCGTGGCATTTCGGTACCGGAAAGCCCTCACCCGCCTCCCCCGCTTGCGCGGGGTCGGCACCCTCTCCCGCAATGCGGGAGAGGGGGGACCAGCCCGCAGGGCTGGTGGGTGAGGATTGATCACCGGAACCCGCCGTTTGGCTTTGACCCTTAAGCCGGCGGCGCAACCGACAGGCGGCCGGTGACGCCGTGCTTGTCGATCAGGCGCGCGATCAGGCCCGAGGTCTTCGCCTCGGCGACGAAGTCGCGCAGAAAGGCGGCTGCAGCCGCGTTGCGGCGGGATGTGCCGATCGCCTGCTGGACGGCGGTGAACTTGCCGTCGAGGATGCGCGCGCCCGGCAGTTTTTCGGCCAGCGATATGAGACCGGGGCGCAGACCGGCATAAGCGTCGAGCTTGTCGTCGACAAACTGCCGGAACGCGGCGTCCCCGCCCTCGGCGCGCACCAGCCGGGCCTCCTTGATGTTGCGTTCGAGCCAGAGATCGTAGGCGCTGCGCGCGGTCACCGCGATCCTGACGCCGGGGCGGTCGACTTCGGCGATACTGCGCAAGGACGAGCCCGCCGGCACCAGATAGGTCGCCTCGATCTCGACATAGGCCGGGGTGAAGGCGATCTTCTCGGCGCGCTGCGGCTCAGCGCCGATCAACCCGATGTCCCACACGCCGCTGTCCGCCGCATCCGCCAATTCCCCCGGCCGCGCATAAGGTACGTAGGCAATCGGCACGCCGAGGCGCTCCGCGATCTCGCGGGCCATGTCCGGGGCGACGCCGGCGGGATCGCCCGACGGGCTCCGGCCGGTGACGAGCAGAAAATTCCCCATATTGATCGCGGCGCGCAGCGTGCCGGTCGGAGCCAGTTCGGAGACGACTTGTTGCGAAGGCATCGGGACGGTCCGGGAACGGTGGGAGCGATGCCTTTAGTGTGGCCGATCGCACGCCGAGGCGCACGCGTTAAATCGGCCGCGAGGTCCCCGTCAGCCTTGACCGGCGCTGTCGCGGCGCAGCCGCTCGCGGCTTGCTTCGGACCACACGTCCGGGAGCTTGTAGAACGCCTCGAAGGCGCGCGCGTCCGGCGGCAGAGAGAGCCAGGGGAGCTTGCTGCGCGTGAAGATGTGGACATCCGGCGTAATCGCTTCCGGATGATCCAGGGTCCCGACCCGCACCAGCAAGGTGTCGCCCGGGGCGGCATAATACTTGCTCCACAGATGGGTCGAGCAGATGCCGCAATAGAACAATTCGTGCGGCTTGCCGCTGCCGGCGGTCAGCATCGCGGATTTCGGCAGGCTGTGGTCGGCCGCGACGCAGCTCTTCTCAATCCACATGTTGAGAGCAAAGGCGGCGCCGGTCAGCCGCTGGCAATCGCGGCAGTGGCAGGCATGGACGATCAGCGGCGGCGCGGTCAGCCGATAGCGCACCCTCCCGCACGCACAGCCGCCTTCGAGATCCATCGCTGTCCTCCTGCTATCTTTCACTCCGCCGCCAGCGCCGGGCGCCAGCCGAGGTGTTGTAGGCAGCGGTCGATCCACAATTTGGTCAACTTCTCCTGGGCACCGTTCTGCGACAGGCGGCGGCGCAGGGTCGGGAAGTCGACGCGGTCGAGATCCTGATCCTGATTGAAGCACGAGAACACGACGGTCTCGGTGCCGGTCACGGGATCGCGCTGCAATTGCAGGCACTGCGCGCAGATCTCTTTCATCATGCACTGCATCGGCGAGTTGATCGAGGCGATCGCGCGATGCTCCGGCCGGAAATAGTCTTTGAGCTTGCCGTGCCGCGCCTCGGCGACCGCCGCCATCATGCCGTCGGAGCCGATCGCGACGATGCGGTCGATTGCGGCGAGCGGGATCGGCGGAGCGCCGAGCGTGCCCTCGCCATAGGCCGCGATCGCCGCGACGATGTTGCCGACAAAGGCGCGGTCCTGCGGCCGGCCGGGTTCGAACCCGGGTGCCTCGTCGCAGCACCACACGACGCCGTCGGCGGCGCGCTCGATGTCGGCGACCTTGTAGCGGTCCTCGATCTTCTTGTAGCCGGCGAAATAGAGGACGCGCGAGCCCTGCGCCCTGAGCGCCGCGCCGATCGAGAACAGCACGGCGTTGCCGAGGCCGCCGCCGACCAACAGGACGGTCTCGCCCGCCGGGGTTTCGGTCGGCGTGCCGGTCGGTCCCATCAGGATCACCGGCTCGCCTGGCTGCAACAACGCGCACAGGTCGGACGAACCGCCCATTTCGAGGACGATCGTCGACAGCAGCCCCTTGTCCCGGTCGATAGCGGCCCCGGTCAGGGCCAGGCCCTCCATCGCCAGCGTCGTGCCGCAGGCGCGCCGGGCGAGGCTTTCGTAATTCTGCAGGCGGTAGAACTGGCCGGGTTTGAAGGCGCGCGCTGCCATCGGCGCACGCACGACGATCTCGACGATCTTCGGCGTCAATCGGATCACGTCATGGACGCGCGCCCGCAATTCGTCGTCGAGCCGCGCAGCGAGCTGGGCCGGCGACGGCATCTGCGGCGGGCGCCGGGCCAGGACGCGGCTGACCACCGGATAGCCCAATTTGGCGCCGCCCATCGCCTTGACGACATTGCCGGAAAAGCTCGGATGCAGATCGCCGAAAAAGCTGACGGCGCGGCCGTCGGGGCGCAATTGCATCAGGACGCGCACATCGCGGGGCTTGGCCACGCGCTCCGGCACGGCCGGGTTGCCTCCCTCGTCGAGGGCGCGGAAATGGCGGCCGTCGAGCACGACGTTTTCCGCATCCTCGCGGCCGAGAACAGTGTTGGGCTGGGTCCCGGCGGCGACGAGGATCGTGCGCGCCGGCAATACCGCCTCTTTCGCGGCCTCGCTTCCGGAGCGGGCGCAGCGCAGTTCCGCCGCCCGGCCGAAACGGTCGGTTTCGACGGCAAGCGGGGTCAGCCCCTCGGCGAAGCGGATCCCCTCCTCCATCGCCTTCGCCACTTCCTCGTGGTTCAACGTGTAGCTTGGCGCGTCAACAAGACGGCGGCGATAGGCGATGGTCACGCCGCCCCAGCTATCGAGTAGTTCGACAATACGGGGGGCGCGCCCCTCGCGCTCTGCCGCCGCGCGTTCGGCGCGCAGCGCGCGGGCGTGGGCGAGGAACTCGTCGGCGGTCTCGGCCCCGGCTTCGGTCCAGTCGGCGCGTACCGCCGCCTCACCGCGCTCGCCCGCCAGGATCTCGTAGCGCGACAGGAACTTCTCGACCTGCACCGGATAATAGGCGAGCGACTCGGTGGCGGTGTCGATCGCGGTCAGCCCGCCGCCGATCACGACGACCGGCAAACGCACGGTCAGGTTGGCAATGCTGTCGGCCTTAGCGGCGCCGGTCAATTGCAGCGCCATCAGGAAATCCGAGGCTTGGCGCACGCCGGGGGCGAGACCGTTCCTCATCGGGATCACGGTCGGGCGGCCGGCGCCGGCGCACAGTGCGACATGGTCGAAGCCGAGGTCGAAGGCGCCGTCGAGCGTCACCGTGCCGCCAAAGCGGACACCGCCATACATCGCGAAATTCGCCCGGCGCTCGATCAGGAGCCGCACGATTTTCAGGAAATTCTTGTCCCAGCGCACCGTGATGCCGTATTCGGCGACGCCGCCGAACCCGGCCATCACGCGGTCGTCGAGGCTCTCATAAAGGCTCGCGACATCGCGGATTGGGCGGAACGGCCGGCGGCTGCCGTCGAGGTCAAGGCCGGATAATTCGGGCGGCAGGGGTTCGAGCTTGAGCCCATCGATCGCGGCGGCGAAATGGCCGTCGTTCAACAGATGATGCGCGAGGGTGAACCCGGCAGGCCCGAGCCCGACGACCAAGACCTTATAGCCGGATGGCGGCTTGGGCAGCGGTCTTCTGAGGTCGAGCGGGTTCCAGCGCGTCAACAGCGAATAGATTTCAAAGCCCCAGGGCAGCGCCAATACGTTTTTGAGCGTGCGCGTCTCGATCTGCGGGATGTCGACCGGGTCCTGCCGCTGATAGATGCAGGATTTCATGCAGTCGTTGCAGATGCGATGACCGGTTGCGGCGCAGATCGGATTGTCGACCGTGACGATGGCGAGGGCGCCCACGCTGTAGCCGCGCGCCTCGACCAGGTTCATCTCCGAGATCTTCTCTTCGAGCGGGCAGCCGGCGAGGGTGACGCCAAAGACGCTCTTTTTGAAATTGCCGTCCTTCTCGCGCAGACCCTTCGAGCAGCTGTCCTTCTCCTGATTGTGGCACCAGATGCAGTAATTCGCCTGATCGAGAGCGCCGACGAGATCGGTGCCGGGATCGGTCAAGGCGAAGCCGTCACGCCGCCGCCGCTTTTCGGGCGGGAGGCGCAACATTGTGACGCCGTCGCGCTCCTCGGTCTCGACCGGCACCAAATGGTGCATGTCGAGCCGGTGCGGTACCTTGAACAGGACGCCGCGGCGATGACGGGCGCGGCCCTGCGGCGCCAGGGTCGCCCAGGCGGCATAAAGCCGGGCGGTTTCGAGCGCCGCCTGATGAGCCGCCTCGTCGTCGAGCCAGCGGGCGACGTGTTCGGCGTAACGCCGTTCCCAGAGAACAGGATCAAGGCCCTCTTCCGCCCCGATCAGCGGGGCGAGTTCGCGCGCGAGGGCGGGACCGTCGATCTCGGCCGCCGCCTTTTCGTCGACGCCCTTAACCGCGCGGCGCTGCACAAACAGGCGCTTTATCGCATAGAGCGGCGCCAGTTCGCCGTGACGGGCCTCCAATTCGCGCACCGCGCCGGCAATGCCGAACAGATCGGCGAGGAAGTCTTCGAGATGGGGCGCCAGATCGACGAGCAGGTTAGCCTCGTCGCGCCGGCCGAGCCGGTCCGGGCCGGACCGCGCCGCCATCAGCCGGTCATGGAGCGTGACATCGCACCCGGCGAGGTAGGCAACAAAAGCGCGGTCGACCCGGACGAGGCCGTCGCGCTCGTAGAGATCGGCGAAAGACAGTCCGTATTTGAGGACGAGATCGGTCATTGGCAGCGGCAACAGAGGTTCACGGCGCAGCGGAGCCCGCACCCGATTATGGTGTCATGCGACCAAGGATCGAGAGAGCTACGACAAATCGCCGCGACAGGTTCGCGCCTTCCGAGCGCTTCGACCCTCCATAGATGGGGAGAAAGCGGTCGCGAAAAAGGCAAGCCAGCGCTGCGGGCGCGTCATCTCTCGGCGGCGTCCGCCCGTTCGAGCAGCGCGTTCAATAAAACGGCGCAGCCGGCGGCGAGGTCATGCGGGGCGGCGTCCTCGATCTCGTTGTGGCTGATGCCGTCCTTGCACGGGACAAAGACCATTGCGCTCGGCGCGATCCGCGCCAGATAGACAGCGTCGTGGCCGGCACCGCTGATGATGTCTTGACAGGAGAAGCCCTGCACCGCGGCGGCATGGCGAACCGCATTGACGAGGGCGGGGTCGAACGGGGTCGGCGGGAAATGCCAAAACTCTTCGACCGCGACCGCGAGCCCGCCGCTCTCTGCCGCGGCCCTGTCGCAGGCCTCGCGCAATTCACGGTCCATCGCCGTCAACACCGCCTCTTCGGGATGGCGGAAATCAACCGTGAAAAAGGCCCGGCCCGGGATCGTGTTGCGCGAATTGGGGCTGACCTGGACAAAGCCGACCGTGGTGCGGGCATCGGGGGCGTGAGCCTCGCCGATCCGGCGGACGGCATCGATCATGCGGGCGGCGCCCAGCAGCGCGTCCTTGCGCCGAGGCATCGGGGTCGTGCCGGCATGCGCCTCCTCGCCGGTCACGGTGATCTCGTACCAGCGCTGCCCCTGCGCGCCGGTGACCGCGCCGATCACCGTGCCGGCGGCTTCGAGGATCGGCCCCTGCTCGATATGCGCCTCGAAATAGGCGGCGACTGGGCGCCCGCCGACTGGCTCGGGCCCGGCAAAGCCGATGCGTTCGAGTTCGGCGCCGAGCCGGGCTCCGGTCACATTGTCCGGCCGGTCGAGGCCATAGGCGAGATCGAAGACCCCGGCGAAGGCCCCGGAGCCGACCATCGCCGGCGAGAAGCGCGAGCCTTCCTCGTTAGTCCAGGCGACGACCTCGATCGGCGCCTCGGTCTCATAGCCGAGATCGTTGAGGCTGCGCACGACTTCGAGCCCGGCCATCACGCCATAGGCGCCGTCGAACTTGCCCCCCGTCGGCTGCGTGTCGAGATGGCTGCCGGTCATTACCGGGGGCAGAGACGGGTTACGGCCGGGGCGGCGGGCAAAGATATTGCCGATGCGGTCGATGCGGACCATGCAGCCAGCCTCCTCGCACCAGCGGATGAACAGCCGCCGCGCCTCGCCATCGAGATCGCTGGCGGCAAGACGGCACACCCCGCCCTTTTCCGTCGCCCCGATCCGGGCCAGCTCCATCAGGCTCGCCCACAGCCGCTCGCCGTTAACCTGCAGGTTGCGCATCCCGTTCTCCCTCATTAGGCGTCCCGCTAAACGATCCCGGGTTTATAGCCGATCGCCGGTTTCGGAGCGCACCGCTCGCCTCTATATTCCCGGCGCGTCGGCTCGGCAAACAGCAAGGAAGAAACGGGATGACGGACATCGGCGAGGAGGCCGGGCGGCTCACCGTCGCGGGGATCGAAATCGAGGTGCTGCGCCGTGGCGAAGGGCATCCGATTGTGTTGTTGCACGGCTTCCAGACCTTGGACCCCGAGGCACGCGTGCTCGACCTGCTGGCCCGGCACGGCGCGGTCCTCGCACCCTCATTGCCGGGCTTCGGCCATTCGCCGCGACCCGAGGATTTCGACACAGTCGCCGATCTCGTGCATTTCGTCCTCGCCTTGCTCGACGACGTACCAGGCGGCAAGGCAACCCTGATCGGGCTCTCCTTCGGCGGCTGGCTCGCTGCCGAAGCCGCGGTCAAATGCGTTCATAAGATCGCCCGGCTCGTTCTCGCCGATCCGGTCGGGATCAAGATCGGCCCGCCCGACCAGCCCGACATCCTCGACATCTTCAACCGCCTGCCGGAGGAAGTGCGCGAGAAGAGCTGGCACGACCCCGACCGCTTCGCCCCCGATTTCGACGAGATGTCGGACGAGGCGCTTATCGTTTATGCGCGCAACCGCGAGGCGCTGTGCCGCTATGCCTGGCACCCCTACATGTACGACCCGCAGTTGAAGCGCTGGCTTGCGCGGATCAGGGTCCCGACCCTGCTGCTGTGGGGCGCCTCCGACCGGGTCGTTACGCCCGATTACGGCCGCGCCTACAGCACGCTGATCCCCGGCTCGCGCTTTGAATTGATCGACGGGGCCGGGCATCACCCTGAGATCGAGCAGCCCGAAGCCTTTGCCGCGCATATCGCCGCGTTTCTGCGACAATAATCTCCGCCCCTGGAGGCGCTGCCATGCAGGCCTGGTATCACTGCGAGAACGTCTATCCCTTTGTGCCGCAGGATGTGCTCGACCGCGCCCCCTCGGTGCGCGGCAGCCTGCCAAGCCGATACTGCGACCCGAAAATCGCCGCCGATCTGTTCGCGGAATGCCTTGACGAGCATCTCTTGTGCGACGATCTCGGAATCAACGTGGTCTCGATCGAGCATCATTCCGGGATCAACAGCCTTTACGGCGCGAGCCCTCTGATCCTCGGTATCCTCGCCCGGCAGACGCGGAAGGTGCGGATCCTCTCCCTCGGAACCCTGATCACGGTGCGCTCCGACCCGGTCCGCGTCGCCGAGGAATACGCGACCGCCGACGTTATTTCGCGCGGCCGGCTCGATATCGGCTTTGTCAAATCGGGCGACAGCGAGATGGCCTCGGGCAACGCCAACCCGGTCGGCTTTGTCGACCGCTTCTGGGAGGCGATCGACCTGATCACCAAGGCGCTGACGTCGCATGGCGGGCCGTTCAGCTGGGAGGGCAAACACTACACCCATCGCCACGTCAACATCTGGCCGCCGCCCTATCAGCGCCCGCACCCACCGCTATGGGCGGCGAGCGGCGATCCCGAGACGACGGCCGAACTGGGTCGGCGCGGCATTGTCAACGCGCTCGTCCTGCGCGGGCCGCAGGCGAGCAAGCGCGCCTTTCAATCCTATCGCGCGGCGCGGCGCGAGGCAGGGCTTCCCGAACCCGGCAGCGACCGCTTCGCCTATGCCGCCCTCGCCTATGTCGGCGACAGCGATGAGGAAGGCGTCGCGGTCGGCAGCAAATTGTTGTGGTTTCTCAACACGAGCCTCAAACAGGCGCCGCAGATGTCGCGCCTGCTGCCGGGCCGCAATCCGCCCGAATTGGCGCCGCAACTGTGGCGCACAAAACCGCGCCCCGGCGCCGCGGGCGGCGGCCGCCCGGCCGACGGCCTGATCGGCATCACCGCCGAACAGGCGATCGCCCGCGGCATCCTGTTTGCCGGCAACCCCGACACCGTGTATCGGCAGATCATGCGCGTCCATGAAGAGGTCGGCGGCTTTGGCCATCTGATTTTTATCGGGCGCTCGGGCTTTCTCGACCACCGCGAGGCCGAAAAGGGTATCCGCCTGATGGCTAAAGAGGTCCTGCCCCGCCTGCCGGCGATGACCCCGACCCCCGCGGCGCGGCAGGCGGCGGAGTGATTGAAGGTTGATATTTCGCGTATTATCCTTCGCGCTATGACCGACTTTTCTTCCAATCTGGCCCGGCTCTCGCCGCAACAGCGGCTCGAGCTGATCGAATGGCTACGGGACAGTCTTGAGGACAAAGACGTCCCTGTGACCGATGCCCAGCGCGCCGAGCTGGGCGGCGGATCGCGAGCTTCGACCAGGATCGGGAGCACGGCATATCCTGGGAGGAGCTTAGAAGCGAGCTCTGGCAACGGCGCTGACCGTGCTGCCGGTCATCTTCACGCCGGCTGCGCCAGCGGAAATACGCGAAGCCCGAGATTGGTATATCGGCCGCGGTCTTGAGTTGGCCGATCGCTTTACCGCCGAGATCGAAGCAGCTGTCGAACGGATCGCTACAGCACCGCAGCAGTTCCCAGTGGTGTTCAGAGATGTGCGTCGTGCCCGCTGCCGATGCTTTCCCTACGCATTGTTTTTCGGATCGTGGATAGGACTGTCTACATCATCGTCTGCTCCATAGCAGCCGAGATCCGCACCGGTGGCAGCGTCGCACCTGATTGGCGCGACGCTCGCGTTCAGGACGAAAGTCGCCGCATATCCCGATCTTGGCGAACCAGCTCCTCGGCTGTTGGATACGTCGCGCCGGGTTTGCGAACCGGCATCGTCGCCCGGGTGCGTTCCAGCTCGGCGAGTAATTCGGTGCGGCCAAGTTTTGCCGTTGCGGTCGAAAATTCGCGCATAGCGATACCATCATGTTTCGACGGCGCTCGTGCAAGACCCCTCCTGCGCCTAGAATGGGCGGAAGGCGAGACCTGTGATCGGAGGGAAGAGAGACATGAATGACGCGACGGACTGGATCGACCCCGAACTCGTCGCCGCGGGACGGCTGTTGCAGGAGAAGGGGCTCATCGCCCCCGACCGCACGCGGGCGCCGCTTGTCGAGGTGCGCGCCGCGGTCGACCGCATCGGCGCCTTTCTCGGCGAAGGCTCGGTCCCGTTGCAGCACGAGCGCGATCTCTCCCTGCCCGGACCACACGGTCAGGTGCCCTGCCGGCTCTATCTGCCGGACGGTGTCGAGCAGCCGCCCTGCATTGTCTATGCGCATGGCGGCGGGTTTATGCAGGGGAGCCTCAACAGCTGGGATGCGGTGCTGCGCGAATTGGTGCGCGGCAGCGGAGTCGCCGCCCTATCGGTCGACTACCGGCTGTCGCCAGAACACCGCTTTCCGGTCGCCTTTGACGAGATGACGGCGATGATCCGCCTGATGGCGCGCGAAGGCAGCGGGCTCGGCATCGATCCGGAGCGGCTTGCCGCCGGCGGCGACTCGGCAGGCGCCAATCTGGCGCTCGCCGCCGCTCTCGCCTTGCGCGATGCCGGCGAGAAGGCGCTCCATTTCCTACTGCTGATCTACGGGGTCTATTCAAGCGACAGCGAAAGCCCGTCCTGGCAGCGCTTCGGCCAAGGGGCGGGGCTGTCGCAGACGCAGATGCGCTGGATCTGGCAGACTTATCTCACAAGCCCGGAACAGGAATCCGACTGGCGCGCTGCGCCGCTCAACGCCCCGCTTTCTGGATTGCCGCCGGCCCATCTCGTCGTCGGCCGCCTCGATCCGCTCTTCGATGACAGCCAGAACCTGAAAGCGCGGCTGGATCAGGCGGGCGTGCCGGCAACGCTCGCCGTCGTCGAGGGTCTCAATCACGGCTTTATCCGCTATAGCCGATTGGTCGCAAGCGCCCGGCGCACCCTTGCCAATTGCGCGGCGGCGCTGCGTCAAGCGATGAGCTGAGCGGCAGCGGTTGTCAGGCCGGCACCTTGGCGCGGCGCCGGCGGGCTGAATGCTGAGCGCGCTGCTCGGCCGGCCCCTCGGCGCGCGTCAGGTTGAAGGCGGTGTTGACCAGCGCGACATGCGAGAAGGCCTGCGGAAAATTGCCGAGCTGACGCCGCTCGCGGGGATCGTATTCCTCGGCAAGAAGGCCGACATCGTTGGACAGGGATAGCAGGCGCTCGAACAGGGTGCGCGCCTCGGCAAGGCGGCCTTGCAGGATCCAGTTGTCGGCGAGCCAGAAGCTGCAGGCGAGAAAGGCCCCCTCGCCTGGCGGCAGGCCGTCGGCGGTCCGTCCGGTGTCGTAGCGGATCACAAAGCCGTCGACGAGGAGGTTGCGCTCGATCGCCTTGACGGTGCCGACGATGCGCGGATCTTGCGGCGGCAGAAAGCCGACCAGCGGCAATTGCAGGAGGGCAGCATCGTGGGTCTTCGACCCGTAGGCCTGAACAAAGCTGCCGAGATCCGGATCGAAGGCGTTGCGGCAGATGTCGGCATGGATCTCGTCGCGCACCCGACGCCACTCGGACAATTCGCCGTCGATCCCGTGTGCCGCGAAGTTCTTGATCGCCCGATCGAAGGCGACCCAGACCATGACCTTGGAATGGGTGAAGTGCTGCGACGGACCGCGCACCTCCCAGATCCCTTCGTCGGGTTGCCGCCAGACCTTGGCGAGATGACCCAACAGCGCCCGAGTCAATTCGATGCCGCGCTCGGCCGGCGGCAGGCCATGGCGATCGGCGTGATAGAGGGCGTCGAGCAATTCACCGTAATTGTCGAGCTGCATCTGGGTGGCAGCCTGGTTGCCGACGCGCACAGGTCGCGATCCTTCATAGCCGGGAAGCCACGGCACCTCCCATTCGGTCAACCGGCGCTCGCCGCCGACCCCGTACAAGACCTGGATCTGGTCGGGGCTGCCGGCCACGGCGCGGAACAGCCAGTCGCGCCAGGCGCGCGCCTCGCCATAATAGCCCGCATTCATCAGCGCCAGCAATGTGAGGGTCGCGTCGCGCAGCCAGCAGAAGCGGTAATCCCAGTTGCGCTCGCCGCCGATTTGTTCGGGAAGCGATGTGGTCGGCGCGGCGACGATGCCGCCGGTCGGGGCATAGGTCAGCGCCTTCAATACGACGAGCGAGCGCTTGACCGCTTCCGTCCATTGGCCGGCGCTCTCGCAGCGGTTCGACCAGCGCCGCCAGAACGCCTCGGTCTCGTCGAGGGCGCGCACCGGGTCGATCCCTCGCGTCACCGAGTGGTTCGAGGGGCCGTAGCTCAGCACGAACGGCACCGTCTCGCCCGCCGCGACGGTGAAATCCGCAACCGTCTTGAAATGCTCGCCGCGCAGCGGCACCGGGGTGCGCACCACCACCCGCTCGGGTCCTGCGATCGCTGACAAGCCGCCCTGCGGCAATTGCTCAACCCAGGGCACGACCGAGCCGTACTCGAAGCGCAGGATGAGTTCGAAGCGCATCTCGACGCGGCCGGAGACGCCGCGCACCAGGCGCACCAGATCCGACAATTCGCGCCGGGGCTTCATGAAATCGATCAATTCGACGACCCCGCCCTCGCTCTCGAAGCGGGTCACGAGGACGAGAGACCCGTCGCGATAGGAGCGCGTGACGCGCGGGTTCGGGTCGGCGGGGGCGATCAGCCAACGGCCGTGCTCGGGCCCGCCGAGCAGCGCAGCAAAGCACGCGCTCGAATCGAAGCGCGGCAGGCACAGCCAGTCGATCGAGCCGTTCCGGCCGATCAGCGCCGCAGCGGCGCAATCGCCGATCAGCGCGTAATCTTCGATCCGCTGATGTGTGTCCATGTTTGCCGGATAATTACTCCCCCAGCGGTAACGATCCACCGGCCGTCGCGGTTCAGTCGAGACCCGGCAACCCCGGCTCCGTACCGCCCTTTGACGGCCTGCGGAACAAGAGGAGCAGCGGCAACGCCAAGAGGCCGACGATCATCATCAATTTGAAATCATCGAGATAGGCGATGATCAGCGCCTGCTGCGACACCGTGGCATCGAGCAGCGCCCGTCCCGCTTGCGTGTAAGGGCTCAGAAAATGGGCGGCGGCGCCGTGCTCGAACAGCCGATTGAACGGGGTCACGTATTGCCCGATCGTGGCATGGTTGATCTGCGTCTCGTTGACCAGAACGGCCTGAACGATCGAGATCCCGACGCTCGACCCGATGTTGCGGGTATAGGTATAGATCCCGGTCCCCTCGGTCCGCTGCTGCTGCGGCAAGGTCGAAAAGGTCACTGTGGAAAGCGGCACAAACAGAAAGCCGAGGCCGGCCCCCTGGATGATGCCGTTGACCATAACGGTTGTCATGCTGACAGCCGGAGTCCACAGGGTCATGTCGTAGAGCGCCCAGGCGGTCAAGCCGAGCCCGGCGGCGAGCAGCAGGCGGACATCGACCCGGCCGATCAGGCGTCCCACGACAATCATCGCGAGCATCGTGCCGACCCCGCGCGGCGCCATCGCGATGCCCGAGGTGAAGACCGGGTAGTTCATCAGGTTCTGCATGTAGGGCGGCAGCAGCGACAAAGGCGCGAGCAGGATGACCCCGATGATCGTGCCGAACAGGATGCCGGCGGTGAAATTGCGGTCGCGAAACAGTGCCGGCTTGATGAACGGATCGCGCACAGTGAAGGTGTGGACGAGAAACAGCCAGAAGGCGCCGGCAGCGACGATCGCCTCGATGATGATCTCGCCGGAGGCAAACCAGTTGAGCTCCTCGCCGCGATCGAGGACCAATTGCAGCGCTCCGGTGGCGATGCTCAACGCGGCAAAGCCGAACCAGTCGAGCTTGCTCTCGATCCTCTTCGTCTCGGGCAGGAAGATCGTCATGCCGATAAAGGCGAGAATGCCGATCGGCAGGTTGATGTAGAAATCCCACCGCCAACTGACGTTTTCGGTCAGCCAGCCGCCCAGGACCGGCCCCAAGATCGGCCCGATCATGACCGCCATGCCCCAATAGGCCATGGCCCGGCCGTGCTGCTCGCGCGGGTAGGTGTCGAGCAACACCGCCTGCGACAGCGGCACCAGCCCGGCGCCAAAGGCGCCCTGCAGCAGCCGGAAGACTACGATCTCTCCGATCGAGCCCGCCATGCCGCACAGCATCGAGGCGATCATGAAGCCGACGATCGTGACCAGGAACATGCGTTTGCGCCCAAAGCGGCCGGCGAGAAAGCCGGTCGGCGGGGTCATGATCGCGGCGGCGACGATATACGAGGTCAGCACCCAATTGACCTCGTCCAAGTTCACTCCCATGCTGCCTTGAATGTAAGGCAGCGACACATTCGCGATCGTCGTGTCAAGCGCCTGCATGATCGTAGCGAGCCCGACACAGAGCGTGATCGCCAACCGGTTGGGGGCTGCCGCCGCGTTCGTTGCGGCCGCCATCAGCCGGTCTCCGTGCCGCTCTTGCCGTTGCTGCCGAATAGCGCCGTCAGGAAATGCGGCAAGCCGTTCTGGTGGCCGGTATAAACGGAGACCTCGACGCTCATCCCGGCGCGCAGCGGCGGCTTGTCCTGGTCGGCGCCAGCGTTGAGCCGGATGCGCAGCGGGATGCGCTGCACGACCTTGACCCAATTGCCGCTCGTGTTCTCGGCCGGCAGGAGCGAGAATTGCGAGGCGCTGGCCGGACCGATGCTCGCCACGGTGCCGTGCCAGCTGAGACCGGGGTAGGTGTCGACCGTGATTGTGGCCGGCTGGCCCGGCCGCACATAAGTAAGTGCGGTCTCCTTGGCTTGGACTTCGACCCACGGCGAGCGGTCGGCGACGATACTGAAAGCCGGCGTCGAGGCCGGCAGATACATGCCCGGCTGCAGAGAAGGAACGCGGGTGACAATGCCGGCATAAGGGGCTCGGACAACCGTGTTCCTGAGCTGGCGCGCCGCTTCGTCGACCTGCGCCAGCGCCTGGCGGTAAAGCGGGTGCTGCTCCACCGGAATGTTCGGCTTGCCGTCGAGATTGGCGACGATCGCGTCCTGCTGCGCCTTTAGCGAGGCCAGGGTCTGCTCGGCCGTCTGCAGATTGAGCTGCGCCTGCTCCAGTTGCATTTGCGGGGTAAATTGCTGCTTCGCCAATGCTGACTGGCGCGCCAATTGACGCTGCGCATAAGTGATCCGGGCTTGCGCCTGGGCGATCTGTGCCTGCAGGTTGAGGTAGTTCGCCTTCAACGCCGCAATCTGGTCGCGGACGTTTGCGAGCTGCGCCCGGGCCCGGTCGAGAGCATAGCGGAACGGCGCGGGATCGAGATTGAACAACGGCTGACCGGCGACGACCCGCTGGTTGTCATGGACATCGATCTTTTGCACTAGGCCGGAAACATCGGTCGAGACCGCGACCATGTTGGCTTCGACATAGGCGTCGTCGCTGGTCATGTACTGCCCACCGGTGACGTAAAAATAGGCACCGACGACCAACAAGATCGGCAGCAGCAGATAGAGCAGCCAGCGGATGCGCCGGCGTCGCCGCTCGCTCCGGCGCTCTTCCGCCGCTCGCCGCAAATCTTCGGCGCGCCCTGCGGGCGAGCGCGCCTCGACTTCGACCGCGTCGGTTCGCGAACGCGGCTGGAGATCGATATGTCCACCATCAGCAGGCATTGACGAGAACGAAATTGGGTGCGGCGGTCAGCCGTATCGGCTTTGAGCCTCGGTGTTGAGAGATGGTTCTCGCTTAATGCGGTGATAACCTGGCATAATACGGACGGGTCGTTTGGCCTTTCCGAATGATCCCGGCTCGCGCCACCCGCTCTTACTGACCCGGCTTACAGCCGGTCGGAGCCGCGCCAAATTGTCTATTGGCCCGTTCACGACAACGACAGCAGGGTGAAAGATGCGGGGCAGCGAATTCGCGGAACTTACGGCGTTCGTCGCGATTGCCGAGCATGGCAGCTTTGTCAGGGCAGCGGCCTCACTCGGCGTGTCGACTTCGACCCTGAGCCAGAGCATGCGCACGCTCGAGGAGCGGCTCGGGGTCAGGCTGCTGAACCGGACCACGCGCAGCGTCGCGCCGACCGAGGCCGGCGAGCACATCCTGGCGCGGGTCCGGCCCGCTCTCGGCGAGATCAGCAGCGCTATCGAAGAGGTCAACGCCTATCGCGACCGGCCGACCGGCACCTTGCGCCTCAGCGTGGCGAGCCTTGCGGTGCGCATGCTGATCGCGCCCGTCATTGTCCGGTTTCTCGCCGCCTACCCGGCGATCACGGTCGACCTGACCGCCGATGACGGTCTCGGCGTCATCGACATTGTCCGCGGCCGCTTCGATGCCGGCATCCGGGCCGGACGGTGGATCGAGCGCGATATGATCGCCGTCCGGATCAGCCCCGATACGAGGCTTATTACCCTTGCCGCGCCACTCTATCTCTCCCGCCGGCCGCCGCCGGAAGCGCCGCACGACCTCGAACGCCACGACTGCATCCGCTTTCGATGGGGCGATACATTGCCGCGCTGGCAGTTCGAAAAGGCGGGCGAAAAGGTCGAGATTGCGGTCAGCGGCCCGCTGATCACGACCGATATCGAATTGACGGTGCAAGCCGCCCGCGAAGGCGCCGGGATCTGCTACGCCTTGGAGAGCTATGTGGCGCCCGACCTTGCCATGGGGCGGCTCGTGCCGCTCCTCGAAGAGTGGGCGCCGCGCTATACCGGATACCACATCTTTTATCCGAGCCGCCGGCAATTGCCTGCGTCCTTGACGGCATTCATCGATTTTCTGCGCCGGGAGGGCGGCGGTTCGGGGAAACAAGACGGGGTCGGCCCCCCGGTCTCGGCCTAATCAGGGCCTGTTTGAGTGAGGAGGACAGTGGAATTCGCTCCGCTTTGCTGCGCTATTCCGCCATTGCCGGGCTGTGACGCGAGCTCGAACAGGCTATCAGAGTGCGTCCCGCCGGCCTCGGAACCGCGCAATTGGTCCTAGTGTTGCCTAGCTGAGCCTCAGTTGTTAGCTCAGCAGAGGAGAGCAAGATGCTGAACAGCCTCAGAAAGCACTGGTTGGGCGGGGCCGCCGCCCTGGCCGTTTCCGCGGCCGCGCTCGGCGCCCTGACGATCCCGACGAGCTCGGCTCAGGCGCAGGAGTGGTTCGGGCTGCAGCTGGGTCCGTTTGGCTTCGGCGTCGGGGCGGCACCCTATTACTATTACAATCCGTATTATAACCCCTATTACCATTATTACTACCCGTACGGATATCATTGGGGCTATCCCTACTGATGCGCTAGAAGCGGCATTCCATCAGCCTGTCGGCGCGGGAGCCTCCGGACGGTGCGCCTCCGCATTGTTTTGCCTGACCGAACAAAGCATTCGCGATTACGGGGTACATCCGCCACCGGACTGCCTCAATTGCTCCCGATAATTGCCCCGAAATCTTAAAATCTGGCCTCGGGAGTTCCCCTGATGAGCAAGGTTGTGAGGTCGCCGGCAAACATGGCCAAGATAGCGGGTCTGTGCCTTGGCCTGTTGTTGGCGGTTGGAAATCTGAGCACCGCAAAGGCAGCGTTGTCGCCGGTGCCAGAAAGCAACGTCCGAAGCTTTTACGATACATTGCTGATCACGATGAAGTCGGGACCGACTTTGGGAGAGCGCGGGCGCTACGCGCAACTGGCGCCGATCGTACAGCAGCTCTTTGACGTGCCATACATGGCCCAGCTCGCTGTAGGACCCTCCTGGGCCAGCCTCAGCCCCGCGCAACGGCAACAGGTCACCTACGCCTTCGGTCATTATATCGCCGCCACCTATGCCGATCGCTTCGGCAGCTATTCCGGCGAGCAATTGCAGGTCCTGGGAGAGCGGCCGCTCAGCTACGGCACGCTCGTACAGACCCGGATCATCCAGTCGGACGGCCAGCCGGTGACCATCAACTATCTGATGCACCAGAAAGACGGCACCTGGCAGGTCGCCGATATCTATCTCGACGGGACGATCAGCCAGCTGGCGACACAGCGTTCCGAGTTCTCATCGATCCTGCGCGACCGGGGCGTCAGCGGCCTGATCTCGGCTTTGAATCGCAAGGTCGATCTGTTGACCCGGAGCGCCTCCGGATCCTCTTAAGATAAAAGGGGCTGGATCTCTCTCCGGAGATCCAGCCCCTTTCTTCCCGACAAATTTGTTAAGGCCATTCCGCTCTTCGGTTTTCGGGAACGTTGCAGGGCGGAAGAGCAGGCACATTCCGCCGCTTTTCTCACTCGAACAGCCCGCCGGCCCAGAGTGCGTAAAAAGAGTCACGAGACGCAGAATGGGTTGACCCGGGCGAAATCCGGGTTTAGGACCGGCGGGCCGTCGCTCGCCCACAGACACGCATTTCATGCGGTCTTTGATCGAGGCGGGGCAAGCCGATCGCGCTCCACCGGACAAGGAACCCGACCCCGAATTACCGCTTAGAGCCGTCGCGCGGCTTTGCTTCAAGCCTGGTGGGGGAGCGCGTCGGCTGGGAAAGCCAGGCCGGCGCCCGCGCCGGCCTGGCTTTCCCAAAAGCTCGCACCGCATCGGATCAGCCCGGCCCGAAGGGTTATTCGGGCTGCTGCCATTCCTCGGGTGCCTGCCATTGCGGCTGCGACCAATGATGCCGCGGCCATTCGGGATGGCGAGTGCGGTGCTGCGACCATCCCTCTCCCGACCCGTCGTCAGGTTCCCGCCGGATATAGGCGGCCCGCGAAGCGCCGCGGATTTCGTTTCCCGGCGAACCGCCATGTTCGGCGGGCGGCGGCGCGACATCAGCAATCGGCTTTGCCGGCTGGCCCTCGACCGGCGACAACAGCAGCGGATCGAGTTCGGGTTTCAGTGCTTTCAACAATTGCACGGCCATCGCGCTCGTAAAGGTAAAGCGCGCTGCGGGCGGCCCCGGCACGTAAGCCGTGACCGTGCCAAAGAAGCGATTGCCGACAAAGAACATGAAGGTGGCGGTGCGGTCGACCACCCGCTCGCCGCGCAGATATCCGCCGCGGCCATAGATGTGATAACGGTTGTCGCCGGTTCCGGTCTTGCCGCCGACCGGCATCGGATTGCCGTCCGCCGCGTGATACACCCCGCGCAAGCGCATGCCGGTGCCGTTCTCGACGACGCCCATCAAGGCGCGACGCGCCACCTCCGCCACCGCCGGATCGAGCACCTGCTGCGAGCGCGGCTTGACCGCAAAATCAGTCTGGTACGGGGTGCCGTTGGCGAAATCGAGACGCTGGAGATCGACGGTCGGCAATCTTGCCCCGTCATTGAGGAGGATCCCCATCAGATCGGCGAGCGCGTCCGGCCGATCGCCCGAAGCGCCGATCGCGGTGCCGAGCGAAGGCACCAGATGATCGAACGGATAGCCTTGGCGCCGCCAGTCCTGCCAGATGCGGTTGAACGCCTCCTCTTCGAGCAATGTTTTGATGCGGACGTTCTGCTGGAACGTTTTGTGCGGCTTGAACAGCCACACATAGGATTGCAGGATCGCACTGCTGCTGGCCTGGGAAATCTGGTGGAAGTCCGCGCCGGGATGCTTTTGCAGGTAACTGACGAGCCAGATTTCAAGGGGATGAACGCCGGCAATATAACCCTGATCGTTGAGCGAGAATTTGCCTGGACCATATTTCTGATAAAGGCCCCAAAGATCGTCGTCGGACAATCGGGAGAAGGTCTCCAGCGGCATGTGACGCTGCAGAAAAGCGGCGAGGTCCTCCTTGCTGGCATGAGGGCGGGCGGCAAGAAAGATGACGGCGAGATGGCTAGCTGCCGGCCGGGTGTGGCTCGCCAATTTGTCGAGCGCCTCCTGCGGCGAGAGGCCGCGGAAATCCTTATAGAAGCGGTAGAGATAGACGCGCCCCTCCCGCTCTGCGAAGCGCTTCAGATAGGTTTCGCGCGCCGGATCGTCGGGATCGGCCAGCAGCTCTTTCTCGTCGATGCCGAGCCGCGCGATATAGAAGTCGCGGATATCGGCCAGGATCCGTACAAAGGCGCCGTTGATCGAGTGCTCGAACGCGGTTTCGACGGTCGGGACCTGATGATTTTCCGACTTCTCGAAATTCGCGAAAGAGTTCTCCCCGCCGCCGGTGAAGAATGTCGCCGGCGCCGCCGAATACCGCCGCATCATGGCGGCATCGAGCATCGGCTTCAAACCGCGGTCGCCGGTTTTCGCCATGTAATCGGCGGCCCACTTGGTCAGCGGGTCCTTCGCCTGGGCAGCCATCGTACGCAATTGACGCGGGGGCAGCGGAGCGAACTGGTGATTGAGCCGCGTCATGATGTCGAGATAGGTGACCAGAGTGCGCAATTTGGCGGTCGAGCCCAATTGCAATTTGGCCCCCGAATTGATGTCGAACGGCTCGTTCAAGCTGTCGGCGTGAATGCGCACGTAATTGGCGCCGGCCCCGCGCTCGTAGAGCACAAAGCTCCAATTGACGAGGGCGGGATTGCCGCCACCGAGCAATTGATGCCCGACCAGCCCCAGGGACTTGTCGAAAGCCGGATCGCCGAGGCGTGCGAGGACATTGGTGATGCGCTGCTGCGCCGCCTCGTCGATGCTGGAATAGACGGTCAGGTCAAAGCGATCGAGGCTCCACAGGCTCTCGACGCGCAACAGGGACAAGAGTTCGGCCTGCAGCCAATCGGTGGCCTTGTTGTCGATATAGGAGACGCCCGGCGGCGGCGGCAATTCGGTTCGGAAGTGCAGCCGGGCGGCGAGCGCCGCATCGCGCAGTTCGGGCGAAATGACCCCGGCATCGGCGAGGCCGCGCAGATAGTAGTCCGTCAGCGTTTCAAGCGCCGCGCGGTTCTGGATCAGGTAATAGGCCGGGCGCCGCCCGGCGAGGATCAAGCTCAACGCTTGGCGATAGATTTCGCCCTGGCGGGCGCGCGCCTGCGGAGTCGTCGCCGGCTGGCTCAGAACCCGATCGGCTTCGACGAGATCGGTGCCGTACCAAACCCACAGCGCCTCCGGAAGGCCGATAATCTCGCCATAGCCCGGACGCGAAGCAAGCGGGGTCGAATTGAGATAGGTCTGGAGGATGCGGCGCCGCGCCGCCATCGTATTGGGGCCCTGCCGATAGGCATCGACGGCGGCGGTCAGCATCTGCCGCAGTTTCTCGCCGGAGCTTTCGGTACGGCCGCCGGGCGAGTCCCGGAATTTGACGATCTGGGTGGCGAGCGTGCTTGCCCCGCCGCGGCGCCAGTGCCGGTTGATCACCCCGGCAACGCGCCCGGCAGCGGCCAGCATGAAGCGGTTCCACTCGACCGCGGGATCGCGCAGCGGCTCGTTGGCATCGAGCAGATAGCGGTCCTCGATGAACATCAGGCTGTTCGCGACGACCGACGGGATCTGGTTGAAATTGTCGTAGACGCGCTGCGGATAGCTTGCCTGAAACAGCGGGACGCCGCGCCGATCGAACAATCGCAGCCCGGCGCGCACCTTCTGATCGTAGGGCGTATAGCCGCCTTTGGCGACAAACCAGTCGAGCCAGGGGGACCATCGCGCCTGGCGCACGATTTCGAAGTGATGGGCCTGCAACGACTGGATGATGGCGGGAAGCTCGGCATAGCCGAGCCGCACATCATAGGGACCCGGTTGCGGGAAGCGGATCGTATCAGCGGGACCCGGTTCTACCCAATACTTCAAATGACTGTCAAACCAAGTGAAAACCCGCGACTGCAAATATGAAGTGCGAGCTTCAACCGATATTCCCCAACCCAGCAAAGCCAGAATCGCGGCCAGCACCAGCCATCGCAAAACTTTGACGACACGAGATAAAATCCGATGCCCACGGCTCGGATCTCCCCCAACTCTGCGGCTGCCGTGGAGGAGGCGCCCCCAAACCGCTTCGACCATGGGTTTTCCTCGTACCTTTAGCCAGCCACAGACAAACGCCAGGAGCGCTACAGAGATCCTTCACCACCGTAGCGATAGAGAAACGTATGTTGCACCGCGCGACACCTTCCGCGCCGCGGGTGAGTTGCGGCCAATTCCGGCAAAGCGGCGGGCGCCCGCCGTTCAGGGACCGCGATCCTGACCTTCGAAGCGGCAACGACCATGGTAACCCGATCAGCCGAACAGATTTTGGCGGTTTGGGAACGATCGCGCATCAGGCAAGTTGATGACGTCCATTTCTTTATTTTTGGTAGATTCTAGTCGGCCGAATCCGCCCCTCTCCGCCGCCGCGAGGGGTTGTGTGCGGTTATTCCGGCTGTCCTGCCGAACCAAATATGTCACAGCCCTTGCGCTCTTCGAGCGAATCGGGTACGGCGCCGCGCCCAGGCGCAACGCCGTACAAGGCTTCAGCCGCCGCCGATCTTCGGGATCAGATAGATCTCGCTGTCAGGCCGAAGCGAAACCTGATAGGCATCCTGATAGATCTCGCCGTCGACCGCCACGGCCATGCCTTCCTCGATCTGCTCGCCCAATCCCGGGAAGCGCCGGTCGAGTTCGAGGATCAGGCGGCGAAAGGTATTCGCCTCGACATCGAATTCGCTGACCCCGCCGGTAAAGCGGCGGGCGGCGTTCCCGGAAATGACGATGTGCGGCATCGCCTCACCCGCCATTGCCGTCGAGCGCAGCCAGGACCCGCGGCGGCGACATCGGCAGATCGCGCAGGCGGATCCCGGTAGCGTCGCAGATCGCATTGGCAACCGCCGCCATCGGCGGCACGATCGGCACCTCGCCGACCCCGCGGGCCCCGAACGGATGCCGCGGGTTCGGCACTTCGACGATGACCGCATCGATCATCGGCAGGTCCGAGGCGACGGGAATGCGGTAGTCGAGAAAGCCCGGGTTCTCAAGCCGGCCCTCGGCGTCGTAAATGTACTCCTCGTTGAGCGCCCAGCCGATGCCCTGGCTGACGCCGCCCTGGATCTGGCCCTCGACATAGGAGGGATGGATCGCCCGCCCGCAATCCTGAATCGCGGTATAGCGCAGGATCTTGACCGCCCCGGTCTCCTTGTCGACCTCGACATCGCAGATATGGGTGGCAAAGCCGGCGCCGGCGCCTTGCGCATTGATCGACACCTCAGCGGTGATCGGGCCGCCGGTACGTCCGGATCTGAGCGCGATCTCGGCCAGCGACAAAGGCTCGAAGCTGCCGGCATTGGCGCCGGCCGGATAGGCTTTGCCGTCTTTCCACTCGACCGCGTCGGGCGGGATGTCCCACATCAACGCAGCGCGCCGCTTCATCTCCTCGACGACCTTTTCGGCCGCCTGCACGGTCGCCATGCCGGTGGCAAAGGTGACGCGACTGCCGCCGGTCAGCATCGAGTAGCCGATCGAACTGGTATCGGCGACGATCGGACGCACCCGATCGACCGGGATGCCGAGGATCTCGGCCGCCATGATCGCCATCGAGGCGCGCGAGCCGCCGATGTCCGGAGTGCCGACGGCGACGACCGCGGTGCCGTCCTCGTTGATGTGCACCGCCGCGCTTGAATCTCCGCCGATGTTGAACCAGAAGCCCGAGGCGATGCCGCGGCCCTGACCGGGACCGAGCGGTTGCTTCAGATGCGGATGCTCCTTTGCCGCCGTGACGGTTTCGGCATAGCCGATGACCGGCCAGGTCGGCCCGTGCACCGCCTTGATCCCTTCCCGCGCGGCATTCTTCTCACGCAGGGCAAGCGGGTCGATCTTGAGCTCGCGGGCAAGTTCGTCGAGGCAGCTTTCCACCCCCCAGGAGGAGTTTGGCGCGCCCGGGGCACGATAAGCGGCGACCTTGGGGCGGTTGCTGACAACGTCGTAGCCGGTCACCTCGGCATTCGGCATGTTATACATCGCAAAGGCGGCCATGCAGCCCGGCCCCACCGGCGAGCCCGGGAAGGCGCCGGCCTGGTATTTAAGGACGACCTTGCCGGCGGTGAGGCGGCCATCCTTCTTGGCGCCGAGCTTGACTTCGATGGTCCCGCCTGCAGCCGGGCCGGTGGCGCGGAACACCTCCTCGCGGCTCATCACCATCTTGACCGGGCGTCCTGATTGCTTGGCCATCGCGAGCGCCAGCGGTTCCAGATAAATCAGCGTCTTGCCGCCAAAGCCGCCGCCGATCTCGGCCGGGATCGCGCGGATGTTCGAAATGTCGATGCCGAGCAGTTTGGCGCAATAAGCGCGCACCATGAACTGGCCCTGGCTCGAACTCCAGATCGTGCACTGATCGTCGGAGGCGACCGAAACGACGCAGGCATGAGGCTCGATATAGGCCTGATGGACCGGCTGCGTCGTATAGCGCCGCTCGATGACCACGTCGGCCTCGGCAAAGCCCTTCTCGATGTCGCCTTTGGCGAAATGCATCCGTTTGGCGACATTGGACGGCCGGGTCGGCTTGGGGTCGACGCCCTGGGTATAGAGGTCGTCATGCAACAAGGGCGCGCCCTCCGCCATCGCCGCTTCGACGTCGATGACGTGCGGCAGGATCTCGTACCTGACGTCGATCAGGTCGAGCGCCTCCTCGGCGATAGCGGGCGAGGTGGCGGCGACCGCCGCAACCGCATGACCGTCATAGAGGACCTTGTCGCGCGCCATGCAGTTGCGCGACAGATCACGGAAATTCATCGGCCCCTCGCCGACAAACGCCTCTTCGGAGGCGATCGTCGGAAAATCCTCAGCGGTGATGACGGCGCGCACCCCCGGCAAGGCTCGCGCCTTAGCGGTGTCGATCGACAGGATGCGGGCATGGGCGTGCGGGCTGCGCTTCACCTTGCCCCACAGCATGCCGGGCATGACCATATCGGCGCCGAAGGCGGCGCGGCCGGTGACCTTATCGACCCCGTCCGGACGGATCGGACGGGTGCCGACGACCTTCTGATTTTCCTTGGCGATGTACGTCATGACGCCTCCGGTTTCCTGACCCTCTCGCCCGCTCTCCGGGAGAGAGAACAGGGCAAGGGGGCGTTGACCCCCTTGCCCTGACCCCCTCCCCCGGCCGGCGGGGGAGAGAGTGAATGGACAATCTTGTCTAGTCCGCCGCGGCGCGGAGCGGTTCGCGCGCGTCGATCGCAGCGAGAACCTTGGGCGGCGACATCGGCAGATCGCGCAGACGCACGCCGGTCGCGGCGCAGATCGCATTGGCGACCGCCGCCATCGGCGGCACGATCGGCACCTCGCCGACCCCGCGGGCGCCAAACGGATGTCGCGGATTGGGCACCTCGACCATGACGGTCTCGATCATCGGCATGTCGGAAGCGACCGGCACGCGATAATCGAGAAAGCCCGGGTTTTCGAGACGTCCCTCCTTGTCGTAGATGTACTCCTCGTTGAGCGCCCAGCCGATCCCTTGGGCCACGCCGCCCTGCATCTGGCCCTCGACATAGGAGGGATGGATAGCGCGGCCGACATCCTGGATCGCGGTATAGCGCAGGATCTTGGCGCGGCCCGTCTCCTTGTCGATCTCGACGTCGCAGATATGGGTGGCAAAACCCGGCCCCTGGCCCTGCGCGTTGATCTGCACCTCGGCGCTGATAGGACCGCCAGTGCGCGCCGCCTTGGCGGCGATCTGAACCATCGACAGGGGCTCGAAGCTGCCGGCGTTGGCGCCGGCCGGGAATGCCTTGCCGTCCCGCCACTCGACCGCTTCGGGGCTGATATCCCAGGTGATCGCAGCACGCCGCTTCAACTCGTCTATGACCTTTTCGGCCGCGCGCGTCACCGCCATGCCGCCGGCAAAGGTGACGCGGCTGCCGCCGGTGCTGGCGCTAAACCCGATCGCGGTGGTGTCGCCGACAACCGGGCGGACGCGCTCGTACGGCACGCCCAACGCCTCTGCTGCCATCATCGCCATCGAGGCGCGCGAGCCGCCAATGTCAGGATGCCCGCCGGTCACCGTGACGGTGCCGTCCTCGTTGACGTGTACCGCGGCGCTCGATTCACCGCCGGCATTGTGCCAATAGCCCGAGGCGATACCGCGTCCCTGACCCGGACCGAGCGGGGCTTTCAAGTGCTCGCTCGCCTTGGTCGCTTCCAGCGTGGCAAGGTAGCCGATATTGACCCAGGTCGGCCCGTGCACGGCCTTGGTGCCGTCCCGGGCGGCGTTGGTCTCGCGCACAGCGAGGGGATCGAGGCCGAGTTCGCGGGCCAATTCGTCGAGACAGCTTTCGACCCCAAAGGAGGCAATCGGCGCGCCGGGAGCGCGATAGGCCGCGACCTTGGGACGGTTGGAGAGGACGTCATAGCCGGTCACCAGGGCGTTCGGGACGTCGTACATCGCCAGGGCGCAGGTGCAGCCCTGATTGACCGGCGATCCCGGAAACGCGCCCGACTGGTATTTGAGCACGACCTCAGCGGCGGTCAGCCGGCCGTCCTTCCTGGCCCCGAGCCTGACTTCGATGACCGCGCCCGAGGTCGGTCCAGTGGCGCGGAACACCTCCTCGCGGCTCATCACCATCTTGACCGGCCGCCCGGATTTCTTTGACAGCATATAGGCGAGCGGTTCCAGATAGACGATCGTCTTGCCGCCAAAGCCGCCGCCGATCTCGGCCGGGATCGCGCGGATATTGGCGAGGTCGGCGCCGACGATGCGCGAGGTATAGCCGCGCACCATGAACTGGCCCTGGCTCGAACTCCAGATCGTGCATTGGCCGTCGGCGGCGACCGAGACGACGCAGGCATGCGGCTCGATGTAAGCCTGATGGACCGGCTTTGTCGTATAGCGCCGCTCGATGACCACCTCGGCTTCGGCAAAGCCCTGGTCGATGTCCCCCTTGGCGAACTGGACCCGCTTGGCGACATTGGAAGGTTTTGTCGGCTTTGGATCGAGCCCCGCGGTGAACACGTCGTCGTGCAATATCGGCGCGCCCTCCGCCATTGCCTCTTCGACTTCGAGAACGTGCGGCAGCACCTCGTATTCGACCGTGATCAGGTCGAGCGCCTCTTCAGCAATCGCGGGCGAGGTCGCTGCCACCGCGGCAACCGCGTGCCCCTCGTAAAGGGCTTTGCTCTTGGCCATGCAGTTGCGCGACTGATCCCGCAGATTGGCCGGAGCGGCGCCGATATAGGCGAGTTCGGGCGGGACGTCGGGAAAGTCGGCGCGGGTAATGACGGCCTTGACCCCCGGCAAGGCGAGCGCCTTGCCGGGATCGATCGACAGGATGCGGGCATGGGCATAGGGGCTGCGCTTGATCTTGCCCCACAGCATGCCGGGCATCGTCATGTCGGCGCCGAACGTGGCGCGGCCGGTAACCTTGTCGACACCGTCAGGACGGATCGGGCGGGTGCCGACGACCTTCAGATCTTCCTTGGTGCCGACAAACGTCATTCGGCGGCCTCCCCTCTCATCACGGCAGCGGCGTCAAGCACCGCGCGGATCACCTTGTCATAGCCGGTGCAGCGGCAGAGATTGCCGGCGAGCCAATAGCGCGTTTCTTCCTCGCTCGGGTTTAGGTTCTCGTCGAGCAGCGCCTTGGCCGCGACGATCAGGCCGGGCGTGCAGAACCCGCATTGCAAGGCCGCGTGTTCGAGGAATTTCTGCTGCACCGGGTGCAGCCGGTCGCCGTCGGCGATGCCCTCGATCGTCTGGATGCGGCGCCCTTCGGCCTCGGCTCCAAGCATCAGGCACGAGCAGCACAGCCGGCCGTCGACGATGACGCTGCAGGCGCCGCAATCGCCCGAGGCACAGCCCTCTTTCGAGCCGGTCAGGTTGAGTTCGTCGCGCAGTACGTCGAGCAATGTCTGCTGCGGCTCGCAGAGGAACTCGACGGACTCGCCGTTGATGGTGGTCGATACGTGGTGCTTGCTCATCAGCGTTCTCCAGCGCGCTCAAAGGCGATGGCCGCCACGCGTCTCGCAAGAACACCGGCGACCTTGGTGCGGAATTCGATCGTGCCGCGCTTGTCGGTAATCGGCCGGCAGGCGCGCTGCGCGGCGGCGTCGAGCCGCGCCAATGTGGCCTCGTCAAGGCGGTGCCCGACAAGTGCTTCGACCGCCTCGGGAAGGAGGATCGGGGTCGGCGCCACCGCGCCGAGGATGACGCGGGCGTCGCGGCAAACGCCCGTCCCGTCGAGCATGACAGCGATGCCGCAGCCGACCACTGCGATGTCCATCTCGGTGCGCGGAATAAAGCGCAGATAGGCGTCCGCCTCGTGCGGGCGCGGCTTCGGCAGGCGGAATTCAACGATGAACTCGCCCTTTTCGAGCGAGGTCCGGCCCGGGCCGGTCGGGATCGCCTCGGCCGGCGCCTCGCGCCGGCCCTGCGGCCCGGCGATGACGCAAACCGTGCGCGCAGCGATGATCGCCGGCACGCTGTCGGCTGCCGGCGAGGCGTTGCACAGATTGCCGGCGAGCGAAGCGCGGCCCTGGATCTGCGTCGAGCCGATCAGGTCGACCGCTTCGACGACCCCCGGCCAGGCACGGATCAAAGGCTCGCAGGCGCTGAGCATTGCTCCGGGGGTCGCGGCGCCGATGACAAAGGCGTCTGCCTCTTCACGAATACCGATGAGGCCCGGAATGCGTTTGGCGTCGATAATCAGTTCGGGGCGCGTGCGGCCCGATCGCAGCTGAACGAGAAGGTCTGTCCCGCCGGACAGGACTTTTGCCGAACCCGCAGCGCTGGCCAGCAGAGTGACGGCTTCTTCGACTGTCGTCGGCGCGGTAAAACTGAGACTCGGCATATCCACTCCTGAAATCATGCGGGCGCCCGCCGCGGCCCCGCTGGCACAAGGGTGACCGTACACATTCTTCGCCTACACCACCATCCCCCGCGACGGGAAGCGCTATATCGGAATGGCAGATGAGGGTGTCCTCACCATAGCCGCGCCGCCGCACCCCCGCAATCGCCCTCTCCGCCGCTCGACCGCAGCGTTTTATGGACTCTGCTGCGGAACCAGGCCGTGTAACCATTGTTAATTTGACGCTGCGCGGTGTGCAGCGCAACCTTGACGTCAGCTGCTTGGACTGACGGGCAATTCGGAGGGGACCGATTTGATACGAGAGCTTACGGCAGGGTCGGGGACGGCCATTACGATACGGCCCGTCTGTCACCCGGAATTCGAGGGGCGGATCGAGCACGGCCGGCGGATCATCGACGCGGCGTTTGGCAAATCGGCTGCGCAACGGAAGCCGGCGGGAACGCGGCTGTTCGGCCCTGAGACCGGGAGCGATCTCGCCTACCGCCTGAGCTGCGGCTGGGCCTACCGCGCCGTCGACTGGCCCGACGGACGGCGTGCGATCATCGATCTTTATCTGCCCGGCGACGTCATCGGGATCGAGGCGGCGGCGTTCGGTCATCCGGTCGACAAAATCGTCGCGGTCACCGCCCTGACGGTGCAGGCGATCGATATGCCGACCTTTGCCGACCTGATGACGAACCCGCCCGCCGCCGCCGCCGTCTTCTGGCTGCTTGCCGAACAGCAGCGACGCATTGACCGGCTCGCCGCTGCGCTTGCGCGCCGCGACGCGCACGAGCGTCTGGCGCTGATGCTGAGCGACCTCTACGACCGCCTGTGTCCCCGGGGTCCGATCGCCTGTTCGAGTTACGCGCTGCCGCTGACCCAACAGCAGATCGGCGATCACCTCGGCCTCACCCTGGTCCACGTCAATCGCGTTCTGCGCTCATTGCGCGAGAAGAAAATCGTCAGCGTCGATCGCCACGTGGTCACGATCCGCGACCTCGAACGGCTGCGGCAACTCGCCGCGAGCGAGAAAGCCGCCCCGCCGCGCATCTCCTCCGAGCGCCCCTCGGCTCCGCGCGAACCCGCCCTGGACCGTGCCGAGTTGGGCGAACTCGCGTTGTCCTGACCGACGGAATGCGCTGCGCTTTTCCGCGCTAAGGTTCATGCAGGGCGGAAAAGCGCAGCGCATCCCGCGACTTTACGGCGCCGCGCCGGCCTGCAGATGACAAACCGCAAAGCCGTGGCGCAGGGCCAGAATCTCGGCGATGCGGCGGCGGTGGCAGAGGCGCCAATCGGCTTCGTAGCACAAAAGACAGGTCGGGGCGGCGCGCGCCAGCGCGGCTGCTTCGGCGAGTGCGCCCTGCGCTTCCAGGCGGGTCAGGCGCGCCTCGACAATGTGCCAAAACCTCTGCCATTCGCGGCGCCGGTTGGCGAGCCGGCCCTCCGGCGGGGTACCGAGCGCCGGCAGGTGAACATAAGAGAGCCCGGCGGCCTCGGCCGCCGCCGCGAGCTGGCGCTTCGAGAAATCGGGCCGCCGCGAGTTCGGCCAGTCGCGCACGTCGAGCAGGGTGGCGACCGATGCGCCGGCAAGGGCGGCGAGAACCTCGGCAAGCCGCGCCTTCTGATAGCCGATCGTATAGAGCGTTCCGCTCACGCCTGCTCGCTGCGCCAGCGTTCGACCGCTGCGGGACCGCGTTCGATCCCGAGCCCCGGCAAAGGCGTGCGTATGTCGATGATCTTCATGCCCGGCTTTCCGGCTCAGCCTTCGCCGAGAACGGCGAGGATGTCGCACTGGACCTGCAGAGGCGCCGCGAGGTCGGGCGAGGTCATCGTGTGGCGCGCCGGCCGCGCATGCGGGTCGGGAAACATCGCGACCCAATGCCGGTTCAGGACCTCGCGCAGGGAGCGGTCGGTGATCCACACCGTCATCTTGATGATGTCTTCGGGCGAGCCGCCGGCTGCGGCCATGATCCGCCGCACATTCTCGAACATGAAGCGGCACTGCAGGTCGAGATCGCCAGGCACTGCCCCGGTGTCGGGGTCGGCGCCGGCAATGCCGCCGGAAGCGAGGATGGGACCGCGCCGACAGGCGCTCGGGATCGGATTTTTGTGCTGTACTCCCGGCACCTCGATGCTGCGCCGCTTGTCCATTCCTGCCTCCGTGCGAACCGGAAACTGTGCCGTGTTATCCTAGCACCGTTCGACGCGAGAGCCGGAGAGATCATGCTGGGCGAAGCGCAACGCCGCTTTCTGGCGAGCCGCCGGGTTGCTCATCTCGCGACCGCCGACGCCGCCGGCACACCCCATGTCGTGCCGGTGTGCTTCGCCCTCTCCGGCGCGACGCTCTATGTCACAATCGACCGCAAGCCGAAGGGCGATCCGCTGCGCCTGAAGCGACTGCGCAACCTTGCCGAAAACCCGGCCACCGCAATCGTCGTCGACCGCTATGACGAGGATTGGCAGCGGCTCGGCTGGGTCATGCTGCGCGGCCGCGCCGACATTCTGAAGACGGGGGAGGAACACGACCGCGCGCAAGCGCTGCTCGCCGGGCGCTACCCCCAGCTCGCGGCGATGAACATCGCCGATCTTCCGGTCATTGCCCTGCGCATCGCGCGGGTGGCGAGCTGGGGCGATCTTTCGCCCGGTTGACCGGACCGGCCGAGCCGCGGCGGAGATCGGGGGCAGGAACTCCAGGCCGAGTGAACGGCGTTGCCCCGGCAACAGTCTTTGAAAGCTTGGCAAGGAGGTCCGGACCATGCCCGTTTCCCGATCGATTTCTCGCCGAGGGCCGCGCGCGCTGATCGCCGGCGTGGCCCTCGCTCTCGGCCTCACGCTGGTCGGCGCGTCCGGCCAAGCCAAGGCCTCGGAGAATCCGGATCCCACCTGCTGGGGACCCGCCAATAGCCCCGCCGACTGCCCCGACTATTCGCTAATGAACCCCTATGCCTACGGAAAATATCGTTACCGGCAGCCATATCCCTATGGGTACGGCTACGGCGGTGACCGGGAGGCCCCACCGTATTCCGGCTACGGCCGCCCCTCTCCTTATGGCCGCTGAGCCGATCCTCCAGGGACAGGGTTCGAGCGTCCGGCGATGCCCCAAAGAAATGGGCCGGAGCACAAGGGCTCCGGCCAAGTTTGAACAGGGAGGCTTCACGTCTGGGAGACGTAAGGGTCCGAAGACCCTCTTTCCGGGCACAAGTCCCGGAAACCCGGATCGGCGGGCGACGCCGCCGAAAACTTGCCGCGAAGCAGTATCGCGTGACAGGAATATGCCCGTATCGCTGCGCCGTTACCACCGAGAATAGCGATGGGCTCGTCTGCAAAAAGCGCAACGCTCGCGGCCACTTCATCGCATTTGCGATTGATTGTCGCAGCCTTCAGGAGAGCCGGCTTTCCGCCACCTTGCGCAGCAGAAAGTCTCGGAACACACTGATTCTCTTGGAATTTCTGAGCTCTTCCGGGTACACGAAATAGGCTTCGACCGGCGGTCCCGTCAATTCGGGAACTACCCGCACCAACTCGCTGTGCTCGTTGGCCATGAAATCCGGCAATGCCGCGATGCCGAGCCCGCTCAGCACCGCCCGCAGCATGCCGTAAAAATTGTTGACGGTCAGGATCGGCTTGCGCTCCTGGTCGGGCTTGGTGCCGGCTTCCAACAGCCAGTTGATGTTCGGCCACGGCGGACGCGAATCCTCGCCGTAAAGGATGAGCCGGTGCTTGTCGAGGTCCTCGGGCTTTTGCGGCGTCCCGTATTTTCGGACGTATTCCGGCGCCGCATAGACGTGGTTCTGCACACTGACAAGGTGACGCTGGATCAGATCGGGCTGGCGCGGCGGCGACATGCGGATCGCGACGTCAGCCTCGCGCATCGACAGGTCGAGTTCTGAATCGTCGACAACGAGGCTGACCCCGATCTCGGGATAGAGGTCGAGGAATTCGCGGATCCGCGGGGTCAGCCAGGTCGAGCCGAACGACACTGTGGTCGTGATCTTCAGCGGCCCCTTCGGGCGGTCCTTGGATTCGGAGATCAGCCCCTCGGCCATCGACAATTTGGCAAACACCTCGCGCGCCGTGCGAAACAACAACTCGCCCTGTTCGGTCAGGATCAGGCCGCGGGCATGGCGGTGAAACAATGGCACCGAGAGGCTTTCCTCGAGCGCGCTGATCTGGCGGCTGACCGCCGACTGGCTCAGGTTCAGCGACTCGCCGGCATGAGTGAAGCTGCCCGCCTCGGCGACCGCATGAAAGACCCGCAATTTATCCCAATCCATGTGCGTCGCTTTCCCCAGGCAGCGGCGACAGCGCCCCTATTGCGCCGCCCGCAGCTGTCCGGCCTCCCCCTCCTGCGCGGCGAGGAACTTCTCCGCCTCGATGGCCGCCATGCAGCCGAGCCCGGCCGCGGTGACCGCTTGGCGGAACACCTTGTCTTTGACGTCGCCCGCGGCGAACACCCCAGGGATCGCGGTCTGCGTCGAATCCGGCCGGGTCAGGATGTATCCCTCGGGGTCGAGCGGCAATTGCCCGGCGACAAAACCAGTGACCGGAATATGCCCGATCGCGATAAAGACCCCTTCGCACGGGTGCAGGCCTTCGGCGCCGGTCTTCAAATTGCGCAGCCGCACTCCTCTGACCTGCGGCGGATCAGGCTCGCCCAGGATTTCCTCGACGATGGTATCCCAAAGAACCGCAATCTTGGGATTGCGGAACAGCCGGTCTTGCAGGATCTTCTCGGCCCTCAATGCGTCGCGGCGATGGATCAGCGTGACCGTGCGGGCGTGGTTGGTCAGATAGAGCGCTTCCTCGACCGCGGTGTTGCCGCCGCCGACCACGACGACGTCCTTGCCGCGGAAGAAGAACCCGTCGCAGGTGGCGCAGGCCGAGACGCCGAAGCCGCGATAGGCCTCTTCGCTCGGCAGGCCAAGCCAGCGCGCCTGGGCGCCGGTGGCAATGATCACGCTGTCGCCGACATAGCGGTCACCCGAATCGCCGGTGGCGACAAAGGGCCGGCGCCCGAGATCGATCGCGGTGACCATATCGGAGATGATCCTGGCGCCGACATGCTCGGCCTGGCGCTGCATCTGCTCCATCAGCCAGGGGCCTTGGACGGCCTCGGCAAAGCCGGGATAGTTCTCGACATCGGTGGTGATCGTTAGCTGCCCGCCGGGCTGCGGCCCGGCGACAAGCAGCGGTTCGAGATTGGCGCGCGCGGCATAAATGGCTGCGGTATAGCCGGCCGGTCCGGCGCCGATGATCAGAATTTTGCTGTGGTGAGGCTCAGACATTACGGATTCGAGCGTTATTCCTGTTCCACTATATCATTTCTCGGCGGAATAGCGGAAAGGGGGGAACGCGCGGTTAGAATCCGAACATGTGATCGAGGCTGAACGCGCCATCGCGGCCGAGGAGCCCGTGATAGCCGAACAGACGGCAAGTCGCATCGCGGACAATGACATAGGCGCCGCTTCCCGCCCGTCCCCGGGCCGAGGCCGGAAACAGCGCGTGATAATGCCACAACAGCGAGCCGGAGCAGGGGATCGCGAGCGCCGTGCGGGCGATCTCGGCGCCGGCGCCGTCATAAAGGACGATCTCGGTGGCGGAGAGCGGTCGCCATGGACGCGACGCCGGGTAGATCAGATGGCAGAGCGTATCGTGCGCGCCCTCGCCGAGCCGCAGGAACAGCCGCGTCGACAATCCCGGCGGCGGTCCGTTGTAGGATTGCGGCTCGCCGCGATAGGTCAATACCGTGTTGTAGATGTGCGCGCCAAAGCTGGTTTCGGCGGCGTGGCCGCTGTCGCGGCGGCGATAACGGAACAGGGCGTGCAGCCAGCCGTCCGCCGCGCCGCCTTCGGAAAAGTCATAGATCAGCTCGACATGGCCCCAGCCCTCCCCGAGCCCCTCGATGCCGGCGAGCCGGTCGAGATCGAGGGCGGCGGCATGGTCGCGCGGCAACCGCCCGAAGCGATGGCGCGCGATTTCGCGGCCGGCAGGATCGTAGACGACGGCCGCGATCGGCAGTTCGGCCTGGGCAACCGCCATCGGGGTCGGCAAGACAAGGCTCTGCCACTCTCGGCGCGGCAGGATCGGGGCGGGCAGCAGATAGCCCTTGCCGAACAGCTCCGCGAGGCGCGGCAAAGCCGGATCGGCGACGAGATCGCCGCGCTCGACATTGACATGCGCGATGCGCCGGCGGCCTTCCGCCAGGATCTCGTAGCGCGGCCGCACCATATGCTTGCCGGCGCGCACTTCGACCTGCCGCGGCCAGGCGAGGCCGGGCAAGATCGTGCCGACATCGACGGCGCGGCTGGCAAAAGGCGGCAGGTTCTCGGCCACAGCCGCGCCCGTCTCCTCGCCCATCGGATGGAGCGTGATCGCCCCCGCCGGGATTGTCGCCGGGTGGCTGTTCTGTATCCACAGGAGCACGCGCTCGCCGGAAGCCGGGGCGGGCAGTCCGGCATAACGCTCGGCCGGCCAGGAATTGGCATCGTGCGTTGCGGACAGCGACGCGGCCTCCTCCCCGCTCGCCCCGAAGATATCGAGCGCATATTTGACGACGTCGTGCCCGGCCGCTCCGATAATGTGGAGGAACAACTGGCCGCAGAATTCCGGGAGACCGAAACGGCTGCGGATCTCGCGGCTGTCGAGGACGAACGCGCCCACCCCCCCGGCGAGGCGCTCCTCCCATTCGGCGAGGATACCGCCGCCGCCGGCGAACAGGGTCAGCCGGCATCGGACCGCCGCGGCGCCGTAGCCGGCCCAGTAATTGGCGGTGATGAGGCGGGTGGAGAGCCCGACAGCCTCGCGAAAGAAAGCGAAATTGGTGACGAAGTTGAGCGGATCGAGATAGCGGCGCGGATTGGTCAGGCGGTCCGCCGGGAGGCGCATCCGGTCGAGGGTGAAGCGCGCGATCCCCGCCCCTAGACAGGGTTCGAGCTGGGCCAGCATGCGCTCGGCATCGAAAGCGGCGACAAACACCGCGCGGGCGCCGGAACTGCCGATCTCGGTCGCCGGCCGCGCCGCCCGGCCGAGCACGGCGGTGCCGACCCGCACCGCTTCCGGGACATAAACCCCGGTGATCTCGATCCCATCGAGCCCGAAGATCTCGGCAAATCCTTCGACCGCTCCGCCCGGATCGCAGATCGCCACCGGGCCGGCGCGGGCGAGCGCCGCAACCAGCCCCCGTGCCGCCGTCGCCGCGTGCGGATGGGTCAATGCCTTGTAAAGAGCGTTGCCGCCGCGATTGTTGTCGAAGGTTTCGATCGAGAGAGCCATGAGGCCGGGCTTGCAAAGTTACGCCGGGGGTCGCGATCCGGGCGAGAGCACGCGCATCATCGCGCCTCCGTCTCAGCGGCCGGGCTAAGAAACCTCTTGGTGACCGATCCGTGAATCATCATACGCGGCCCAATGCTCCCTCTCCGCCCTCGGGAGCGGAGAGGGTCGGGATGAGGTCGGGGATTCCGGAGCGTCCGCCGACGCCCGCCTCACCCTCTCCATCCTGAAGGGCGGAGAGGGGATTTGGGTACGGACCGAGAGAGTCTTGCTGCTTGGGCTGACTGTCCGCCGCGGCAAGGCCCGGGGACGCTCCGGGATCCGCCGCGCCCGTCCTTTCGCGGGCGAAGCGCCGGCACGGCCAGGGCGGAGCACCGCCACTGCCGCGTTTCGCGGCTGCGAAGTCGATGCCCCAGCGGTGAAAATGCCAGGCGACGAGCCGCGTCGTCACCACGGCGATAAACGCCCCGGCGACAACGTCGCTTGGATAATGCGCGCCGACCACGACCCGGCTGACTGCGACGACGGTGGCGATGAGGGCATAGAACAGGACGTGCCTTGGCCAGATGACGGTCAACGCGGCGGCAAGCGCCACGATGGTCGCCGAGTGCCCCGATGGGAAGGACCAGTGATCGGGGCGCAGCGCCAGCCCGTCGAAACCATAGAGATGGGCGGCGAACAGCAATTTCGGACGGGTACGCCCGATTATTACCTTTAACAAATCGACGGCGAGGCCGGAGGCGGCGACCGCGGCAAAGAGGAAGGCTGGCACCGCCGACAAGGCGCGCATCGACGGCGCCAGAGGGCGCAGCCGCGGCACTCTGCCGCCCCAGTGCAAGATGGCAAAGGCGAGGGCGAAGACCGTCAGATACCCGTAAGCGAGACCGAGCCGGGTGACCAGCGCGAACAGCGCGTGCACGCCCGGACTGAGCTGATGGAAATAGAGAGCGGCCGGCCGGTCGACGGTCTCGGCCGAAACCGTCACGCCGATCGCCATAACGATCCCGGCAAGGCCGGCGGCGACTGCAGGCTGCGCGACAAGGCGGCGCGATCCCATGCAGCAGGCCAGCAGACGATGCCCGCCCCAGCGATAGAGGCGGACGAGCGGCGGCGTCGCGAGGCCGTCACGCACGACGATCCACCAGTAGAGCGCCGCCGTCGTGCCGTAGACGAGGAGGCCGGCAAAGACGACATCCGACAGGAAATGCCGCCCGAGGGCGATGCGGTCGAGCCCGATAAAGGCGCCGAAAGCGAGCGCCGCGACGGCGGCGCGGCGGCGAGGCGGTCCCGGCGGCAGCAGGAAGGCGAAGGCGACGAGGGCGAAGCCGAGCGCCGCGTGACCGCAGACAAAGGAGCAGTTGCTGGCGCATTCCGCCGCCGGCAACGGCGCCGGCGTGAAGTGATGCAATCCGCCAAAGCGCGCAATCTGCACCGGCCGGGCGCGACCCCAATGATCCTTGAGGACGGTGTTGACGAGGAGGCCGGGCCCGAGCGCCACCGCCGCCGCGATGAACAAAAGCGCCTTGCGGTCGAAACGCCACAGCGGCCGCCTAACGAGGACCAGCCACAGGGAAGCGGCGGCGACGAGCGCGGCAACGCCCCAGGCGATCCACGGCACTAGGTCGGACACGAAGAGGGCCGGCGCCCAGTGCGCCAGGACGAAGCCCCGGCCCGGCTCATAGAACAGCCAGCTCGCCGCCAAGTCGAGGCCGGGGGCGAACAGAAACAGCGCCGTCGCGGCGACGACGAGCAGCCCGTAGAGGGCGGCGCCTTTCATGCCGGCTCGCGCGCCTCCCATCGGCTCAGCACCAGCGCCCGCAAATGGGCTCCGGCGCGCTCGGTGTCGTCGGGGACCCGGTAGGACCAGCTTTCGAGAGAACCGCGGAACGGCCGGGTGATGCCGGCTGCGCACATCCCTTCGTGAAAACGCGCAAATTTCGCGTTGCCGCCGGGCAGGTCGAGGATGTGCACAGGCTTGCCGGTGGCCGCCGCCTCGCTGATCATCGACACCGAATCGGCGGTGACGAGAAAGGCGTCGGCCAAGGCGAGATAGGCGAAATAGGGATTGTCGCCCCTGCCGTCCCACACCGCTGCCGAACAGCCGGTGAGCCGCCGGCGCAACAGCACCGCACCCGCCGCGCCGGTCCGCCGCGAGGGCGTTATCAAGGCTGAGCCGCCGGTTGCGGCCAGAACCCCTGCGATCGTATCGGCGATCTCGCCGAGCCGCTGTAAAGTGAGGCGGTAGGCTCGGTTGCTGCCGCCGATCAGGACTGTCAGGATCGGTCGCGGCAGCGCCGCAAGGGCCGGAAAGCGCCGGCGCGCGGCGGCAAGCCGCGCCGGGGTCACGCGATGGACCGCGCCCGCGGTGACCATGACCCGCGGTCCGCGTAGGCGGTCGTGCGCGGGCACGACGAAGAGGTCAAACGCGCCGTGCCCGATCCCGGGATCCTGGACCTGCGCCGCGATCGTGCCGCCGCCGCTCAGCCTGCGGACGGCAAGCGCCGGCATCGCCGCGTTGCGGCCGCAGGCGACGACCAGATCGGGCCAGGGCGGCACGAGACCGGCCTCGGCCCCGCCCGCAGCAAACAGCGGCCAGAGCCACAGCGACGGCGGCAGCACGAGCCACGGCAGGCGGACTTTGAGCGGCTTCTCGACAAACGGAAAGCCCGCCGCCTCGGCAAGGCCAAGGGCCTGGCTCGCCATCCCGGCCTTGCCGTCATGCAAGACCCAGGCGAGCGGCGCGGAACCGCGAGTGCCGAGCGGAAGGGCAACCATCGTCCCGGTTTACGGAAAGCCGCGCGCTCCGGCAAGCGGGCGCAAGAGGATTTGCAATAAGAGATCGCCACACCCCCGTCGCAAGGAATGGAGCACCGCATCCAAGGGTGGGTATCGGGGCGCCGCCGCCCCTTTCCTCGTCATCCTCGCGAAGCAGGTCATGTGAAAACTCCGCCATCCCGGCAATTTCGTCGTCCCCGCGCAAGCGCTAGGATGTGCATAAATCTCAGAAAGGTATTTATTTCAAAGGCTTATCCGTCGTCCCCGCGAACGCGGGGACCCAGGGGCAAACGACTGAAATCCCTGGATTCCCGCTTTCGCGGGAATGACGAAAAAAGGATCGGAGGAGGGCCGGCAGGCAGTTTTCACACGGCCTGGAAGGCCAGGATCCACCCTTCCGCGGCATGAGCCGGCGTTTATTGGCGCGGCAGAGCCGTGCTTGAGAGGTTCGGCACGGCGGAGCCATGGGTCCCGGCCGGAGTTTATCCTCGGGCCGCGCGAAGCGCGGACCCGTGGGCCGGGACGACGATTCAGACAACGAATCTGGTATTACTCGAACGCGACGCCGACGATCTCGTAGGACTTGACGCCGCGCGGCGTCGACACCTCGACATTGTCGCCGATTCTTTTACCGATCAGTGCCCGCGCCAAAGGCGAGGTCACCGACAGCCGGCCGCTCCTGATGTCGGCCTCGTCCTCGCCAACGATTTGAAACGTCTGCTCCTCGTCGGTCTCCTCGTCGGCGAGCGTGACCTTGGCACCGAACTTGATGATCGAGCCCGACAATTTGGAGATGTCGATGACCTCCGCGCGGGCGATCTTATCCTCAAGCTCTATGACCCGGCCTTCGATAAAGCTCTGGCGGTCGCGGGCCGCATGGTATTCCGCGTTTTCCGACAGATCGCCGTGGGTGCGCGCCTCGGCGATGGCGCGGATGATGGCCGGCCGGTCGACGGTCTTGAGGCGCTTCAGCTCCTCCCGGAGCCGATTATAGCCCTCGGCGGTCATCGGAATTTTGTTCATTGCCCGTCGATTCGCAAAGCCTGTGCCAGGATGGCGAAGCCCCCCGCCGCGGAGCCTTCAAAGGTAGGATTGCAGCGGCGTCACTTCAAGGCTGCCGGCCTTGAGCGCGGCGATCGCCTGCACCGCCGCGCGCGCGCCGGCAACGGTCGTGTAATACGGGATGCCCAGGGTCAGCGCGGTGCGGCGCAGGCTGAAGCTGTCGGCGATTGCCTGGGCGCCCTCGGTCGTGTTGAAAACGAGCTGAACGCCGCCGTCGCGCATGCGATCGACGATATCTGGGCGTCCCTCGCGCACCTTGTTGACCACGGCAACCGGCAGACCCGCGGCCACGAGCCTTTTTGCCGTGCCGCGCGTGGCGACCAGGGCGAAGCCCATGTCGACGAGCCGCCGGCACGGCTCGATCAGCGCCGCCTTGTCGGACTTGCGCACCGAGACAAAGACGCATCCTTCGAGCGGCAGATTGTTGCCGCTGCCGAGCTGCGATTTGGCGAAAGCCCGCCCGAAATCGCGGTCGAGGCCCATGACCTCGCCGGTCGACTTCATCTCCGGCCCGAGGATCAGGTCGACGCCCGGAAAGCGCGAGAACGGGAACACCGCCTCCTTGACGGCGACGTGAGGGAGCCGCCCGCCGCGCCACACCGCGCCCGTTTCGCCGAGCCGCGCCCCGGCCATCACGCGCGCCGCAATCTTGGCGATCGGCACGCCGGTCGCCTTGGCGACAAAGGGCACGGTGCGCGAGGCGCGCGGATTGACCTCGAGCACGTAGACCTCGCCGTCCTTGACCGCGAACTGCACATTCATCAATCCGACAACACCGAGCGCGCGGGCGAGCACTACGGTCTGCCGCTCGATCTCGGCGACGGTCGCGGCGGCGAGGCTGTAGGGCGGCAACGAGCAGGCGCTGTCGCCCGAATGGATGCCGGCCTCCTCGATGTGCTCCATGATGCCGGCGACCGCGACCGCCTCGCCGTCGCAGACGGCATCGACGTCGACCTCGATCGCATTTTGCAGATAACGGTCGATCAAGACCGGGCTCGACCCCGAGGCGGAGACAGCCTGGCGCATATAGCGGTTGAGCCCGGCGGCGTCGTACACGATCTCCATCGCCCGCCCGCCGAGCACATAGGACGGCCGGATCACCACCGGATAGCCGATGTCGAGCGCCACCGCTTCGGCCTCTTCCGCTGAAGAGGCGGTGCCGTTCTTCGGCTGGCGCAGCCCGAGCTGCGTCAACAGTTGCTGGAAGCGCCGGCGGTCCTCGGCCAGGTCGATCGCGTCGGGCGAGGTCCCGAGGATCGGGATCCGCGCCTTTTCGAGGGCCGCCGCGAGCTTCAACGGCGTCTGCCCGCCGAATTGCACGATGGCGCCCAATAATGTGCCGCGGCGCTCCTCGGCGCGCACCACCTCGATCACGTCCTCGGCAGTCAGCGGCTCGAAATAGAGGCGGTCCGAGGTGTCGTAATCGGTCGAGACGGTTTCCGGGTTGCAGTTGACCATGATCGTCTCGATGCCGACCTCGGACAGGCTGTAGGCGGCATGGACGCAGCAATAATCGAACTCGATCCCCTGCCCGATCCGGTTCGGCCCGCCGCCAAGGATCACGATCTTTCTGCGCTCGCTCGGATCGGCCTCGCATTCCGGATCGGCGAACCCGTCGCCCTCGTAACAGGAATACATGTACGGGGTCAGCGAGGCGAATTCAGCGGCGCAGGTGTCGATGCGCTTGTATACAGGATGAAGTTCGAGCCGGCGGCGGCGGGCTGCGACCGCGTCCTCGGCGAGCCCCGCAAGCCGGGCGAGGCGCGCATCGGAAAATCCCATCTGCTTCAGCCGCAGGAAGGCGGTGCGCTCGTCCGGCAGGCCGCCCCCGCGCACCGTTTCCTCGGCCGCGACGATCTCGCGGACGCGTTCCAGGAACCACGGCTCGAAACGACAGGCGGCATGGATCTGCGCCGTCGTGAGGCCGTGCCGATAGGCCTGCGCGATCAACAGCAGGCGGTCGGGCGTAGGCCGGGCGAGCGCGGCGATGACCGCGTCGGTTCCGCCGCTCTCGACGCCGGGGATCGTCACTTCGTCAAAACCGCTGAGCCCCGTCTCCATCGAGCGCAGCGCCTTCTGCACCGATTCGGCAAAGCTGCGGCCGATCGCCATCGCCTCGCCGACCGATTTCATCGAGGTCGTCAGCAGCGGCTCGGTGCCGGGAAACTTCTCGAAGGTGAAGCGCGGCATCTTGGTGACGACGTAATCGATCGTCGGCTCGAACGAGGCCGGCGTCGTGCCAGTGATCTCGTTTCTGAGCTCGTCGAGCGTGTAGCCGACGGCGAGCTTGGCGGCGATCTTGGCGATCGGGAACCCGGTCGCCTTTGAGGCCAGCGCCGAGGAACGCGACACCCGCGGGTTCATCTCGATGACGACGAGGCGCCCGTCCTGCGGGTTGACCGCGAACTGCACGTTCGACCCGCCGGTATCGACGCCGATCTCGCGCAATACCGCGATCGCGGCGTTGCGCATCACCTGGTATTCCTTGTCGGTCAGGGTCAGGGCCGGGGCGACGCATACCGAATCCCCGGTGTGGACGCCCATCGGGTCGATGTTCTCGATCGAGCAGACGATGATGCAGTTGTCGGCGCGGTCGCGCACGACCTCCATCTCGTATTCCTTCCAGCCGAGCACCGACTCCTCGACCAGCACTTCGTGCGCCGGCGAGGCGCGCAGACCGCCGCGTACGATCTCCTCGAATTCCTGCGTATTGTAGGCGATGCCGCCGCCGGTGCCGCCCAGCGTGAAGGAGGGCCGGATGATCGCCGGCAGGCCGACCTCGGCGAGCGCTTCGGTCGCGGCGTCGAGCGAGCGGGCAACCCGGCTCTTTGGCGATTCGAGACCGATCCGGTCCATCGCCAGGCGGAACAACTGGCGGTCTTCGGCCTTCCTGATCGCCTCCTCTTTGGCGCCGATCAGTTCGACGCCGTATTCTTCGAGGATGCCGGCGCGGGCGAGCGCCATCGCGGTATTGAGCCCGGTCTGGCCGCCCATCGTCGGCAGCAATGCGTCGGGGCGCTCGCGGGCGATGATCTTGGCCACCATGTCCGGCGTGACCGGCTCGATATAGGTGGCGTCGGCCAATTCGGGATCGGTCATGATCGTGGCCGGGTTCGAATTGACCAGAACGACCCGGTAGCCCTCGTTCTTCAGGGCTTTGCAGGCCTGGGCGCCGGAATAATCGAACTCGCAGGCCTGGCCGATCACGATCGGCCCGGCGCCGATGACAAGGATGCTGGCGATATCGGTGCGCTTAGGCATGCCCGTCCATCAGCGCGACAAAGCGCGCGAAAAGATCAAAACTGTCCTGCGGTCCGGGGCTCGCCTCGGGGTGGTGCTGGACCGAAAACACCGGCTTGTCGATGACGCGCAGACCCTCGTTGGTGCCGTCGAACAATGAGACATGGGTCGGCTCGACGGTCTCGGGCAGGCTTTCCCGGTCGACGACAAAACCGTGATTCTGGCTGGTGATCGCGACCCGGCCGGTGGCGAGTTCCTTGACCGGGTGGTTGGCGCCGCGGTGGCCGCGCGCCATCTTGCGGGTCCGCCCGCCGAGCGCCAGGGCCAACAATTGATGGCCGAGGCAGATCCCGAAAATCGGCGTGCCGCTCGCCAACAATTCGCGCAGAACCGGCACCGCGTAATGTGCGGTCGCGGCCGGATCGCCCGGCCCGTTCGACAGGAAGATGCCGTCCGGCCGGCGGCGCAGGATCTCCTCGGCCGCGGCGGTGGCGGGAACCACGGTGACCCGGCAACCGTGGGCGGCGAGCATGCGCAGGATGTTGCGCTTGGCGCCGTAATCGATCGCGACGACGCGATGGCGCGGGTTGTGCTGCCGCCCGTAGCCGCTCTCGCGCTCCCACGCCGTCTCGTCCCATTCGTAGCTCTGCCGGCAGGTGACCTCGCGGGCCAGATCCATGCCTTCGAGACCGGGCCAGGCGCGCGCCTCGGCGACGAGGGCTGGAATGTCGAATTCGCCCTCCGGCCGATGGGCGAGGATGCCGTTCGGCGGACCCAATTCGCGAATGCGGCGCGTCAGCCGCCGCGCGTCGATCCCGGCGATGCCGACGAGCCCGTGCCGGAGGAGCCAGCGGTCAAGCGGCTCCAAGGCGCGATAATTGGCCGGCCCGGTGATCGGGGCACGGATGACGAGGCCGCGCGCCGCCGGGATCGTCGTCTCGACATCCTCGCGATTGGCGCCGACATTACCGATATGCGGAAAGGTGAAGGTGACGATCTGGCCGGCATAGGACGGGTCGGTCAGGATTTCCTGATAGCCGGTGATCGCGGTGTTGAAGCAGACTTCGCCGACCGCGACGCCGGCAGCGCCCACGCCCCGGCCCCAAAAGACCGTGCCGTCGGCGAGGACGAGTGCGGCATTGCAGTCGGGCGGTCGCGGCGTAAGAGGCGCCGTCGCGGCGTCGGTCATTGCGGGGAATTTCCTGTGCGCGCCCCCCGGCGGCGAGGACCAGGGCCAGCAGCCAAATCGCCGAACAGATAGCCGCTCGCGCCTCTCCCGTCAACCCGTCCAATCCCGAATTGAGGAGATTTCAAGAGGTTAGACGAAAATGCCCAATCCGCCGCCGAGCGCCTGCCAGGATGTTCTATACTCGATTCCAAAGGAGAGCGGCGATGCTCCGTCAAAGCTTTAATGACCGGCTCAGGGATGCGATGAAGGCCAGGGACAGCCGCACCGTGTCGGCTGTACGGCTGATCCTGGCGGCGCTCAAGGAGCGCGACGTCGCGGCGCGCGGCGCAGGCAAGGAAGCGGAGATCGGCGAGAGCGAGATCCACCGCATGCTGCAGGGCATGATCAAGCAGCGCCGCGAATCGGCGACGCTCTACGAGCAGGGAAACCGTCCTGACCTCGCCCGCCGGGAGCGCGAGGAGATCGCGGTCATCGAGAGCTTTCTGCCGCGGCAGATGAGCGAGGACGAGATCGCCGGCGCGGCGCAGTCCGCCATCGCCGAGACCGGCGCCGCCGGGCCGAAGGACATCGGCAAGGTCATGGCCGCCCTGCGCGAACGCCATGCCGGCGCGATCGATCTCGCCCGCGCCGGGGCGGTGGTCAAGCGGCTGCTGGCGGGTTAGCGGCCGACCTACAGGTGATGACGCCAACAAACCCTCACCCACCAGCCCTGCGGGCCGGTCCCCCCTCTCCCGCAATGCGGGAGAGGGTGCCGAACCCCGGCGAAAGCCGGGGGAGGCGGGTGAGGGACTATCCTCTTCCGCGTGGCAGCAAGGGATAATCATGGCCTTTCCGCCCGGCCTCCTTGACGAGTTGCGCAGCCGGATCGCGCTCGGCGCGCTCGTCGGCCGCCACGTCAAGCTGGTCCGGCGCGGGCGCGAGCAGGTCGGGCTGTGCCCGTTCCACCGCGAAAAGACGCCCTCGTTCTACGTCGTCGAGGACAAGGCGTTTTTCCATTGTTTCGGCTGCGGCGCGCATGGCGACGCGATCGGCTTTGTGATGCGCGCCGACAACCTTGATTTCATCGAGGCCGTCGAAAAGCTGGCCGGCGAGGCCGGGCTTGCCGTACCGCAGGCAAGCCGCGAAGAGCGGAGAGAGGCGCAGCGGCAAAAGACCCTTTACGAAGCGATCGAGGCGGCTTGCGCATTTTATGAGACGCAATTGTGGGGCCCCCGCGGACGGCGTGCCCGCGACTATCTGCAGAACCGCGGGCTTGACGGCGACACGATCCGCCGCTTTCGCCTCGGCTGGGCGCCGGGGCCGCAGGACGGCGGCGGCCGGATGCTCGGCGTCGCCCTCGCCGCCGATTTCCCCGAAGCCCTGCTCGGCGAAGCCGGGCTCCTGCGGCGGCGCGAAACCGGCGGCGCCGTCATCGACTATTTCCGCGACCGTGTGATCTTCCCGATCGGCGACCGCGCCGGCCGGATCATTGCCTTTGGCGGCCGCGTTCTGGGCGACGGCCAGCCGAAATACCTGAACTCGCCCGAGAGCCCGCTCTTCGCCAAGGGCCGCGTGCTCTACGGCTGGGCGGCGGCGCGCGCCGCCGCGGCCCAGGCGCCCGAGGCAAGCGCGATCGTCACCGAAGGCTATATGGACGTCATCGCGCTGCACCGCGCCGGTTTTGCAACCGCGGTGGCGCCGCTCGGTACGGCCCTTTCCGAGGCTCAGCTCGCCGAAGTGTGGCGCCTGTCGCCCGAGCCGATCCTGTGCTTCGACGGCGACACGGCAGGGAGCCAGGCGGCGGCGCGCGCCCTGCGGCGCGCCCTGCCGCTGCTGCAGCCGGGTAAAAGCCTGTCCTTTGCCATTCTGCCGGCGGGCGAGGACCCGGATTCGCTGATCCGCACCGCCGGACGCGAGCGCTTTGCCGAAGTGCTCGCCGCCGCCCGCCCGCTCTGCGAGATGATCTGGCAGATCGAGTCGGGTTTGCGGCCGGTCGACACGCCGGAGCGGCGGGCCGATCTGCGCCGCCGGCTCGACGAAGCAGCGGCAGAGATCGGCGAGCGCGGCGTGCGCGAAGAATACCGCCGCTACCTGCGCGACCGCTTCTTCGCGGAATTCCGCGG
>DATFCQ010000288.1:0-15963 GCA_035252905.1 Allostellaceae bacterium | reverse complement strand
CGGTGACGACGTCGAAATCGGAATTGGGCATTCTGGGCCTCCTCTCGCTGGAGGCCGCATTGTCTTTGGCGGAATTCGGCAGACGGAGGTCTGAAACGCGAAGGCCGCCTCGACGGGCGGCCTCGGTGTGAAACGCGGTGCGCGATCCTCAGGCCGCCGGCACAAACCAGCGGTAATAAAATCGCGCCGTCCGGGATCGGACGGATGACGGTCCGAAGATCTTCATCGCCGCCACCATAGCGGCGGGGCAGCGGCAGCGCAAGCGCGTCTCTGGCAGGTCTGCCATAAGCCTATTTTCTCAGCATCGCGGCACCGGCCTCGGCAACCTGGCCGTCCTGCGCTCCGGTGCCGCCGCTGGCTCCGATCGCGCCGACCAGTTTGCCGCCGGAAATCAGCGGTATGCCGCCTTCCAGCGGCACCGCTCCCTCCAACCCAAGCGGCACCGCATTGCCTTTGGCGAGCAGATCGGCAAACACCTTGGTCGGCCGGCGGAACAGCGCGGCGGAGCGGGCCTTGCCGATCGCCACCTTGACCGAGCCGATCTGGGTGTCGTCCATGCGCGCGAAATAGACGAGCGCCCCGCCCGGATCGACGATCGCGATCGCGTCGGGCGCGATGCTGACCTTTTTGGCCTCTTCGATCGCCGCCGCAGCGACCTTCTCCGCGTCTCCAAGGCTGATCGCGGGACCATACGGCGTAATCGGCCGCGTCTGCGCCCGGGCCAGCGCCGCGCCGCCGAGCGCCAGCGCCGCCATTGTAAAGAACAGCGTCATCCCCTTTGACATGTCTTCCTCCCATTATTCTATTCTCTTTTAGGCTACGCATTCCGCCCCTCACCCCGGCCCTCTCCCCGCATTGCGGGGAGAGGGAGGGACCCGCTGATCCCCGGGTCAAGCCCGGGGAGGAGGGTGAGGGGCTGGGAGGCGCTCGGCTCAGCCGAAGCGCGAGACGTCGACCGCCTTTTCGGTGATGAATTCGAGAAGCGCCGGCACCCCTTCGCGGGTCTTGGCGATGCCGCGGCGGATCGCCGGGACGATCTGCTCGGGCTCGCTGATGCGCTCGCCATAGCCGCCGAGCGCCCGTGCCAGATCGGCGTAATTGCCGCTGATGTCGGTCGAGCGGTACTTCTCGGTCGCCACCGGCATCACCTTCAATTCAATCGCCATCGAGAAGTTGTTGAACAGGATCGACAGGATCGGGATGCGCTCGCGCACCGCGGTCTCGAAATCCATGCCGGTGAAGCCGATCGCGGCGTCGCCCCAGACGTTGATGCACAACTTCTCGGGGGCAGCGAGCTTCGCTCCCATTGCGATGCCGAGCCCATATCCAAGCTGCGTCGTCTTGCCCCAGCCGATATAGGAGAGCGGCGTCTCGCTGACCCAGAACGGCGAGAGCTGGTCGCGCGGGCTGCCGGCATCGTGGGTGATGATCGTGTTCTTGACGTCGACCGTGTGCAACAGGTCCCAGATCACCCGGTAGGGCGACAAGGGCGCCGTGTTCTGGGTCAGACGCGGCATCCATTGGCCCATCCACTCCTCCTTGAGCCGGCGGATCTCGCGCGTCACGCCGGCGAGACGGTCGCGCGGCCGGCCCTTCAGGCGGTCGCGCACCTCTTCAAGCACGGCGTCGAGGACGAGCCCGGCATCGCCGACCGCGGCCAGTTCGGCCGGCACGTCCTTGTTGATGTCGGTCGGGTCGAGCGTCGCATGGGCGATGCGCTTGCCCTTCGGCATCGGCGTCGCAAAGCTCGACCGGGTGAAGCTGCAGCCGATGCCGAAGACGAGGTCGGCGTTCTGCAGAAAGGTGTGGAGCTGTTTCGAGATGCCGATGCCGCCCGAGCCGAGCGAGAGCGGATGCGATTCGGGAAAGGCGCTCTTGCCCGGCAGGGTCGTCATCACCGGCGCTTCCAGCAGCTCTGCCAGTTCCTGCAACTGCTTCCACGCCTTGGCGTAATGCACGCCCTGGCCGGCGCAGATCACGGGCCGCTCGGCGGCGACGAGGGCGGCGGCGATGTCGGAGACGGCGCGCGGGTCGGGGCCGCTCTTGAGGCGCGGCGTCTTCTGGTAGTCGAGCGGCCCGGCGACCTCCTCGCGCAACAGGTCGGAGGGGAACTCGACCAGGACCGGCCCGGGCCGGCCGTTTTTGACCTGGGTGAACGCACGGCGCAACGCCTCGACCGCGGCGTCGGGCACAGTCACCTGTTCGCACCATTTGGTGACGTTGCGGAAGTTGAGGGCGGCGTTGAAATTGGGCCGGACCTGGTTGATGTTGCGGGCATAGCCGGCCGGCAGGACGACGACGGGACAGGAATCCCCCCAGGATTGCGCGACGCCGCCAAAGGCGTTCTCGGTGCCCGGCCCGTGCTGCATCGCAAAGACGCCGATGCGCTCGCCCGAGGTGACCTTGGCGATGGCGTCGCACATGTGCAGGCCGATCCGCTCCTGACGCACCATCAGCGTGCGGATATCGGCCTCGGCCGCGGCCTCGATGATCGGGTTGACGGGATAGCCGATCAGAAACTCGATGCCCTCGCGCTTCAGAACCTCGGCGACTACGGCTGCAACCTTCATTTCTGGGGGCTCCTGGGTTTGGCGGCCGGGGCCGGCCTGATCTCGGCAAATCTTACGGCATTGCCTGCGCCGGCGTATACCCTCTGGCCGCTAATTCCTTCGCCTTCCATGGGCGATCACAGCGGAGGGGCCGCCTCGTGCCGTTTGTGCTGCTTGTCGCCCTGTGGCTGTGCTGGGGCGCGTCCTACCCGGTGACGGCGATCGCCTTGCGCGGCTTTGACGTCGTGACCTGCCGCGTGCTGGTCCAGGCGCTCGGCGCCGGCGCCTTGTTGGTGCAGGCGGTGCTGTGTCGCCACCGGTTCCGGATCGGGCGCGCCGCCTGGCCGGACCTTGCCGTCGTGGCCATCCTTTACATGACGATCATGCCGTTATGCATGAACCTCGGCGTGTATCTGGCAGGGCCGGGACGCACCGCGATCCTGGTCTACACGATGCCGATCTGGGCGAGCCTGTTTGCGCGCCTCCTGCTCGGCGAGGCCTTGACGGCGAACCGCATCGCCGCCCTCGTCCTCGGCGCCGGGGCGGTCTTGGCGCTGGTCTCGCAGGATTTTTCGCACCTCGCCCATGCGCCCGCGGGCGCTGCCTGCGCCCTCGTCGCGGCGACGACCTATGGTCTCGGCACGGTCTGGCTGAAGCGGCGGGACTGGCATGCCGATCCGAGCGTCGTCGCGTTCTGGCAGCTCGTCGTCGGCACCGTGCCGATCCTGTTGTTGTGGGCGGCGCTGCGCCTCCCGACGGATCTGGCAAAGGTCGGAGCGGCGCAATGGCTCTCCGTCGCCTTTCTCGGCATCGCCGGCAACGGCGCCGCCTATTTCGCCTGGTACCGCCTCGTCGGCCGATTGCCGGCGACGATCTCGGGGATCAGCGTTCTGGCCATCCCGTGCATCGGTCTCGCGTCGAGCGCCTGGTTTCTCGGCGAGGCGATCCATCCGCAGGATTTGGCGGCGATGGCAATGATCGGCGCGGCGCTGGTGTTGGTCCTGGCTGAGCAGGCGCGGACGCGCGAGCGGACGCCCACACCCGCGCCGGCGCGCGAGCGGCGTTAAAGATCGGTCTCGGCGGTCTGGCCGGGGAACATTGTCGCCCGGCTCCAGTCGGACCACTGGCCCGGAGCGGGACTGTCCGGGTTGCGGTCGTGGCGCCAGCAGATGTTCTCGGCATGGGGGGCCTCGACCGCATGCGTCTGCCCCTTGGTCAGCGCGAATTTGTCGGTCGAGAGGTAGTCCTCTCTGCGGCTGCAGTCGCTGCTCCTGGTGATGACCGCCTCGACGTTGACGTGTTCCCAATACGGATCCCGCAAAACCAGGGTGGCGCTGCCGCTCGACCTCGAGGCGCAGGCAACCAGCAGGATGAGCAGAAACAGACAGGCCGGGTACCGCATCTCTTCCCCCTCGCAAGACAATGCTCCCGGCTTCTCCTTAGGGATCGCGCGGCCCGCCGCGCAAGCGGAATTGCCGTAAAAATACGCGGGATTGATCGCGCCCGGGCGGATCGCTACCGTGGCTTGTTCCTGAGCCATCCGCCCGCGGAGATTTTTCGATGCCCGACGACGCCCGCACCCCCGCGATCGACAAGTCCCGCCTGCCGAGCCGGCACGTCACGGTCGGGCCCGAGCGGGCGCCGCACCGCGCCTTTCTTTATTCGATGGGGCTGACCGAAGAGCAGATCAACCAGCCGATTATCGGGGTGGCAACGACCTGGAACGAGGCCGCGCCCTGCAACATCGCCTTGTCGCGCCAAGCGCAGGCGGCAAAGAAGGGGGTCGCCGCGGCCGGCGGAACGCCGCGCGAATTCACCACGATCACCGTCACCGACGGCATCGCGATGGGCCATGCCGGCATGAAGTCGTCCTTGGTCAGCCGCGAGGTCATCGCCGACTCGGTCGAATTGACGATGCGCGGGCATTGCTACGACGCGCTCGTGGGCCTCGCCGGCTGCGACAAGTCATTGCCCGGAATGATGATGGTCATGCTGCGGCTGAACGTGCCGGCGGTCTTCATGTACGGCGGCTCGATCCTGCCCGGCCGTTTCAAGGGCCGGGACGTGACGATCGGCGACGTGTTCGAGGGGGTCGGCGCGCACAACGCCGGGACGATGACCGACGCGGAACTGCACGAGCTGGAATGCGCCGCCTGCCCGTCGGCCGGCTCGTGCGGCGGCCTCTTCACCGCCAACACGATGGCCTGCGTGTCGGAGGCGCTCGGCCTCGCCTTGCCCGGCTCGGCCGGCGCGCCGGCGCCTTACGACTCGCGCGACAGATACGCCGAAGCCTCGGGACAGGCGGTCATGGAGCTGGTGCGCTGCAATATCCGGCCGCGCGACATCGTGACCCGCAAGGCAATCGAAAACGCGGCGACGGTCGTTGCCGCCGCCGGCGGCTCGACCAATGCCGGGTTGCACATCCCGGCGATCGCCCATGAAGCCGGCATCGATTTCGACCTTCACGCCTTTGGCGAGATCTGCAAGCGCACGCCCTATATCGGCGATCTGAAGCCCGGCGGCCGCTACATCATGAAGGATCTGCACGACATCGGCGGCGTGCCGGTGTTGATGAAGGCGCTCCTCGACGGCGGCTATCTGCACGGCGACTGCATGACCGTAACCGGCAGGACCGTCGCCGAGAATCTGCGCGAATTCGTCTTCCCGACCGGTCAGGACGTCGTGGTGCCGACTTCGCGCGCGCTGTCGCCGACCGGCGGGCTCGTCGTGCTCACGGGCAACCTCGCGCCGCAGGGGGCGATCGTCAAGGTCGCCGGCATGAAGACTCTGCGCCTTACCGGCAATGCCCTGTGCTTCGACTGCGAGGAGGATGCCTTTGCCGCGGTCGAAAAGCGCGCTTACAAGCCGGGCGATGTGATCGTGATCCGCTACGAGGGTCCGAAGGGCGGCCCCGGCATGCGCGAAATGCTGTCGACGACCGCGGCGCTTTACGGCCAGGGGGCGGGCGAGACCGTCGCCTTGATCACCGACGGCCGCTTTTCGGGCGCGACGCACGGCTTCTGCATCGGGCATGTCAGCCCGGAGGCCGCGGTCGGCGGGCCGATCGGCCTGTTGCGCGACGGCGATCGGATCACGATCGACGCCGTCGCCGGCACGATCGACGTGGCGCTCGGCGACGACGAATTGGCGCAGCGTCGGCAGGAATGGGCGCCGCGCCGCCATGATTACCAGTCGGGCGCATTGTGGCGCTATGCCCAGACCGTCGGCCCGGCCGAGAAGGGCGCCGTCACCCACCCCGGCGCGCGCGCCGAAACCCACGTCTATGCCGATCTTTGAGGGTGAGGAAAACGGCGGAATGCGCTCCGCTTTTCCGCCCTACGGTTCCGCGTAGGGCGGAAAAGCGCCGCGAAGCGGCGCGCATTCCGCCGCTTTCCTATTGCGCCGGGCCGGAGGCGCGGGCGATCCGGAAAAACACCGGCAGCGACGCCGCCTGCAGGCCCATCGCGACGCCGACCAATGACGGGATCGACACGTCGTAGAGGACGCCGAGCAACACGCTGCCGAGAAACCAGGCGACGCCGTAGAGCGCGTTGAACAGGCCGAAGGCGGTGGCGCGCCGCTGCGGCGGGGCGAGCCCGGCGATCGCGGCGCGCAGGACCGAATCCTGCGCTCCGGTGCCGATCCCCCAGCACACCATGCCGACGACCGCGGGGGCAAAGCCGCCGAGAAAGACGAGCGGCACCGCGAGCACGGCAATGACGGTCGCCATGATCATCGTGCGCACGCCGATGTGGTCGTAGAGCGCGCCCAAGGCGAGGCCGGTAGCGCCGTCGACTCCCATCGCGACGGCGTAGAGGATCGGGATCCATCCGGTCGGCATCACCGCCGCCTTGCCGAAATGATAGGCGATCAGGGCGAAATCCGAATAGCCCAGGGCGATTAGCGCGGCTGCGCCGACATAGACCCAGTAGAGGCGCGGCAGACCCTCCGTACTGAGCGGCGGCGGCGCCAGATCGAAATCGTGCGGGCGCGGGAACGACAGCCGCGCCGCCACGACCAGCGACATCGAGATCAGCGCCGGCACGACCAGCCAGGCGAAGGCCGTGCGGTAGCCCTCGCCGGCAAACAGGATCAGGCTGACGGCGAGCGGCCCGACGATCGCGCCGGTCTGGTCGAGCGCCTGATGCAATCCGAAGCCCCAGCCGAGCCCGGTATGCCCGGCCGCCTGCGCCAGCATTGCGTCGCGCGGCGGCGAGCGGATCGCCCGGCCCATGCGCTCGCCGACGATCAGCACCGCGGCGACCTCCCAGATCCCGGCGAGCGCCAGCAGCGGCACCGAGAACAGATTGACCAGATAGCCGCCGATCGTGATCGCCCAATAGCGGCCGCTGCGGTCGGCGACGACGCCGGCGGCAAAGCGCACGCCATAGCCGATCAGTTCGCCGAGACCGGCGACGAACCCGACCGTTACCGCGCTGACCCCGAAGGCCCCGAGATAGGGCCCGGCGACGCTGCGCGCGCCCTCGTAAGTCATGTCGGCAAACAGGCTGACGCAGCCCAGCAGGACGATGAAGGAAACCGCCCGCCGCCGCGGCAACCCGCCGCGCGCGGCGGCCGCCGTATCCGCGCTCATGATGCCTCCGCTCGATCGAGCGCGCAGCCTGCACAAGCGTCGGCCCCCGCCGCAAGCCCCCTGTCCGCTCCGGAATGCGGCGGGGGCCGGCGGAGGCGCCGGCTTCCACGACCGGCCGCCGGATCGGCGCCGCTTCACCCCCTCCTGAGCTTGTCGAAGGGCCGACCCTTCCCCATCGAGGGGAAGGGAGTGGGGTTGAGCCCTCCCCCTTGATGGGGGAGGGTATGGGAGCGGATGAGCCGGAGCGCCGGCATTTCGGTCATGCCTACCTCTGTCAGCCCTCACCCCGGCCCTCGTGGATGCGCAATGAAGGCATTGGAAATCACTACGCCCGGAGAAGGCGAGAAGGCTTCCCGCTCTCCGATCGTCTATCTCTATCTGTTCATCATCGTGACGAGCTGGGCCGGCAACTGGCCGTTGATGAAACTGGCCCTGGCCGAGGCGCCGCCGTTGCCGTTCGTTCTGGTGCGGCTCCTCGGCGCGATTGCCCTGCTCGCCCCGCTGCTGCTGGCCTTGCGGGTGCCGTTATTGCCGGCAAGGGGCGAGCGGCTCGGCCTCTGTTGGGTTGGCCTTCTCCAGGTTGCCGGCTTTCTGATCTTCGGCCTCTTGGGGCTCGCGATCGTGCCGGCCGGTCGGGCCATCGTCCTGGCCTATACGATGCCGCTATGGGCGATCCCGATCGGTCTGTGGCTGTGGCCGGAGGCCTTCGGCCGCCGCCAGCTCGCCGGCGCGGCCGTTGGTTTCGCCGGTCTCGTGCTGTTCATGAACCCGGGCCTTGTCGACTGGGCCGACCGGTGCGTCCTTGCCGGCAACGGGCTGCTGCTCCTTGCGGCGATCTGCTGGGCGCTCGGCTCCTGCCTCTACCGCCGGAGCAATTGGCGCTCGCCGTTCTGGACCCAGACCTTCTGGCAGCTTGCGGTCAGCGCCCCGCCGATCGTCGCGATCGCCGTGCCGGCCCTCTTCGGCGCTCCGATCCACTGGTCCCCGGCGCTGGTTGCGATCCTTGCCTACAACTGGATCGTCACGACCGCGCTCGGTTATTTCCTGTGGAGCAAGGTCTTGTCGGTGATGTCGGCGGCGGTCGCCGGGCAGGTCCTGGCGTTGACGCCGGTCGGCGGGTTCCTATTGTCGATCGCGATCTTCGGCGGCGCGATCAGCGGCGACGTCATTGTCAGCATCGCCCTGATCATCGCGGGGATCGTCCTGACCCTGCGCGGTTGAGGGCGGATTGACGCCGCTCGGCCGCCGTCCTTATCTCGGGTCATGGCTTCGCTCTCTCTCGACGATTTCGATTACCTATTGCCGCGCGAGCGGATCGCCGCGCATCCGCTGGAGCCGCGCGAGGCGGCGCGGCTCCTCGTGATCCCGGCCGCGGGAGCATTCGCCGACCGGCATATCGGCGATCTGCCCGCAGTGCTGCGGCCGGGCGACCTCCTGGTCTTCAATGATACCAAGGTGATCCCGGCGCGGCTGGTCGGGCGGCGCGGCACCGCGACGGTCGAGGCGACGCTCCACCGCGATCTCGGCGGCGGCCGCTGGCGCGCCTTTGTCCGCGGGGCGCGGCGCCTCGATCCCGGCGACCGCGTCGATTTCGCCCCCGGCTTTGCCGCCCATGTCGCCGAGAAGCGCCCGGAGGGCGACGTGGTCCTTACCTTCGCCTGCGAAGGCGCCGCCTTCCGCGAGGCGCTCGCCTGCCATGGCGCGATGCCGGTGCCGCCTTATCTGAAGCGCCCGCGCGGCGGCGACCCGCGCGACCGGGCCGATTACCAGACGATCTTTGCCCGCGCCGAGGGCGCGGTGGCGGCGCCGACCGCGGGGCTGCATTTCACCCCGGCGCTCCTCGCCGCCCTCGCCCAACGCGGCGTCCGCTGGACGATTTTGACCCTGCATGTCGGTCCCGGCACCTTTCTGCCGGTCAAGGAAGCCGACCCGCGCGCGCATCGGATGCACGGCGAATGGGGCGTCCTGTCGGAGGAGACCGCCTCCGACATCGCCGCGGCGCGGGCGCAAGGCGGGCGCCTCGTCGCGGTCGGCACGACCAGCCTGCGCCTCCTCGAAAGCGCCGCCGACGAAGACGGGGCGATCCATCCCTTCACCGGCGAAACCCGGCTCTATATCCTGCCGAGCTACCGTTTCCGCGCGATCGACCTATTGTTGACGAATTTTCATCTGCCGCGCTCGACCCTCATCATGCTGGTCGCCGCGCTTGCCGGGCTCGACCGCATCAAACAGGCCTATGCCCATGCGATCGAAGCAGGCTATCGCTTCTACTCCTATGGCGACGCCTGCCTGATCGAGCGGCCGCGATGAGCCCCTTCCCGTTTACCGTGCTGGCGCGCGACGGCCGGGCGCGGCGCGGTCGGCTGGAAACCGCGCACGGTGCGGTCGAGACCCCGGCCTTCATGCCGGTCGGCACCGCCGCCACGGTCAAGGCGATGACGCCGGAGGGGGTCGCCGCGACCGGCGCGCGCATGATCCTCGCCAACACCTACCACCTGATGCTGCGGCCGGGGGCGGAGCGCATCGCGGATCTGGGCGGCCTCCACCGTTTCATGCACTGGCCCTACGCGATCCTGACCGATTCCGGCGGTTTCCAGGTCATGTCGCTCGCCTCGCTGCGCAAGATCGCCGAGGAGGGCGTCACCTTCCGCTCGCATCTCGACGGCAGCCGCCATCTGTTGACGCCGGAACGCGCGATCGAGATCCAGTACCGGCTCGGCGCCGACGTGACAATGGCGCTCGACGAATGCACGCCCTACCCGGCGCCGCGCGAGGCGGTCTCGGCGTCGATGGAACTGACCTTGCGCTGGGCCCTGCGCTCGCGCCGCGCCTTTGTCGCGCGGCCGGGGCACCTGATCTTCGGCATCGTGCAGGGCGGGGTCCATCCCGATCTGCGCCTTGATGCGGCCGGCCGGCTCGTCGCCATCGGTTTTGACGGCTACGCCGTCGGCGGCCTCGCGATCGGCGAGGGCCAGGAGACGACGTTTGCCGTGCTCGACACCACCGTGCCGGCCTTGCCGGAGGACAAGCCGCGCTACCTGATGGGGGTCGGCAAGCCCGGCGACCTCGTCGGCGCGGTCGCGCGCGGCGTCGACCTGTTCGACTGCGTCGTGCCGACGCGCTCGGGGCGCACCGGCCAGGCCTTCACCCGCAGCGGTCCGCTCAACCTGCGCAATGCGCGCCATGCCGATGATCCGCAGCCGCTCGACCCGGAATGCGGCTGCCCGGCTTGCACCGGCTACAGCCGCGCCTATCTGCACCATCTGACTCGCTGCGGCGAGATCCTCGGGAGCATGCTGTTGACCGCGCACAACCTGCGCTATTACGCGGATCTGACGGCCGGCATGCGGGCGGCGATCGAGGCCGGCGCGTTTGCGGGCTTTGCCGCGGCCTTCGCGGCGGAGCAGACCGGCGGCGGAACGACATGAGCGACCTTCGGCAGCTCGGCCGGCCGACGCCAGTGCCGGATTCGCCGACGGCGGCGGTGCTCGACACCGTGCCGAACCCGCATCCGGGCGTGCTCTACGTCGTGCGCTTCACCTGCCCGGAATTCACCGCGCTGTGTCCATTGACCGGACAGCCCGATTTCGCCCATCTGGTCATCGACTATGCGCCCGATGGGAGGCTCCTCGAAAGCAAGTCGCTAAAGCTCTATCTCGGCTCGTTCCGCAATCACGGGGCATTTCACGAGGACTGCACCGTATCGATCGCGCGCCGCCTCGCCGAGACGCTCGCCCCGCACTGGCTGCGCCTCGGCGGCTACTGGTATCCGCGCGGCGGCATCCCGATCGACGTCTTCTACCAGACCGGCGAGCCGCCGCCGGGGCTGTGGCTCCCCGATCCCGGCGTCGCGCCCTATCGCGGGCGGGGGTGATGGCGCAGGAGGGCGAGGGGCAGCGGGTCCGGGAAGCGATCCGCGATCATGCGCTCGCTCTCGGGTTCGATGCGGTCGGCTTTGCCGAGGCGAGACTTGGCGCCGCGGCGCGCGCTGAGTTGGAAGAATTTCTCGCGCGCGGCTATCACGGCGATATGGGCTGGCTCGCCGCGCGCGCGCCCGAGCGCGGCGACCCTCAGGCGCTGTGGCCGGAGGCCAGAAGCGTCGTCGTGGTCGGCGTCAATTACGCTCCCGAGGACGACCCGCTGGCGCCGCTCTCCTGCCCTGACCGGGGCGCCGTCTCGGTCTATGCCCGCGGCCGCGACTACCACGACACGCTGAAGCGGCGCCTCAAGGCCCTGGCGCGCTGGATCGCCGGACAGTGGCCGGGCGCTCTCAAGCTCTTTGTCGACACCGCTCCGGTCATGGAAAAGCCGCTCGCCCAGCGCGCCGGTCTCGGCTGGCAGGGCAGGCACACCAATCTGGTGTCACGGCAGTTCGGCTCGTGGCTGTTTCTCGGCGAGATCTATCTCGCCCTCGAAATCCCTCCCGACCCGCCGGAGCGCGATCATTGCGGCTCGTGCCGGCGCTGTCTCGACGCCTGCCCGACCGCCGCCTTCCCCGCCCCCTACCAGCTCGATGCGCGGCGCTGCATCTCCTACCTGACGATCGAGCACAAGGGCATGATCCCCTTGGAGCTGCGCCCGCTGATCGGCAACCGGATCTACGGCTGCGACGACTGCCTCGCCGCCTGTCCGTGGAACAAGTTCGCCCGAGCGGCGCACGAGCCCGATTTCCGGCCGCGCGAGGGGCTTGTGGCGCCGCGCCTCGCCGAACTGGCGGCGCTCGACGACGCGGCCTTCCGCCGGCTGTTCTCTGGGTCGGCGATCAAGCGCGTAGGGCGCGACCGCTTTCTGCGCAACGTGCTGATTGCAATCGGCAATACACCGCCCGGCGACATCGCGCTCGCCGCCGCCCGTCATGCCCTCGACGATGCCTCGCCGCTGGTGCGCGCCCATGCGGTGTGGGCGCATGCGCGGCTCGCCCCGGAAGCCGCGCACAAGGCCGAACGGGCGCGGCGCCTGCCGCAGGAACAGGAGCCGATGGTCAGAGCGGAATGGGAGCGGAGGTTGAACCCTCACCCGCCTCGCTATGCTCGGCACCCTCCCCCGCAATGCGGGAGAGGGGGGACCCGCCCCGAAGAGCCTGCCCCGGACGTGATCCGGGGGGCGGGTGGGTGAGAGCGTTATCAGGCTTGACCGTGGCGCCGTCGATCTCGACGTTGATTTCCAAGAGCGAGGTCTCGCCCGACTTGTCGAGACTGACCCGGATCATGTCGGGCCGGACTTCGATGTAGCGGCGCACCACCGCGAGCAATTCCTTCTCCAGGACCGGCAGAAAATCCGGCCCGTCGCGGCTCGCCCGCTCGTGCGCGAGCACGATCTTCAGGCGCTCGCGGGCGATCGAGGCGCTGGCGCTCTTGGGCGGGAACAACAGTTCGAGAAGACGGCGCATCAGGCTTTACCAAAGATGAAGCGGAACAGGTTCTTGCGCTCGGGCTTGACAAAGCGCAATTCGCGCTGCTCGCCGAGAAAGCGGGCGACGGCGTCGACATAGGCGCGCCCGGCCGGACTTTCTTCGTCGAAGACGACCGGCGTCCCGGTATTGGAGGCGCGCAGCACCGATTCCGATTCGGGGATGACGCCCAGGAGCGGGATCGACAGGATTTCCTTGACGTCCTCGACGGTCAGCATCTCGCCCTTGTTGACCCGCTCCGGCGCGTAGCGCGTCAACAACAACTGTATCGAGACCGGTTCCTGATTGCGTTCGGCGCGCCGCGATTTCGAAGCAAGAATACCGATGATCCGGTCGCTGTCGCGCACCGAGGAGACCTCGGGGTTGGTCACGATGATCGCGCTGTCGGCAAAATAGAGCGCGGTGATCGCACCGTGTTCGATCCCTGCCGGGCTGTCGCAGACGACGTAGTCGAAATCCTCGTCCAATTCGCGCAACACCCGCTCGACCCCGTCGCGCCGCAGGGCTTCCTTGTCGCGGGTCTGCGAAGTCGGAAAGATGTAGAGGTTGTCGTTGCGCTTGTCCCTGATCAGCGCCTGGTTGAGCTTGGCGTCGCCATTGATGACGTTGATGAAGTCGAAGACGACGCGGCGTTCGCAGCCCATCACCAGATCGAGGTTGCGCAAGCCGACATCGAAATCGATGACCACGGTCTTGTGTCCGCGCAGCGCCAATCCGGCGGCGAACGCGGCCGCCGTCGTGGTCTTGCCGACCCCCCCTTTGCCCGAAGTAACCACGACGACCTTTGCCAATAAATCCTCCTCTTCTCCGTCATCCGTCAGACTGGCATCAATTTCGCGTGATGGTTAAAGCATCCTCAACGAGGGCGATCTGAACCGCGAGACCGTGCTGCTCCGGCGGCAGTTGCTCGCTGACGAGGTAGCGCCCGGCGATGCTGACCAGTTCGGCTTCGAGCCGGCTGCAGAAGATGCGGGCGTCGCGATCGCCGCTGGCTCCGGCCAGCGCCCGGCCGCGCAGGGCGCCGTAGACGTGGATGTTGCCGTCGGCGACGATCTCGGCGCCGGGGCTGACCGCCGCGGTGACGACGAGATCGCCGCCGCGGGCATAGAGCTGGGTTCCCGAGCGCACCGGCTGGGTCACCAGCCGTGCCCTGGCGGCCGGCGCCGCCGCGGTCATGTCTTTCGGCTCGGGTCTCGGCTCGGGCGGCTGGCGCCGGCTCGGCAAGGTCGCGCTCGGCGCGAAGCTCGCGAGCCCCGCGGCGGCGGCGGCGGCGAGTTGCGCCGGCAGCGCGTTCTGCACGCCGACCAGGGTCAGGGTGTGATGGCGCAGGATCTCGCGCGCTGCGGCGAACTCCCTCTCCTCGGTAAACTCGGCGGCGTTTTTGAGATCGAGCACAACCGGAGCGTTGAGAAAAAAGCGCGGGCTCCGTCCGATCTGGCGGGCCAGCTCTTCGGCAAAGGCGGGGTCGCGCAGCATTGCCGCACGCATCACCATCACGGTGAAGACCGCGCCCTGGACGAGAGTGCCCGCCATTCGAGAACCGCAGCCGCCTTCGCTTGCTAAGACAGAATCGAGGGGTTAGCGCCAAACCGCGGCGCCCGCAACGGCTTTCGCCGGGGTTCGCCATGTTCCGGATATCGGCTGCTCCGCGGCGCAAATGAGCGCACTCCCGGCCGACCGCGGGCGCCGCAGCGGCGAATCGCGCCGCCGACGATCGCCTCCTTTCGCGCCGTCGGGTCTTGACATTCCGGCCCGCGCACCGACCTCGGGAAAAACCGTGCCGAACCGACGCGCGCGTGCAATTTGACCGGCAAGCCTGCTAAGATGGGGTTCGGCTCGGCTTGCGAGGGCGTCGTTATGGGTTCCTTCAGCTTGATGCATTGGATCGTGGTGCTGGCGATTGTTGTGGTTCTCTTCGGCGCCGGGAAACTGCCGCGGGTCATGGGCGATTTTGCCAAAGGGATAAAGGCGTTCAAGGCGGGCATGCGGGAGGATGAGGAGGAGGGCGCCGCGCCGCCGCAGGTGGCTCCGCCCGTCGCATCCGCCTCGACGGTCGCCGCCGAGCGCCCGCGCGAGCACGCATGAGCCCCTCCCGCCGGGATTCAACGGGCAAGCCTCCCCGCTCGGGACTTGCCGAGCCTTGAGGTCGTCGCCATGGATTTTTTCAGTGTTCCGCATCTGTTGGTGATCCTGGTGCTCGTCGTGATCCTGTTCGGGGCCGGTAAACTGCCCCGCGTCATGGGCGACTTCGCCAAGGGAATAAAGGCGTTCAAGGCGGGCATGCGGGAGGACGAGGAAAGCGCCGCGCCGTCGCAGGTGGCGCCTCCCGCCGCCTCCCCGTCGGTCGCCGAGCACCCGCGCGAGCACGCCTGAGCCCGTTCGGTCCGCCGGACCGACCCGGACAGAGCGGCCGCGGCCGACAGCATCCGCGCATTGCGATCCGCGCCGCCGCCAGACGCGAGCGGGCTGGCGTCCGGCGGCGCCTCGCGCCATGGGACGCCGGGAAGACCCCGGAAAAACGAGGAAACCGGCAGGCATGTTGCGCTTCGAGGGCACCGACACCTATATCGCGACCGCGGATCTGCAGGTTGCGGTCAATGCCGCGGTCGCACTGGAACGGCCGCTGCTCGTCAAGGGCGAGCCCGGCACCGGCAAGACCATTCTCGCCCACGAGATTGCGCGCGGCCTCGGCCGCGAACTGATCACTTGGCACATCAAATCGACGACCAAGGCGCAGCAGGGCCTTTACGAATACGACGCGGTCTCGCGCCTGCGCGACGGCCAGCTCGGCGAGGCGCGGGTGCACGACATCGCCAATTATATCATTCCGGGAAAATTGTGGGAGGCGTTCGAGGCCGAGGCAGCCCCGGTTCTGCTGATCGACGAGATCGACAAGGCCGACATCGAATTCCCCAACGACCTGCTGCTCGAACTCGACCGCATGGAGTTCTACGTCTACGAGACGCGCCGCACGATCCGCGCCCGCCACCGCCCGATCGTCGTCATTACCTCGAACAACGAAAAGGAATTGCCGGACGCCTTTCTGCGCCGCTGCTTTTTTCATTACATCCGCTTTCCCGACCGCGAGACGATGCAACGCATTGTCGACGTGCATTTTCCGGGTTTGCAGCACGACCTGTTGCGCGAGGCATTGACCGTCTTTTTCGACATCCGCCAGGTGCCGGGCCTCAAAAAAAAGCCGTCGACCTCCGAACTGCTCGACTGGCTGAAGCTGTTGTTGGTCGAGGACCTGCCGCCCGAAGCTCTGCGCCAGCGCGACCCCGCAAAACTGATCCCGCCGCTCTACGGCGCTCTCCTCAAAAACGAGGAGGATGTACATCTGTTGGAGCGCCTCGCTTTTCTCAACCGGCGCGAGCGCGGCTGAAATGTGGCGGAATGCGCTTCGCTTT
>DATFCQ010000287.1:0-7134 GCA_035252905.1 Allostellaceae bacterium | reverse complement strand
GGCTCGTCGCCCACAGCATGCGCAGCCCGGCGCCGGCGCGCAATCTTCTCGTGACCCTGCGCGGCCGCGAGTGCGACCGGCCGCCGGTCGTGATCATGACGCCGCGCAGCTCCTGGTGGCAATCGACCGCGGAGCGCGGCGGAGGGATCGTCTGCTGGCTCGCATCCCTGCACGCGCTGATCGCCGCGCCGCCCGCCTGCGACGTGGTCTTCACCGCCAATAGCGGGCACGAGCTCGGCCATCTCGGGCTCGAGGATTTCCTCGCCCGCCGTCCCGGCTGGGAGACGCGCGCGCTCTGGCTGCATTACGGCGCCAATCTCGGCGCCGCCGGCGGTGAACTGTCGGTGCTGTCGGCGAGCGACGAATTGTACGCATTGGCTGCCGCCGAATTGGGCCGCGCCGGGCAGCGGCCGGACACGGCCATGCCGAAGACGGCGGTGCCGAGCGGCGAGACCCGCGACATCCACCGCGCCGGTGGACGCTACATCACTTTGGTTGGCAGCAATCCGTTTTTCCACCTGCCGCAGGACCGCCTGCCGCACGCAGTCGACCTCGCCGCGCTTGCGCGGATTGCCGCCGGTGCCGCGCGATTGGCACTGGCATTGACCCGCTGATGATTTCTCAGGCGCCGACGCGGCTCGGCGCGATATCGAACGTATAGGTCTCGCCGTGGCTCAGGTAATGGATCCGCTCCTGCAGCCCCGCTGCCTCGATCTCGCGCTGAAAGTCGGAAAGCGGCGATTTGAACACGTCGTAATCATTGTAGTGGATGGGGATCGCCCGCTGCGGATTGACGAGCCGTACCATCTCGACGCCCTGTTTGGCGTCCATCGTCACCAATACGCCGAGCACCCGGGTTCCACCGAGATGCAATAGAGCCAGGTCGATGTCGGGATAGCGGTGCGGGATCTCCCTCAGATCGTCGATCACCAGCGTGTCGCCGGTGACGTACATTCGAAACAGCGTCGTGTCCGAGGGCGATTGGAACTCCCACAGGCTGCCCATGACCTCCGGCATTACCAGATCCGAGAGCGGCGGCCCGTGCCGGCCGGGGGTCGCGGTGATGCGCAGGCGGAGGTCGCCCTTCTCCGCCGTCAGCGGTTCCCATTGTTCGAGCGCATGCAGGGTGCCGAAGCCGCGCTGCCGCAGCTCCTTGGCTGCTGCCGGGGTGGTGACGATCGGCAAGGCTTTGTCGAATTCCCGCTCGGCCACCGGGTCGAAATGGTCGCCATGGAAATGCGATAGAACGATAAAGTCGAGCGGCGGCAGATCGCGGATCTCGACGGCCGGGTCGGTCAGGCGGGTCGTATGCAATCCGTAGCCGAGCGGCACCTGTCCGTGCTTGTGAATGAAGGTCGGGTCGGTCAGGACCGTGAACCCGGCATAGCGCAAGAGGACCGTGGCGTTCCCGATAAAGAAGATCGACCCGTGCGAGAGGTCGGGCGGCTCGGAACCCGCCGGCAAGGTGAGTGTGCTCGCAGATGCCATATCGTGCTCCTGTGCCTTCGGTCCGTCCTGCGCGTCGGTTCGGGATGCGTTACGCTCGTCGCGGCCATATAGGCTGGCGCGCGTTCTTATTCGCCGCGAACCCTACGGCCCGCCTGACTCTGCACCCCGATAAACGGCGAACCGGAGCCGATGTCTTCACGAGCTTTGACGATTTTGGCCGAGCGTTCCGGGTTGGCGTCGGCCGCACTTCGTCGCACCAGGAATCGAGGGCCGTCTTGGGAGCCGACTGGTCCCCGGACCCGGCTCGGGACCCGACGAATTCTCGAAGCGTCTGCCGGGCGATGATGCGCATCCGCAAGAGGCAGTCTGTGCCCGTTTTAGGCGCAAGCGCCAATACAGGCCAATACGGGCCTGAAAACGTGGGGCCGCAGAGGACCCGCATCATCCGTGTCGGCGGTGCCGCCGTCCATCTCGCCGAATGGGGCGCGGGGCGGCCCTTGCTGCTGTTGCACGGCAATCCCGACAGCAGCCTCTTATGGGAAGAGGTCGCCCTGCTCCTCGCCTCGGATTTTCATTGCCTCGCTCCCGATCTGCCGGGATTCGGGCGTTCCGAGGTGCCGGCGGGGTTTGCGCCGTCGCTCGACGGCATGGCGGAGTTCATCGAGTCCTTGCGGCAGGCGGCCGGGATCGGGGAGCCGCTCGATCTCGCCGCGCATGATTTCGGCGGGCCGTTCGGGCTCGCCTGGGCGTTGCGGTTTCCCGAGCGGGTGCGGCGGCTCGTACTGATCAATACGCTGTTTTTCAGCGATTACCGCTGGCATTTCTGGGCGCGCGTCTGGCGCACGCCGGTTCTGGGCGAAGCGGCGATGGCCTTGATGACCCGGCCGCTCTTTGCGCGCGAATTGGACCGCGGCGGCGCCGGTCACATCGGCCGCGCCCATATCGACCGGACCTGGGCGCTTGTCACCCCGCGCATGAAGCGGATGGTGCTGCGGTTTTATCGCGCCGCCGATCCCGCGGGTTTCGCGCCGTGGGAGCAGGCGCTGCCGGGGCTGATCGCGCAAAAGCCGACGCTCGTATTGTGGGGCGACCGCGACCCCTATATTCCGGCGCGTTTTGCCGAGCGCTTCGGCGCCGCCGTGACCGTGCATCTGCCTGGGGTCGGGCATTGGCCGCCGGTCGAGGCGCCGGCCGAAGTGGCCGCGCAGATGCTGCGCCATCTCGCCGCCGATCGCGTATAGTGCGCGCAGCGAGGGAGGACATCATGAAATCTCGCCATCCGGTGCCGCCCGAGATCGCGGCCTTGTCGCTCGACCAGATCGCCGACAGCCATATCGGCCGCTTCCGCGACAAGAGGCCCGATTGGGAAGCCTTCGAGGACGCCAAGATCGACGGCTATCGCCGCGCCCAGCACCGCTTTATCGGCGCCGGCGGATCGGGCAAGCACGACGATCCGAACGTGATCCCGGCGCGCGGCTTCACCTTGAGCATCGTCTATGTCCCGCCGGGGCAGGGCAACCCGCCGCACACGCACGAGGTCGAGGAGGTCTTTTTTGTCCTCCAGGGCTATCTGACCGTCTTTCTCGAAGACGAGGAGGGACGCCGCGTCAGCCGCGTCCTCGCGCCTTGGGAATGCGTCTCCTGTCCGCCCGGGGTCATCCACGGCTATCAGAACGACGGGCTCGAACCCGCCTATATCCAGGTCATGCTTGGGCGCGGCCGCCCCGAGACGATGGGCTATGCCGACGACGAGCTCTACCATCGCCGCGACGCCCACCTGGGCGGCTGAGGGAAGGGCGTGATGCGCGTCACCGCGGCGGTCATGACGGAAAAGTCGGGGGAGTTCCGCCTGGAGGCGGTCGAACTCGACGATCCGCGGCCCGACGAGGTCCTGGTCAAGATCGCCGCGACCGGCATCTGCCACACCGACCTGCACGCCCGCGACGGCTATTTCGACATGCCTTATCCCGCGGTCTACGGCCATGAGGGGGCCGGGACCGTCGCCGCGCTGGGCGGCGCGGTGACGGGGCTCGCGGTCGGCGACCCGGTCGTGATCTCATTCCCGTGGTGCGGCGCCTGCGCCTATTGCCAGGATGGCATGCGCGCCTACTGCGCGCACGGCCGCCGGCTCAAATCGAGCGGCAGGCGGGCCGACGGCACGCCGACCCTGGCGCGTGACGGCGTTCCGCTCGCCGGCGCGTTCTTTCAGCAATCCTCGTTCGCGACCTATGCCCTGGCGCCGGCGCGCGACGTCGTCCGGGTGCGCAAGGACGCGCCGATCGCGATGCTGGGGCCGCTCGGCTGCGGCCTGCAGACCGGCGCCGGCGCCGTCCTCAACGTCATGCGCCCCGAAAGGGAGCAGTCCTTTGCCGTCTTCGGCGCCGGGTCGGTCGGGCTCGCCGGAATGATGGCGGCCAGGATCGCCGGCTGCGACCCGATCATTGCGGTCGATGTCCGCGACAACCGGCTCGCGCTCGCCCGTGCGCTCGGCGCCACCCATGCGATCGACAACCGCAACGGGGACGCGGTTGCGGTGATCCGCGATCTCTGCGGCGGCGGCGCCCAGTTCACGCTCGAAACCTCGGCCGTGCCGACCGTCTTCCGCCAGGCGGTCGATTGCCTGAGGCCGCGCGGCACCTGCGTCCTCGTCGGCAGCGCCCGGCGCGGCGTCGAGGCCGCCCTCGAGATGAGCGCCTTGCAGCAGGGCCGCATGGTGCGCGGGGTGATCCAGGGCGACAGCCGCCCCGACGAATTCATCCCGCGCCTTGTCGATCTGTTTGTCGAGGGCCGCTTCCCGCTCGATCGCCTGATCACGTTCTATGAGTTTGCCGAGATCAACCGCGCCGCCGCCGATGCCGTCGCCGGCACGGTTCTGAAGCCGGTATTGCGACTGCCGCAGTGACCCGCATCGAGGGAGGATCGGTATGGCTGGCAAGATGGAGATCATCGCGCTCGAAGAGCATTATCTCGACCCCGAATTGAAGCCGCATTTCCGGGGGGTCGACGAGACCCGACAGCAGGACGTCGTCGCGCGCCTCGACGATGTCGGGGCACTGCGCTTGAGGGAGATGGACGAAGCCGGCATCGACATCCAGGTCCTGTCGCACGCCGCGCCATCATTGCAAAAGCTTGATGCCGAAACCGCATTGCGCCTCGCGCGCGGGGTCAATGACCGGCTCGCCGAGACAGTGCGCGCCTATCCCGACCGCTTTGCCGCCTTCGCCGCCCTGCCCACCCCCGACCCCAAGGCTGCCGCCGACGAATTGGAGCGCAGCGTTATGAGGCTCGGCTTCAAGGGCGCGATGGTGCACGGGCTGACAAACGGGCTCTTTCTCGACGACAAGCGCTTCTGGCCTGTCTTCGAGCGGGCCGAGGCCTTGGACGTGCCGCTCTACCTGCATCCCTCGGCCCCGCACCCGGCGGTCATCGAGGCCTATTACAAGGACTATGTCGAGCGCTTTCCGATGATCCTGCGCGCCGCCTGGGGCTTTACCGTCGAGACCGCGACCCAGGGCATCCGGATGATCCTCTCCGGCGCCTTCGACAAATACCCGCGCCTCAAGATCATTCTCGGCCATCTCGGCGAGGGACTGCCGTTCTATCTCTGGCGCATCAACATGGCCCTCGGCCGCGCCGGCAACGCCGCCCTGTCGAGCGAGGGAAAAACCTTCCGCGATTATTTCTGCGAGAATTTTTACATCACGACGAGCGGCTTCTTCTCCGACCCGGCGCTGTTATGCTGCATGATGGAGGTGGGCATCGACCGCATATTGTTCTCGGTCGATTACCCCTTTGTCGCCAATCCGCCGGGGACGAAATGGCTGGAGACCCTGCCGATCTGCGCCGAGGACAAAGCCAAGCTGCTCAGTGGCAATGCCAGGCGGGTGTTGAAGCTGTAGCGGTCGGCCTCGCTCCTCACCCCGACCCTCTCCCCGCAGGCGGGGAGAGGGAGGACACGACTGTCGACGCGGCCGATCTCGAACGCCAGCTCGCGATCCTGCGCGCCGGCGTGGCGGAGCCGAAGGCGGGTCTATTCGGCCCTGCCTCGCTCCTGTGGCGGATCGACCGCGAGGCGGCGATCTTTCTCGGCGCCGGCCGGGCTCTATTGTTGCAGCTCGCTCACCCCTGGGTCGCTGCGGCAATCCAGGAGCATTCGCGCTCGCTCGAAGACCCGATCGGCCGCTTTCACCGCACCTTCGGCATCGTGTTCACGATGGTATTCGGTGCGCTCGATCAGGCGCTCTCGGCTGCCCGGCGCCTGCATCGCCGCCATGCCGCAATTGCCGGCCGTCTGCCCGAACCGGCGGGGCGGTTCGCCGCCGCCGCGCCTTATCGCGCCAACGACGTGGCGGCTTTGCGCTGGGTGCACGCGACCCTGACCGAAACGGCGCTCCTCGCGCACGGGCTTCTGCTCGCACCGCTGCCGCCCGAGGCGCACAAGCGCTATTGGGTCGAAAGCCGGCGGTTCGCCACGCTGTTCGGCATTCCCGCTTCGGCCTTGCCGCGCGATTGGGCCAGGTTTGCCGAATACAGTGCGGCGATGCAGCAGGGGGACACGCTCGCGGTCGGCGCCGCCGCGCGCGCCGTCGCCGCCGCATTGTTCGACGGCCGGCTGGCTCCGCCGTTCTGGTATCGGGCCTTGACCGCGGGCCTGCTGGCCCCGCGCTGGCGCGATGCCTTCGGCCTCCCTTACGGCCCGGCGGAACGGCGCTCGGCCGAGCGCGCTCTTGGACGGTTGCGCCGTCTCTATCCGCTATTGCCGCCGTCGCTGCGCTTTGTCGGACCCTATCAGGAAGCCTGCGCGCGTCTCGCAGGGCGCCGCCCCGGGCCATTGACATCGCTCGCCAACCGCTTCTGGATCGGGCAGGCGCGGATGCCCAATTAACACCTGCCGGATATGGTTGCTGCGCGCAGGCGCACGCCCATATCGCTTTGCAGGGGGCAGCACCTCACTTCTGGAGGAGGGTGCGCCATGTTCGTCAATCGGGAAGCGGCCGGGTGGGAATTGCGCGATCGGCTCCTGCCTCTGTGCGCGGAGAAGCCGGTCGTGCTCGCCTTGCCGCGCGGCGGCGTACCGGTCGGCGATGTGATCGCCGAGGGGCTCGCCGCGCCGCTCGACGTCGTGTTGGTGCGCAAGATCGGCGTGCCCTGGCAGCCTGAACTCGCGCTCGGCGCGGTCGTCGACGGGGCCGAGCCGCAGGTCTTGATCAACCGCGCCCTCGCCGCCGAGCTTGAGATCGAGGAGTCCTATATCGGCAGCGAGACCGCGCGTCAGCTCGCCGAGATCGAGCGGCGCCGCTCCGCCTATTTCGGCGACCGGGCGCCGATCGCCGTTGCCGGTCGGAGCGTGATCCTTGTCGATGACGGGATCGCAACGGGCAGCACGATGCGCATCGCCGCGCGCGCGGTGCGCAAGGCCGGGGCGGCAAAAATCGTCATCGCCGTGCCGGTGGCGCCGGAGGACACGCTCGCCGAATTAGAGGCTGAAGCCGACGAAATCGTCTGCCTCGACACGCCGCATCCGTTTGTCGCCGTCGGCGCCCATTACACGCAATTTCCGCAGCTTTCCGACGCGGATGTGATCGCGATCCTGGCCCGCCGCCGCGCGCCCCACCTTGATTGAGTGCTATGAAAGGGTAGGGCGGAAAAGCGAAGCGCATTCCGCCACATTGCGGCAATGGCGGA
>DATFCQ010000286.1:0-13429 GCA_035252905.1 Allostellaceae bacterium | reverse complement strand
CGCTCTGGCTGGTACTGATCCTCCTCATCGCCGCACTGGTCGCCATTGTCGTCGTCGGGCGCCGCCAGGTCGTGGCGCGCTTTCCGCAAACGGCGCCGGCCTATTCCTTTGTCGGGTTGCCGATGGCGCCGTCCGGGAGCGGGCTCGAAATCCGCAGGATCCAGCCGACCCGCGCGGGCAGCGAACTCGTCATCGAGGGCGAGATCACCAATGCCAGCAAGGCGCCGCGCGATGTTCCGCGGCTGCGGGTTGCGCTGCACAATGCGAATGACAAGGAGGTTCAGGCGAAGACCATCGCCCCGCCGAAGAACCGGCTGCGGCCGGGCGAGGTCGAGCATTTCAAGACCGTGTTCGAGCGCCCGAACGAGACTGCGACCGGGGTCGTCGTGACCTTCGCCTCGGGGTGAGGCGCGCGTCGGAGCGAACTCCCACCATAGCAGGCAAACCCTCACCCACCGGCCCTGCGGGCCGGTCCCCCCTCTCCCGCACTGCGGGAGAGGGTGCCGAGCAGAGCGAGGCGGGTGAGGGCTTTACGCCGTCAAATCTACGTCAGCGCTGCCGGCGGGCAAGAAATTCGGCGTGGGCGAGCTCGCGGTGGAGGGCGAGACGCTCGGAGACGGTCAGCGGACGGCGAGCGGCCGACAGCCGTCCGATCGTCCTGCCGCGCCGCCCGCGGGCGCTGACCAGCAGCTCACCGTCGGGACCGATCTCCATCCGGCTGCCGTCGAACAATAGCAGCCTTCTCAGATTGTTCTGATCGAGGGTCCAGTTTCGCACCGGGCCGCAGTCGATATGGACGAAGCCCGAATGCGGATACCAGCCGACGCCGCCGCGCTTCATCGCCCGCGCCGCATTCATCGCCGCGGCGAGCTTGTCGACCTGAATGTCGAGCGCGCGCCCGTACATGTGCTGGCTGTGCTCGGCCACGCCGAAGGTCGTGCGCGCCAGCATCGCATTGGTCGCGGGGGTGCGGTAGGCGGAGAGGATGCGAGCGCGGCTGTCGCCGACCGCGTCGAGGACATCGGCGAGGAAGTCGAGGACGCGGACGTCATAGGCGATCGTCGCGCCGCAATGAAAGTCGCGCAGGAACACCGACAATTCCTGCATCGCGCGCGGAATCGGCCCCTTGTCGTCGCGATAGGCGCCGTTGAAGGTCTCTCCGGTGTGGGGATTGACGAGAAAGAGCCGACGCAATTTCGGGGCGGGCACGGCGCGCGCAGCCGTCGGCCACGCCACCGCCGCGGCACAGAGGGAAAGAAGCCGCCGTCTGTTCATCACCTTTCTTGTCTTGCGGAGCGTTCGGGCCGAACCTTCAGCATGCCCGGTGTTGCACCCATTCCGCAAGTTTCAAAATTGCTTCAGCAACCGTTCGATGTAATCGCGCTCGATCTGCGGGCGCGTCGGCTCGCCGGCGCGGCGGCGCAGTTCGTCGAGGATCTCGCGCGCCCTTTGCAGCGTGTTTTTGTCCGGGATCTTGACGTCGCCCTCGTCAAACGCCCCGTAATCGGAAACCGGGCGCCCGAACGGGTCGCGCCCGAGCGAGCGGCCGGTCGGGCTGCCGGACGGCACCTGCCGATATCCCGGCTGGCCCCCGAGGCGGTTTTCCATCTGTCGGGCAAGCTCGCGGGCGGCCTGCTGCAGCTGGTCGAGCGCATCGCTCTGCGGCGCGACGGCCTCACCCGGAAGCCCTTGCTGCAGGGCGCCGACGGCATCCCGCATCGCCCGCTCGGCCCGCCCGAGCGGGTCGGGAACCCGGCCCATCGCGCCGCCGAGCCGGCGCATCATCTCGTCCAATGACCGCCGCAGCGTGTCCTGCTGGCCGGCGGCGTCGCCCATGTCGCCGCCCGGCTGCTGCCGGCCGAGCTGCGGCATCATCATGCCTGGCGCGCCCGGCGGCCGGGCGGCGCGGAAGCTGCGGTCGAGCAGATCCTTCTGCCGCTGCATCAGCGCACGCATGCTCCGCATGATCCGCTCCGCCTGCTCGGCGCTCTGCTGCGAAACCGTGGCCGTGCGCAGGTTTTCGAGCATGTTCTGCAATTGCGACAAGAGCTGGCGGGCCTGTTCGCGGGCGCCGCTGCGGGCCAGCTCGCGAGCCTGATCCAGCATGCGCTGGAGATCGCGGCCGGTGACGAGCCGCGACGTGTCGGGCGTTGTCGTCTGACCGGGGTGGCGGGCCAGGTTTTTCGCAAGCTGCTGCAGATAGCGGTCGAGCGCCTGCCGCAGCTCGCTCATCAGGCGCTGGATCTCCGCATCCGGCGCGCCCTGCGCCAGCGCGTCCTGCAACTGGCGTTCGATCCGGCGCAGAGCGCGCTCGGCCATCGACAGGCCGCCGTCCTCGATGCGCAGCGCCGTGTCCCACAGCAGCCGCTCGACCTCGGCGATCATTTGCGGACCCTGTTGATGTCGCAGCTCCTCCTGGGCGACCCGCATGCCGAGAAAGGCGAGCGCATCGCCGCCGTAGAGATGCGTCTCCCGGCGCAGATCGCCGAGGATCTCGGCGACGGCAAGGCGGGAGGACGGATCGGTCACCAGCTGTTTGCGCTGCTCGATGATCGCGCGGGCAACCGGATTGTGAAAGACGCGTTCCGGCAGGATCATCTGCACGGGATTGCTCTCGCCTGTCTGACCCGCCGCATCGATGGCGACAAGGCGGATTTCGACCGGCAGGCCGGCCCAGGGATGGGCCGCCAGGTCCTGATAGGCGGTAGCCTTGGCGTCCTTCGGGTGCAGACCGGGCAGCGGCAGGGCAAGTTTCAGCGCCTCCACGGTCTTGCCGCCGCTTTTGGAGGCGCCGCGCGCGGCGGGGCGGCGGATCACCACCGCGACCGCCTCGACGCCGTAATCGTCGGCAGCGTGGTAATCGATCCTGAGCGCGGCATGCGGCGTCGCTCCGGGCGGCCGCGAAAATTCGATCTTTGGCGGGGTGTCGGGGATGATCGCGATCGGCCACAGGCCGAGCGTCGTCCCCGCCTGCGTCACCGCCAACTGGCGGCCTCGCGTCAGTTTGGCCTTGGCTTCGAAATTCTCCTTGTCGACGGTTTTGAACCTGTGACCGTCCCCGTCAATCGCGATATCGGGCGCCGCGTCGCCGCCGTGCACCTGCGCCAGCAGCGTGCTGCCGGTCGGGACGCGCACCGGCACCGGCATCCCCGCCCGCAGAAATTGCGGCGGCAGACCGGTATAGTCCGGAGGCGTCACCCAGGCTTCGAGGCTCGGCATCACCGCCGGCGTCCCGCTGCCGAGATTGGGGGCCACCGCGCGATCGAGACGCTGGCGCCAGTCGCCGCCGGCGTCGATCGCACCCAATAGCAGCAAGATCGCGAGGACGACGCGCACCCCCCAGAGGTCGCGCGTCGCCAGCCCGGCCGCCGGGAGCCCGACCCGCAGCCGTCTCGCCGCCGCCTCCATGCGCCACAGATGGACTTCCCACAGACGCGCCGCCTGGGGGTCGAGCGGGCGGCTGGGCCGATCCGTCAGCGCCTGCAGCGGCCGGTGTTCGAGACCGCTTGCCCGCTCGATCCGGCGGCGCGCCGCCGCGCGGTCAGGCAGGCGGACGGTGCGCAAACCGGCCCCGAGCGCGACAATAAAGGCGGCGCCGAGACCCAGCAATACGGCCGCGTGCAACAGCGGCGGCAGGGGCGGCAACAGGTCGAACAGCACGAGGATCGCAAAGACCCCGAGGATCACCACGGCCGGCCAGCAGGCGGGCCAGAGCCGCTCCCAGAGGAGCGCGGCGCGCGCGATCTCCAACCGGATCGCGAGGCGCGCCGGAGCGCGGCCGTCATGCCCGCGGGCCCTCTTGCGGGCGGCCCTTCGATCCGTCAGGAACCCGCGCTCCCGGGCGATGGGCGGGCGATCGGTCATGCGGCACCCCTCTCCTCGACACCTTCGCCGAGCCAGTCGGGGATCCGGTCGAGCGACAACAGCGCTTCATAGCTCGGCCGCTCCCGGATCACCGCAAAACGCTCGCCGGCGACGAGAACTTCCGGCACCAAAAGACGACTGTTATAGGTCGAACTCATGACCGCCCCATAGGCCCCCGCCGCGGTCAGGGCAACGAGATCGCCTTCGCCGAGCGGCGGCAGCGCGCGGTCGAAGGCAAAGGTGTCGCCGCTCTCGCACACCGGCCCGACAAGGTCCGCCGGCGCCGGTGCGGCGTCGCGCGCCGGCAGGCGCACGGGCAGCACGTCGTGCCAGGCGTCGTACAGCGCCGGGCGGATCAGATCGTTCATCGCCGCGTCGAGGACGACAAAGCGCCGCTGCGCCGCCTCCTTGACGGTGACGACGCGGGCGACGAGCAGCCCCGCCGGACCGACGAGGAAGCGGCCGGGCTCGAAAGCCAGCGCGAGGTCGAGCGGCGCAAAGACGGTGCGCACAAGACGCGCGTAATGGTCGAGGTCGAATTCCGGCTCGGCGCGGTAACGGATGCCGATGCCGCCGCCGAGGTCGAGGCGCGCGACCGGGAACCCCTCGGCGCGCAGTTCGCGCACGAGGCCGGCGATGCGGGCGAAGGCGCGGCGGAACGGTTCGAGCGCGACGAGCTGCGAACCGATATGGACGGCGAGCCCGACAGGCGCAATCCCGGGCAAGGCGGCGGCGCGGCGATAGGCCGCGACCGCCTCGTCGAGACCGATGCCGAATTTGTTTTCTTTCTTGCCGGTGGCGATCTTGGCGTGGGTCCCAGCGTCAATGTCGGGATTGACGCGGATCGCGACGGAGACGGTCTGGTTGCGCGCGGTCGCCAGTTCCGAGAGCCGCAGCAGTTCGGGCAACGACTCGACATTGATCTGATGGATCCGGGCGGCGAGCGCGGCGGCGAGTTCCTCGGGCGTCTTGCCGACCCCCGAGAAGACGATCCGCTGCGGCGGCACGCCGGCGGCGAGCGCACGCCGCAGTTCGCCTTCGGAGACGACGTCGGCGCCGGCGCCGAGCCCGGCAAACAGGCGCAAGACGGCGAGGTTGGAATTGGCCTTGACCGCATAGCAGATCAGTGGCCGCTCGGCGGCGAAGGCCGCGGCGAAGCGCCGATAGCGATCGGCGAAGCCGGCCGCCGAATAGAGGTAGAACGGCGTCCCCACCGCCGCCGCGATCTCCGCCACCGCCAGCCTTTCGGCGTACAGCGCGCCGTCCCGATAGGCGAAAGGCTCAGGCACTCGGATAGGTCCTCGGATAGGTGTTGGGCACCCCCGGCGGCGGCTGCGGCGGGTTCTTCTTGCCGCAGCCGGCGACGGCCAGGGAGAGGAGGAGAACGAGGCAGCAAATGCCCCTCACCCTCCCGCGGCGGAGCCTGTCCTCGGGCCACGGGTCCCTCCCTCTCCCCGTGATCCCCGGGCCAAGCCCGGGGAGGGAGAAGGCCGGGGTGAGGGGCTGTCTCATGCGAGAAATCTCCGCCGGGCCGCGGCGATTGCGGCGCGCACCCGCTCGGGCGCGGTGCCGCCATAGCTGGTCCGGCTGGCAAGCGAGCGCTCGACCGCGAGCACGTCGAACACCGCCTCGGTGATCGCCGGCTCGACCGCCTGCAACTCGGCGAGAGAGAGCGCGGCCAACGCGACGCCGCGCGCCTCCGCCCGCCGGACGATCGTGCCGGTGACCTGATGGGCGCGGCGGAACGGCAATCCCAGGGCGCGCACGAGCCAGTCGGCGAGATCGGTGGCGGTGCCGAAGCCGCGCTCGGCCGCGGCGGCGAGGCGCTCGGGCCGGGGCCGCATGTCGCGCACCATGCCGGTCGTTGCGGCGAGGCAGAGTTCGAGCGTGTCGGCGGCGTCGAATACCGGCGCCTTGTCCTCCTGCATGTCCTTGCCATAGGCGAGCGGCAGGCCCTTCATCACCGTCAGCAAGGCGACGAGCGCGCCCGAGAGCCGGCCGGTCTTGGCGCGCACCAATTCGGCCGCATCGGGATTGCGCTTCTGCGGCATGATCGAGCTGCCGGTGGTGAAGGCGTCGCTCAGGGCGAGGAAGCCGAACCCCTCGCTCGCCCACAGCACCACCTCTTCGGCAAAGCGCGACAGATGCGTGCCGGCGAGCGCCGCCGCGGCGAGGAACTCGATCGCGAAGTCGCGGTCCGACACGGCATCGAGCGAATTCGCCATTGGGCGGTCAAAGCCGAGCGCCGCCGCCGTATTGTCGCGGTCGATCGGGAACGAGGTGCCGGCGAGCGCCGCGGCGCCGAGCGGGCATTCGTTGAGCCGCCGCCGGCAATCGGCGAGGCGGCCGCGGTCGCGCCCGATCATCTCGACATAAGCCAGCAAATGGTGGCCCAAGGTCACCGGCTGGGCGATCTGCAAATGGGTGAAGCCGGGCATCGCCATGGCCGCCGTTTCCTCGGCCCGATCGAGGAGCGCCCGCTGCAACTCCCGCATGGCGCCGTCGAGGCGATCGATCGCGGCGCGCAGCCACAGCCGCAGATCGGTTGCCACCTGGTCGTTGCGCGAACGCGCCGTATGCAATCGCCCGGCCGCAGGTCCGATCAATTCGGCGAGCCGGGCCTCGATGTTGAGGTGGATGTCCTCGCGCTCGGCGCTAAAGGCGAATTCTCCGCTCTCGATCTCGGCCTTGATCTGCTTGAGGCCGGCGGCGATTGCCGCGCCGTCCTCGGGCGACAGGATGTTCTGGGCGACAAGCATCGCGCAATGCGCCTCGGACCCGGCAATGTCTTCGGCGTAAAGCCGGCGGTCGACATCGATCGAGGCGTTGATCTCGCGCATGACCGCGGCGGGCCCGGCGGCGAAGCGGCCGCCCCACAGCGGGTTCGCCGCGGCAGGCTTATGGCTCATCGCGCGACTGTATCCCGCCCCCGCCCCCGCCGCCAGCGCTCAGGCCGCGAGGACCCGTTGCAGAAAACGGCCGCCGCGGGAGAGCCCCGCCTCGTCGATCGAATGGCCGATCCCGGGGCAGCTCAAACTCTCGACCGCGACCCCGGCGGTCTTGAGCCCCTGTTCTGCCGCGGCCATCTCGGCATGAGCGATCATCGGGTCCTCGGTGCCGTGGACGAGCAGAACCGGCGGCCGCGAACGCAATTCGGCGGCGAGCAATTCGGGAGCGACGAGCCGGCCCGAAAAGCCGATGATGCCGGCCACCGGCTCGGCTCTCCTCAGCCCGACAAACAGGGACATCACGGTGCCCTGCGAGAACCCGACGAGCGCCAGCTCGCGGGATCCGAGCCCGCGCGCCGCAAGCGTCTCGTCAATAAAGGCGTCGAGGATCGGCGCGGCGGCGCGCACGCCGGCAAGCTGCGCCTCGGGGCTGCGGTCCTGGACGCTGTACCATTGATAGCCATAGGGCGCGAGATCGCACGGAAACGGCGCGTTCGGCGACAGGAACTCGGCGTCGGGAAGCAGCGGCGCCCAATACGGCGCAAGCCCGATCAGATCGTTGCCGTCGGCGCCGAGGCCATGCAACAGCAAGACCAGCCGGCGCGGCTCGCCGCCCGCGGCGGGCCCATAGGACGGTCCGGAAAGCGTAAAGGTCATTGCGAGGGCTCCTTGCCAATCGGGCGCGGCCGGGCGCTAGGGTTAGCGCAACCCCGGCATCGCTGTCACCGGCGGAATGACAAGGAGCGGGTCGACTGGAAAGAACGGTCGGAGCCGTTCACGTCTGGATCGGCGCCAATGCCCGCTGGATCGCGTCGAGCGCGGCGACATGCGCCGGATTGGCGACGGTAAAGGGCTCTTCGGTCGCGATGATGACGAGCCCACCGCCGGCTACCCGCTCGACACTTGCCGCGGGCGGCAGCGCAACCCGGCTGGCGTAACGAGCCGAGAGATAGGTGATCCAGCCGCCCCAGGGGCGCAATAACTGCCCGCTCGCGTCCCTTCTCTTGCTCTTGTAGTCCCAGGTCTCGACAACTCCCCAATCCGCTTCCCATGCCTCGGTAACAGCGATCAACGCCCGCTTCAGAACCTTGGCATTGATGAAATCCTCATTGCCGGGCTGGGTGCTGTCGAATTCCAGGGAAATATTATTCGGCTCTGGCGTGTGGGCGGAATACGATCGTGAGGCATTCCGGCGGCGGAAGAAATAGATATTAAGACACTGCCCCGGCGGAGGAGCGCATGACCGAGCCTGTTCCAGCGGTGACGCGGTTCGCCCCGAGCCCGACCGGCTATCTGCATCTGGGTCACGTCCGCTCGGCGCTCGCCGGCTGGCAGGCGGCGCGTGCGGCTCATGGGCGCTTTCTGTTGCGCCTTGAAGATATCGACCGGACGCGCTGCCGCGAGGAATTCGCGGCAGCGATCCTCGACGACCTTGCCTGGCTCGGCCTTCATTGGGACGGTCCGGTGCACCGCCAGTCGGAGCATTTTGACGACTACCGGGCGGCCCTCGACCGGCTCGCGGCGCTGGGGCTCCTCTACCCCTGCTTCTGCACGCGGCGCGACATTGCCGCCGAAGTCGCGCGTTCCGGCGCGGCGCCGCACGGCGAGATGGGCGTCCCCTATCCCGGCACCTGCCGCCGGCTCGACGCGGCGGCGCGCGCAGCAAAGCGGCGGAGCGGACGCGATTATGCCTTGCGGCTCGACCTTGCGCGGGCGCTCGCTTTGACCGGCCCGCTCGACTGGATCGAGGAGGGCATCGGCGCGCCGGGCCTGCGCCGCGCCGACCCGGCGTCGTTCGGCGACGTCGTATTGGCTCGCAAGGACGTGCCGACGAGCTATCATCTCGCCGTCACCGTCGACGACGCGTTGCAGGGCGTCACCCTGGTGACGCGCGGCGCCGATCTTGCCGAGGCGACGCATGTACATCGGCTGTTGCAGGCCTTGCTCGGCCTGCCGACGCCGCGCTACCGCCATCATGCGCTCTTGACCGATGCGGCCGGCCGCCGCCTGTCCAAGCGCGACGGCGCGCTCGCGATCCGGGCGATGCGTGAGCGCGGCCTCGGCCCCGCCGAAATCCTCGCCCTCGCTCAGTCGAGCGGGCGGTGAAGCCCGGTCGCAACGTCGAGATATTCCGGGTCGTCCGGCCGAATGAGGCCGTGGCGCAGGGCGAAATCGAGGATCACAAGATTGACGTTGAATTTGAAGTCGTCGCTCTCGCGCACGATGTCGAGCACCGCCGCGGCCGACATCAGCCGGAATTCGACAATTTCGCCGTCATGGCATTCCGGCGCGAAATCGGCCGGCAGTTCGAGATCATAGCAGAACAGCACGTCGTCGCGGATGCCGAGCGCGGTCTCCATGCGATACGACACCGCCCCGACCGGCACCGCCCGCGCGATCAGTTCGGGCGCGATGCCGGCCTCCTCTTCGCCCTCCTTGACGAGAGTGTCGGCGACGCCGTGACCATTGCCGATGCCGCCGGCGACGAGGTTGTCGAGCTTGTCGGGGGCTACCTGCTTGTCGGGCGCGCGCCGCCCGACCCACAGCATCAGCTCCCCCCTCTCGCGGCGATAGCCGTTCAGATGAACGCCGTAGGCGCGCGTCCCGAAAAACGGCACGGCGCCGCGGTCGAGGCGGAACAGCGGCGGGACGCCCCAGCGCGGCATCACGTCGAAGGTCTCGTTGCGGGTGCGCGGAACGCGGCGCTCGGCGACGAGCGCGGCGACCGCGGCCTCGACCGCGGCGCTCAAACTTGCGGCGTCGCCTTGAGCCGCAAGCCGCACCGCGTCCGCGCCGACCGCGAACAGGTCGGGGAAGCGGCGCAACACTGCGGCGTTGTCGCGGCGGACGAGCCCGATCCGCTCGGATCCGGCAATGAGCGGCAGAACCCGGCCCGGGTCGTAATTGTTGCAGAGACGGATGTGGTCGGCGAACGACATCAGAGAGCGGGCGCCCGGCCGCCCGGCCCGGCCGAGGTCAGCACGACGTCGACCCCGACAACCTGCCGCATAGAGGCGGCGATGTAATCCGTCATCTCATCGGCAAGATTGCGCATTTCAATCTCGATCACGAGGTCGCGCTCGTCGCGCGACACGGCGCTGCGCCAGAACGCCGGCACCAAGCCGCGCTTGGCGAACAGTCCGAGCAATCGCGGCATGACGCCAGGCTCGGCGCGGGCGTGAACGGAGAAACGGGCGGTCGCGGAACGCTCAACAGGAGCGGCGCTCGTGGCAAGTGACGGCATTGGACATGTCCTCGGCAAGATGACGGCGAAGCAACAGGGCCCGAACCCGCAGCGGGTTCGGGCTGCTAATTCGCCGGTCATCCCGGCCGGATGCCGCCGATAAAGGCATAGTCCCTGATGTAGTCCCGCCGCAGCCTCGCCGTCAACCGGCTTTTTCCCGAGCCGCGCCGCTGTCCGGCCGGGAGCGAAAGCGCGGCAAAGGCGTTGATCCGGTGCGCGCAACTTCCGGTCAACCGGATCTTTACGCTGGCAGGGGTGTTCTATTGAGAGTAGCGTTCAAGGCTTCCAATTAGCGGAGAGATTTATGACCGGTCTTCGCCTCGGTCTCATCGCCGTTCTGATGCTCGGCACGGCGGCCGGTTGCAGCGTCGGCGGCCCGGAGCGGGCCAGCAATATCCAGAACATCCATGCCGCCGACGACGACATTTCAGCGATCACGATGACCCAGTCCGACCTGCTGCGCGCCCACGACCCAAACCAGGTCAAGACCATCCCTTATAATTACCAGTACGTCAGCAACCGGGAGGAAGCCCGCCCGTAGCGAAGACCGCGCCCGGCCGGCGCGGCCGGCTTGCCGCCCGCCCGGACATTCAGCTTCCCGGACAGTCACTGCACTCATGCCGAAAATCGAGCACGTCGTGGTTCTGATGCTGGAGAACCGCTCGTTCGACTGCATGCTCGGGCGGCTCTATCCGAAAAGCGATGCGTTCGACGGTCTCGACGGGACCGAGAGCAACCCGTGGCACCGGCCGGACGGCAAGGTCGAAGAGATCCGGGTGTGGAACAGCCCGGCCATGCTGCCCGAGACGGCCGTCATCCCCGATCCCGACCCGGGCGAATTGTTCGCCGACGTGCAGATGCAATTGTTCGGGTTGTGCGGCGGCCAGCAGCCGACGATGAGCGGGTTCGTCGACAATTACATGCGGCAGCCGCGGCTGAACGGTCCCCCCGATCCCCGTGCGGTCATGCATTATTTCACGCCGGCGCAGGTCCCGGTATTGAGCCTGCTCGCCCGCTCGTTCGGCGTCTCTGACCGCTGGCATGCTTCGGCGCCGTGCGAGACTTGGCCCAACCGCTATTTCACGCATTGCGGGACCGGCGGCGGGTTCGTCAACAATGAGCGATCCCGCTTTCCGCGCCGCTGGCCGCGCATGATGCCGACGATCTTCAATCGGCTCGGCAAAGCGGGCCGTAGCTGGAAGATCTATTTCCACGATCTGCCGCAGGCGGCGACATTGCTCCATCTGTGGCTCGATATTCCGACGCGTTTTCGCCTGTTCGAGGGAGAATTCGCCGAGGACGCCCGCTCCGGCAGATTGCCGAATTACAGCTTCATCGAACCGCGCTACTACGCCAGCCGTCTGACCAACAAGGTCCCGAACGACCAGCATCCGCCGCATAACATCGTCTATGGCGAGCAGTTGATCGCGGCCGTCTACAATGCGCTGCGCAGCGCGCCGACATGGCAGCGCACCTTATTGATCATCACCTATGACGAAATCGGCGGCTGCTTCGACCATGTCCCGCCGCCACCCGCGGTGCCGCCGGGCGGCCCCTATCCGGACGGGTTCACCTTCGATCTGTACGGGGTGCGCGTGCCGACGGTCATCGTCTCCCCCTTTGTCGCGCCCGGCAGCATCCTGCGTCCGCCGGCTGCGGGGGACGGGCCCTCCTATCCGTTCGATCACACCTCGATCATCGCGACCCTGGAGAAGCTTTTCGGCCTCGCCCCGCCGATGACGCCGCGGGTCGCCGCCGCACCCGATCTCCTCTCCGTCTTGACCCTGGAGGAGCCCGCCAATGACGGCCCCGAGCGGATCGCCGCGCATCCGCGGCGCCCGAGCGCGGCCGAGACCCGGGCCCATGCCCGCCAGCGCCACAATCGCTTGCAGCGCAATCTGAGGAGCGTGCGCGCCGGCATACCCGGCCGGATGGCGCGGGCGATCGCGCACGGCCACCGCCTGCGCACGCGGATCTCTTCACAATAGGCGGCCGCGGCCGGGCCGCGGAAATCGGCTCTGGCCGCGCGCTCGCCGCGGGTCCATATTCGGCCGATGAAGATCGTCCTGACCTTCCTTCTGGTCTGCGCATTGATCGGCGTCCTCGTCGTGCTCGGGCTCGGCGTTTCGTCGATGCTGAGAGGCGGCGATCCGCGCCGTTCGAACAAATTGATGCAGTCGCGCGTCATCATGCAGGCGCTGGCGCTGGTTCTGCTGGCGATGCTGATGATGCTCGGCCGCTAAGAGGGCGGCGCGGCATGGTGCGGCTGACGCGCATCTACACGCGCGGGGGCGACAAGGGCGAGACTTCGCTCGGCGACGGCACTCGCGTCAATAAGCACGCGCTGCGCGTCGCCGCCTACGGCACAGTCGACGAGGCCAACGCCGCGATCGGCCTTGTCCGGCTTTACGCCGACGCGGCGGCGGACGAGATATTGGCGCGTATCCAGAACGATCTGTTCGATCTTGGCGCCGATCTGTGCACGCCCGAGGACGGCCGGCGCGCATCCGGCGCGCTGCGCATCCTCGCCGCCCAGGTCGAACGGCTCGAACAGGAGATCGACCAGATGAACGCCGCCTTGGCGCCGCTCAATTCGTTCGTGCTGCCGGGCGGCACGCCGGCCGCCGCCCATCTCCACCTCGCCCGCACGATCACTCGGCGGGCCGAGCGCCTCACCAGCGAGCTGGCCGCCGCCGAGCCGGTCAACCCCGAGGCGTTGCGCTATTTGAACCGGCTCTCCGACCACCTCTTTGTGCTCGGCCGCCGCCTGAACGACAACGGCGCCCGCGACGTGTTGTGGCAGCCGGGGGCCAACCGGCCCCAGCCCTGACAGGGATGGGCATGGTTCGGAGGAAAAGTCCCTAGTATCGGCGGAAAATGCATGTAGGGCGGAAGAGCGAAGCGTATTCCGCCATCGTAACGGCCGCGGGCACGATCGGAAAAGGCGGAATGCGCTCCGCTTTTCCGCCCTACGCCTCATACAGGACGGGGCTGGACTTCAAAAAGCAACGCCTTGCTGCGAAGGGAAGCCAAGGAATGGCTCGATGCGCTCGCCATAGATGTGATCGAGCGCCGCGCGGAAGCGTTTCAGGATCGGGTCGTCAGCAGGCCGGCCGGGCATGGCGGACACTCGATAGATCATGCAAAGATTATCATCCCCTGCGGCGGTGCGGCGGATGAGGCGCTTGCCTTATGTCTGTGCCCGTGCACAATTCGCCGCCTCGACAGCCCAGCCCCGCGCGCCCCAATGGTACCATTGGGGCGCGCGGGGACCCCAATAGAGGACGAGATGAAGGCGCTGGTCGCGGTCAAGAGGGTCATCGACTACAACGTCAAGATCCGCGTCAAGGCGGACCATACGGGGGTCGAGACC
>DATFCQ010000285.1:0-35586 GCA_035252905.1 Allostellaceae bacterium | reverse complement strand
TCGCCGGCGTCGCGCTCGGTGCCGCCGGCCTGCCGGCGGTCGTCGACCGCCGCGGCCAGCCCGACCTGTTCGGCCGGCCCTTATTGGTGACCGAGATCGGCTTTGCCGACGAGATCGCCGCCGCCGCCTCCCTGGTCATGGGACAGGCCGACGAGGGCCTGCCGATTATCGTGGTGCGCGGCCTGTCCTGGTCCGCCCCGGAGGCGCCGGCGGCGGCGCTGGTCCGCCCGGCCGAGCACGACCTGTTCCGATGAGCGGCCCCGTTCTCGCGCTCTCGGGCGGCGTCGGCGGCGCCAAACTGGCGCTCGGGCTCTACCATATCCTGCCGCCCGAGACATTGACGGTGATCGTCAATACCGGCGACGATTTTGTGCATCTGGGCCTTCACGTCTCGCCCGATCTCGACACTCTGCTCTATACCCTCTCCGGGCTCGACAACCCCGAGACCGGCTGGGGCCGGCGCGGCGAGACCTGGACCTTTATGCAGGCGCTCGCAAGCCTCGGCGGCGAGACCTGGTTCAAGCTCGGCGACGGCGATCTGGCGACCCATGTCGAGCGCACCCGCCGGCTCGCGGCGGGCGAGAGCCTGTCGCGGATCACCGAGGATTTCCGCCGCCGCCTCGGCATCCGGGCGCGGCTATTGCCGATGAGCGACGACCCGGTGCGCACCCGGCTCGCCACCGACGAAGGCCGGCTCGACTTCCAGGATTATTTTGTCCGCCGGCAGGCCCGTCCGGCGGTGCGCGAGATCCGTTATGACGGCGCCGTGACGGCCCGGCCGCAGCAGGAGGCATTGGCCGCGCTCGCCGACCCCGATCTGCGGGCGGTCGTGATCTGCCCGTCGAACCCGTTTCTCAGCATCGACCCGATCCTCGCGCTGCCCGCCCTGCGCCGGGCGCTGGCCGAGTGCCGCGCTCCGGTCGTCGCGGTGTCGCCCCTGATCGGCGGCAGGGCGGTCAAGGGACCGACCGCCAAGATCATGGGCGAACTGGGTCTCGCCGTCGACGCCGCCGCGGTGGCGCGGCATTACCACGACATTCTCGATCTCTATATCGCCGACGCAGCCGATGCCGAGAGGCTCGGCGACGTCGGTCTGCCGGTCCGCTTCGCCCCGACCTTGATGACGACGCTCGCCGACCGCGAGGCCCTGGCGCGGACCGTGCTGCTCGCCGCCGATGGGCTGTGACATGGATCTGTGGGCGGTCGTGCCGGTCAAGGAACTGGGCCGGGCGAAAGAGCGCCTCTCGCCGCTGCTGACGCCGGCTCTGCGGCAGGAATTGATGCTGGCGATGCTTGAGGACGTGTTCGCCGCCCTCGCCGCGACGCCGCAGCTTGCCGGGCTCGTCGTCGTCACGATCGATCCGCAGGCCGCCGGGCTCGCCGGCCGCTACGGTGCGCGGCTCCTCGAAACCGGTGCCCGCGACGGGCATACGGGCGCGGTCGCCGCAGCGGCGCGGCTCCTCGAAGCCGAGGGCCGCGCCGGCCTGTTGACCCTGCCGGGCGACGTGCCGCTGGTGACCTCGGCCGAGATCGCCGATCTGATCGCGGCGCATCGCCCGGCGCCGGCCTTCACGATCGCGCCTTCGCATGACGAGCGCGGCTCGAACGCGGTCATTTGCTCGCCGCCCCTGGCGGTGCCATTGCGTTTCGGCATGGACAGCTTCTTTCCGCATCTGCGCGCCGCCGAGGCCTGCGGCATCCGCCCGACGGTGCGGCGCCTGCCCGGTCTCGCGCTCGACATCGACACGCCGCAGGATCTTGCCGCTTTTGCGGCGCTGCCTTTGCACAGCCGGGCGCGCGCATTGCTCGCCGAGAATGCTATGCTGGGGGCGGAGTTCTGGGGAGATCATCGGGGATGACGATCGACGAAGTTCTCGAACGGGCGCGGGCGGGGGAGCGGCTCGACGATGAGGCCGCCCTGCGGCTCGCCGAGACCGCCGACCCGTGGCCGCTGATGCGGGTTGCCGCGGCCCTGCGCGACAAGGCGCACGGCGCGCTCGTTTCCTATTCAAAAAAAGTGTTCATCCCGCTGACGCAGCTGTGCCGGGACGTCTGCCATTACTGCACCTTTGCGCATCCGCCGCGGCCGGGCGAACCCGTCTATCTCGACGCCGAGGAGGTTCTGGCGATCGCCCGCGCCGGCGCCCGCGCCGGCTGCCACGAGGCATTGTTCACATTGGGCGACAAGCCCGAATTGCGCTATGCGGCGGCGCGCGGGGCGCTCCTTCGCCTCGGTCACGACAGCACCTTGTCCTACCTTGCCGAGATGGCCGGGCTGGTCCTGCGCGAGACCGGGCTGTTGCCGCACCTGAATCCCGGCATCATGGACCGCGCCGAGATCGCGCGGCTGCGCGAGGTTTCAGTGTCGCAGGGAATCATGCTGGAAAGCGCCGCGGCGCGGCTGTGCGAGCGCGGCGGGCCGCATTTCGGCTCGCCCGACAAGGTCCCAGCGGTGCGCCTTAAGACGATCGCGGCGGCCGGCGAGGCAGCGGTGCCGTTCACCTCGGGCATTCTGATCGGCATCGGCGAGACCCGGGCCGAGCGCATCGAAGCCCTCCTCGCCCTGCGCGACCTGCAGGAGCGTTACGGCCACATCCAGGAGATCATTATCCAGAATTTCCGGGCCAAGCCCGGGACCCGCATGGCCGCGTCGCCCGAGCCCGATCTCGCCGAGCATCTGTGGACGATCGCCGCGGCGCGCCTCGTCTTCGGCGCAGAGATGAACATCCAGGCGCCGCCCAACCTGAACCCCGACGCATTGCAGCCGATGATCGCGGCCGGGATCAACGATTGGGGCGGCGTGTCGCCGGTCACCCCCGACCATGTCAACCCCGAGGCGCCATGGCCGGCTCTCGCGGCCTTGGCGGCGGGCACCGCCGCCGCCGGCAAGCACCTCGTCGAGCGGCTCGCGCTCTATCCGGCTTACGCGCACGACCCCGGGCGTTGGCTCGCCCCCGCCCTGCGCGCCCCGGTGTTGCGGGCGATGGATGCCGAAGGACTGGCGCGCCCGGACGCGTGGATCGCCGGCGCCGGCGACGATCCGCCGCCTCGCCTCCACCCTGCTCTTGATAACCCTCTCCCCCCAATGGGGGGAGAGGGAAGGGTGAGGGGGGCACTCCCGGCAACAGACCGCGCCGCTGCCCCCTCACCCCGACCCTCCCCCCCCAATGGGGGGAGAGGGGGTAAAAGCGGCGCGCTCGGCGCCATCCTCGACCGCGCCTTCGCCGGCGAAACCCTTGACGAGGCCGAGATCGTGCGGCTCTTCGCCGCCCGCGGCGAGGAATTCGACGAGGTCTGCGCTGCTGCCGACCGGCTGCGGCGGCAGGTCAACGGCGCCACGGTCAGCTATGTCGTGACCCGCAACATCAACTACACAAATATCTGCTATTTCCGCTGCCAGTTCTGCGCCTTCTCCAAGGGCAAATTGTCGGAGAACCTGCGCGGCCGGCCTTACGATCTTGCCCATGACGAGATCGTGCGGCGCGCCGAGGAGGCGTGGGAGCGCGGCGCCACCGAGGTCTGCCTGCAGGGCGGCATCCACCCCGAATACACCGGCGCAACCTATCTCGCGATCTGCCGCGCGATCAAGGGAGCCTTGCCGGGCATGCACGTCCATGCCTTTTCGCCGCTCGAAGTGTGGCAGGGCGCAAAGACGCTCGGCCGTTCGCTGCCCGATTTTCTGCGCGAATTGAAGGCCGCCGGGCTCGGCTCCCTGCCCGGCACTGCAGCCGAGATCCTCGACGACGAGGTCCGCGCCGTGATCTGCCCGGACAAGATCAAGACTGCGCAATGGCTCGAAGTCATGGAGGCGGCGCACGGCGTCGGGCTCAGGGCCACGGCGACGATCATGTACGGCCATGTCGACCGGCCGGTGCACTGGGCGCGCCATCTGCTGCGGCTGCGCCGCCTGCAGGCGAAGACCGGCGGCTTTACCGAATTCGTGCCCCTGCCCTTTGTTCCGATGGAGACGCCGATCGCGTTGAAGGGCCGCTCGCGCCGCGGCCCGACCTGGCGCGAGGCGGTGTTGATGCATGCGGTCGCCCGCCTCGCTCTTCACCCGCTGATCCGCAATATCCAGGCTTCGTGGGTCAAGATGGGTCCGGGCGGGGTTGCCGTCTGCCTCGAAGCGGGGGCCAACGATCTCGGCGGCACCCTGATGAACGAGAGCATCACCCGCGCCGCCGGCGCGGTCAACGGCGAGGAGATGCCGCCCGAGAGCATGGAGGCACTGATCCGCTCGCTCGGCCGCGCGCCGCGCCAGCGCACGACGCTCTACGGTGATGCCCCGGAGGATCGGCGCTTCGCCTCGTTCGGCGCCGCGCCGCTCTCGGCGCCGATCAACACCCCGGCGCACAAATACGAGCGCCGCGCCGCGGCCGGCGACTGAAGGAAGGGAGGACAGGATGCGCGAAGCCGTCATCGTATCGACCGCGAGGACACCGATCGGCAAGGCCTATCGCGGCGCCTTCAACGATACCCAAGGGCAGGAACTGGCCGGCCATGTCGTCGCCGAGGCGGTGCGGCGCGCGCGCGTCGATCCGGCCGAGATCGACGACGTGGTCTTGGGCGCTGCATTGCAGCAGGGCTCGACCGGCTACAACGTCGCGCGCCAGGCGGCCTTGCGCGCCGGATTGCCGGCCACCGTGCCGGGCATGTCGATCGACCGGCAATGCGCCTCCGGATTGATGGCGATCGCGACCGCGGCAAAACAGATCGTCGACGACGGTATGACCATCGCGGTCGGCGGCGGGGTCGAGTCGATCTCATTGGTACAGAACGAGCACCGCAACCAGTACCGCGCCCAAGACCCGTGGCTCGTCGCCGAGCGCCCCGACCTTTACATGGCGATGATCGAGACCGCCGAGATCGTCGCCGAGCGCTATCAGGTAACGCGCGAGGCGCAGGACCAATACGCATTGCAGTCGCAGCAGCGCACCGCGGCGGCGCAGCAGGCGGGTCGCTTCGACCGCGAGATCGCGCCGCTGCCGTCGCGTATGCGCGTCGAGAACCGCGAGACCGGCGCGGTCTCGCATGTCGAGACGAGGCTCGACAAGGACGAGGGCAACCGCCCGTCGACGACGCTTGAAGGTCTCGCCGCCCTGAAGCCGGTGTTCCGCGACGGGCAGCGGGTCAAGGAGGGCCGCTTCATCACCGCCGGCAACGCCTCGCAGCTCTCCGACGGCGCCTCCGCTTCGGTGCTGATGGAAGCGAAGGAGGCCGAGCGGCGCGGCCTCGAACCCTTGGGGGCCTATCGCGGCATCGCGGTCGCTGGCTGCGATCCCGACGAGATGGGCATCGGCCCGGTCTTCGCAGTGCCGAAACTATTGCAGCGGCACGGGCTCAGGATCGACGACATCGGCTTGTGGGAGTTGAACGAGGCGTTCGCGGTGCAGGCCCTCTATTGCCGTGACCGGCTCGGCATCGACCCCGAGCGCTACAATGTCGACGGCGGCGCGATTTCGATCGGCCACCCTTACGGCATGTCGGGCGCGCGTCTCGTCGGCCACGCCTTGATCGAGGGCAAACGGCGCGGCGTGCGCCACGTCGTCGTCACGATGTGCATCGGCGGCGGCATGGGCGCGGCGGGGCTGTTTGAGGTGTTGTAGGCGCAGAAATCGGGATTATGACCAAAATCGAGATCGAGATCGAACTACCCGAAGCCATGGCAAAGGCCGCGCACGAAGCGGGTCTGTTGACGCCGCAGGCGCTGGAAAAGCTGTTGGTCGATGCCCTCAAACGCCAGCAAGCGGCTGACAGGCTCCTCTCGATCGCCGACCGCGTCACCGCGGCCGGCATCGAGCCATTGTCGATCGACGAGATCACCGCCGAGGTAAAGGCGGCCCGGATCGAGCGCCGGAAGCGTGCGGGCGGTTGTTGACACCAATGTGTTGCTGTCCGGGTTTTTCTGGCACGGGCCGCCGCATCGGTTGCTTGAGCAGATCCGGAACGGCGCGCTGACCCTTGTCAGCAGCCCCGGCCTTCTCGCCGAATTGGCCGATGTCCTCAAACGCCCAAAGTTTCAGGCGATCCTGACCCGCTCTGGCACCACGGCTGAATCGGTCTTGGCGGAGCTGACGCAATTGGCGGAAATCATCGATCCGCCACGATTGCCGGCTCCGGTCAGCCGCGATCCGGATGACGATGCCGTGCTGGCGGTGGCAATTGCCGGTCAGGTAGATCTGGTCATATCCGGCGACGACGACCTGCTCACCCTCGGCTCGCACGTCGACATCCCGATTCTGGATGCACCGGCGGCGATCGCCAAAATTGACGATTAGGTAGGTGCGGCGTCGCCCTATCGTCGTGGCGATGTAAAGACTTCGTCGAGCGCCGGACGCTGCTGCGGCTCCGGCTGCTCCTTGACGGCTCGCGCGAAATCATCGTCAACCTTGCCAATGAGGGCGTTCAGCCATGCCCAATCCTCGGATAGAGGCTCGGGAATGGCAGCATTTCCGTTGCGCCGGATGCGGGTTTCGTTGCCGGGCATGTAAAGCTCCTCTGGCAGCCGCACTTTCCACCGATCACCGGGACAGGCCGTGCTCGTCCCATGCGAGCGGGTCGCGCCTGTCCGTGCACTTCCGATCTGATCTATGCTGACGCGCCGATCAAGGCCTGTCACGCGGCGATCCGACATCAGGGAGGAACAGCCATCATGTCGCTCGATACGGTCAAGGCCCCGACCCTCGCACAATTGGGCGAGATCGCAGAGGAACTCGGTTTCACCTTCACCGCCGACGACCTCGCGGCGCATCGCGAGGCTCTGCTGCCGGGCATTGCGGCCTATAACCTGATCGACCAGCTCCCCGACGAGGTGCCGCCGGTCGCCTATCCGCGCCGGCCCGGCCGCCGCCCGGCGCCGGAGGAGAACCCGTACGGCGCCTGGTACGTCAGGACCGAGGTGACGGGCGCGTCATCGGGCAAGCTCGCCGGCAAAAGGGTCGCCTTGAAAGACAATATCTGCCTCGCCGGGGTGCCGATGATGAACGGCGCCTCGACGATGGAAGGCTATGTGCCGGATGTCGACGCCACCGTCGCCGCCCGCATCCTCGACGCCGGCGGCACGATCACCGGCAAGACCGTATGCGAGTATTTCTGCTTTTCCGGCGGCAGCCACACCAGCGCGAGCGGGCCGGTGCACAACCCGCACCGCAAGGGCTATTCGGCCGGCGGTTCGTCTTCGGGCAGCGCCGTCGTCGTCGCGCTCGGCGAGGCCGACATGGCCTTGGGCGGCGACCAGGGCGGCTCGATCCGCATCCCGGCCTCGTTCTGCGGCATCTACGGGATGAAGCCGACGCACGGATTGGTGCCCTATACCGGCATCATGCCGATCGAATTGACCCTCGACCATACCGGCCCGATGACCGCGACGGTCGAGGACAATGCGCTGTTGCTCGAAGTCCTGGCCGGGCCTGACGGGCTCGACCCGCGGCAATTCGCCGGCACGGCGGCCAAGCCCTATCGCGAGGCCCTGGGCCGGGGTGCGGCCGGGCTCAGGATCGCGGTCGTCGAGGAGGGCTTTGGCCATCCGCAATCCCAGCCGCAGGTCGACGCCGTCGTGCGCGAGGCGGCGGAGCGGTTCCGCGGACTGGGCGCGCAGGTCGAGACCCTGTCATTGCCGATGCACCGCCTGGGCCCGGCGATCTGGCTGCCGATCGGCGCCGAGGGGGCGACGATGCAGATGATGCTGGGCAACGGCTTCGGTTTCAACTGGCAGGGGCTCTACGTCACCTCGATGCTGGATTGGCACAGCGGCTGGAAGAGCCGCGCCGACGAACTGTCCGACAGCCTGAAGAACACGATGCTGCTCGGTCAGTACATGGTGACGCGCTATCGCGGGCATTACTATGCCAAAGCGCAGAACCTGGTGCGGCGATTGCGGCGCGCCTATGACGAGGCGCTGGCGCGTTATGATCTGCTATTGATGCCGACCCTGCCGATGGTGGCGACGCCGCTGCCCGAAGCCAATGCGCCGATCGCAGAGATCCTGCGGCGCGCCTTCGAGATGCTGCCGAACACGATGCCGTTCGACGTCACCCACCACCCGGCGATGAGCCTGCCCTGCGGCCTCCATGACGGCCTGCCGGTCGGCCTGATGCTGGTCGGCCGGATGTTTGACGAGGAGACGATCTACCGCGCCGCCGCCGCCTTCGAGCGCGGCGTCGACTGGAAGTCGTTTCACGCCTGAGCGGCGCGCAGCGTCAGCCGCCGAGGAGGGCGCGGGCGATCGTCTCCCACTCCTCGGCGAGCGGGGCGGTCGACACCGGCTTGCCGGCGCGGCCGTACCAGCCGCCGGCATTGCGGAGGTCGCCCTCGACCCGGTGCAGATAGGCGTGCGCCCAGGCGCCTTCGGCGTCCCCCTGCTGCTGCGCGCATTTGTGGGCGCGATCCCAGTCGCCCTTTTGTTCCCACCACAAGGCCTGCACGGCCGGGTTCAAACCTTCCGGCGGCGCCGCCGCGGCGAGCGAGGTTTTGAAGCTGTCGAAATCCATCGGGCGTCTCCTGTGTTGCAGCGGCTCAGGCGGCGAGGCGGTCGAGCCGGTCGCGCAGGCGGTACCAGCCGCCGACCAACGGCAGGAACCACGGATTGCCGGTATAAAGCGGATGGGTCGGGAAATCGCCGTTGTCGTAGGCGCAGGGCGCATTGGCGATACGGGCGATGGTGCGCGCCGTCTGCCAGCCGAGATAGGTCATCATCGCGATGCCGCTGCCGTTGCAGCCGAGGCAGTAATGCAGTCCCTCCTCCACCCCCATATGCGGCAGGGCGTCAAAGGTGAACGCGGTGTTGCCGGTCCAGGCGTGGGTCACGCGGAAGCCGCGCAATTGCGGGAAGCGCGCGGTCATCGTGTGGTAGAGGATCGGCGCGCTGATCTTGGCGTCGACCTGGGTGAAGCGGGCGCGGCCGCCGAACAGCATGCGCCGGCCGTCGGGCGACATGCGGTAATAGCACAACACCCGCTTAGTGTCGGACAGGCTGCGCCCTTTCGGGATCAATGAGCGGGCGAGATCCTCCGGCAGTTCCTCGGTGGCGATGATGTGGCTGGCGATCGGCACGATGCGGCGGCGCAGCCTTGGCGTCAATTTGCCGGTATAGCCGTTGGTGGCGATCACGACGTCGCCGGCGGCGAGCGCACCGCGTCCGGTTTCGAGCCGCCACTCGGTGCCGGCGCGGGAGATCCGCGCGACCGGCGCGCGGGCGCAGAGGGTGACGCCGCGGCGCCGGCAGGCGTCGAGCAACCCCTTGTAATAGAGCGCCGGATGCAGCTTTGCCGAGCGCTCGACGACCATGCCGCCGAAATAATAGTCGCTGGCGATCTCTTCGCGCTGGCGCTCGCGCGGCACCATATGGGCGCCGGATTGGGCGGCGCTGTTCAACAGCGAGAGCCGCCGTTCCTGCGCCGCGAAATGGCTCTTGGCCCAGGCGCCGACAAAGCGGCCGCGCTTCTCCCAGAAGCAGGCGATCCGTTCCTCCGCGATCAGCCGCTCGACGAGGCCGAAGGCGTCGGCCGCGTCGGCAAGGATGTGCCCGGCCCGGTCCGAGCCGGGATCGAGGCTGCGGCCGCCGAAGCCCTTGCCGAGATTGACCCCGCCGCTGACCGAGCCGCCGTTGCGGGTGCTGGCGCCAAAGCCGAGCTCCTGCGCCTCCAGCACGACCGCGTCGATGCCGTGCCGGGCAAGTTCGAGCGCCGCCGACAATCCGGCATAGCCGCCGCCGACGATCGCGACCCGCGCCCGCTGCGGCACCGGGGCAAGCTCGCCGTCGGCGGGCCGGTAGGCTTCCCACCAATAGGGCGTGGGCGTGAAATCGGGGTGGAAAATATTGCGAGCGGCCATTTTCGGATCGTCTACCAATAAATGCTTTCGCCGATGAGCCCTCACCCACCAACCCTTCGGGCTGGTCCCCCCTCTCCCGCAATGCGGGAGAGGGTGCCGAGCGGAGCGAGGCGGGTGAGGGCGCCGGCGCCACCCTCAATGAAAGCGCGGCATGACCTTTTCGCAGAGGAGCTGCAAGGATTTCATGACCTTCTGGTGGGGGATCTTGGTGCCGCAATTCATCTCGGCGAGGATGCCGTCGAGACCGAGCTCCTCCTTGAGCCCCAACAGCCGGTCGGTCACGGCTTCGGGCGTGCCGACGATGATCTTGTCGCGCAGCGCCTCGTCATAGGTGATCGTCTGCAATCGGCGGCCGCGCGCCGCCCGGTCCTCGACCGCGCGCACCCCGGCCCGCGTCGCCGAATCTTCGAGCCGCTCGCCGAGATAGCGGTAGAAATACATGATGCTCTCTTCCGGCTCGGAACGCGCCGCCGCGGCCGTGTCGGCGACATAGACCGGGGCGCGCAGGAACACCTTGCCCGCGCCCGGATGACCGGCCGCCTTCCAGGCTTCGCGATAGGCCCGGATGTTGGGGGCGAGTTCCGACAACGTGCCGAGGCGCACCGCGACAAACACCCCGTGGCCGAGCTTGCCGATGGCGGGGAAGGTGTCGGCGCTGTTGGCGGCGATGCGGATTTCCGGATAGGGCTCTTGATAGGGTTTCGGGGTCAGCCGCACATTCTCGAAATTGTAGTATTTGCCGGCGAACGAAAAAGCCGGCTCGGTCCAGGCGCGCTTGATGATTTCGAGGGTCTCGGCAAAGCGCTCGCGGCTCTCGCCATAGGGCACGCCATAGGCCTCGTAGGTGCGCGGGAAGCCGCTGCGCCCGACCCCGAAAATCAGCCGCCCGTGGCTGATCTGGTCGACGGTCGCGGCTTCCTCCGCGATGCGCAAGGGATGGCACAGCGGCAGGACCTGGACCGCGGTGCCGATCTTGATCCGGCGCGTGCGCGCGGCGATGGCGCTGGCGATCGACAGCGGCGCCGCCAGGACCGAGCGCTCCGGCGCGATATGGATCTCGGCCAGCCACATTGCATCGAGTCCCCAGCGCTCGGCTGCGTCCACCTGTTCGAACGACTCGGCGAAGGCCTCCGCCTGGCTCTTGCCGGCAGGGCATTGAAACTCGTGGAACATGCCGAACTCGAACGCCATTGCGTGGCTCTCCTCTCGTCCCGGCGATCGCCCTCTGCCGCGAGCGCCTTTTCCTCTCCGCTGAGATTAGAGCCGAAACGTTCCGGAAACCAGCCGGGAAAGCCGCGCCGCAACGCGTTCGAGCCCTGCCGCGATCGCATGGCCGCGCAACGCAACGCGCGCAACACGCAAATTTTCTCCATTAACCAATCTGCCTGGTTGATGAGAGATCGGCGGCATTTTAGACATAAGGGCAAGAAGACTCAGATGCAGCGATGGACTTCACACCTTCTGCGGCTGGCCCTTGGCCATCAGACCGCGACGCAGATGCGCGCCGGATCGAGAGCGCGGCAATGACCGGAGCCACGGAAAGCGCCCCCGCGGCCGAGCGGGCCGCGTTCTGCCGCCGCGCCGAGCAATTGCTTCGCGACGGCCGCACCGGCGAAGCGCTCGCCCTTGCCCACGCCGCCTTTGATGTACAGAGCGATGACGAAGAGACGGTGCGGCTCTGCGCCTGGCTGTTCAGCAATGGTCATGACCACGCCGCCGCCGGCGCCGCCTATGAACGCCTGCTCGCGCTGTGTCCGCAATGGATCGCGGGGCACAGGCATGCGAGCGGCTCGTTCGCGGTCGCCGGCGCTCTCGAACGGGCGATTTTTCACGGCATGCGGGCGAGCGATCGCGATCCGGCCTCGTTCGAATTCGCCCTTCATGCCGGGTGCCTGTGCGAGCAGGCCGGTCGGCGCGAAGAGGCTGCCTTTTACCTGTCGCGCGCCGCGGCGCTCGCGCCCGAGGACGGCATCGCCCTGCGCCGCCTGTCGGCCGTCCTATGGCAGGCGGGCGAGCGCGATGCGGCCGTTGCGGCGGCCGTGCGGGCCTGGCGCTGCGATCCCGCGGACCGCGACAATGCCGATCATGCGGCGGAGCTCTTGTTGCGGAGCGAGCGGTTCGACGAGGCTGTCCTGATCCTCAACGAGGCGATCCGCCGCCATCCTGACGACGACGCGGCCTTGCGCAAATTGTCGGCGGCCGAGATGCTGCGCGGGCATATCGAGGCGGCGCTGGCGGCGGTCGAGGCGGCGCTCGCCCATGCCCCGCAGACGGCCGAATATCATCTCCATCGCGCCGGCCTGTTGCACCGCCTCGGCAATCCCGCGGCGGCGGCCGAAGCCTATGGCCGGGCGGCCGTTCTCGATCCGCCGAACCGGGCGGCACGGCGCGCGCAACTCGCGGCCTATTGCGACGCCGGCCGCATTGCCGAGGCGCTCGCCCTCGGCGGCGCATTGATCTGCGAGGCGCCGGACAGCGAGGATTATGCCGAGGCGTTATTGCACGTCCTTGCCCGCCGCCGCCCGGCGCAGGAGGATCGCGTCCTTGCCGGCGCGCGCGCCTTGCGTCCGCCGCGCCCGCCGCGCGGCGCTGCCGCTTCCCTCGCGACGCAATTGCGGGTCCTGCACGCGCTGATCCTGCGCGAGACCCGCACCCGCTTTGGCGAGTCGCGGCTCGGTTACGGCTGGGCGTTATTGGAGCCGATCCTGCACATGCTGATGCTGGCGCTGGTCTTTGCGGTGATGATGCGCGGTCGGCCGCCGATCGGGCGCCACTTCTTCATTTTTTACTATACCGGCCTCGTTCCCTATCACCTGTTTGCCCATACCAGCAGCACCATGACCTTTGCGATCGCCAGCAACGGATCGCTGTTGCAATTGCCGCTGGTCGGCAGCTTTGATGTGGTTCTGGCCCGCGGTCTGCTCGAACTGGCGACCGACCTCGTCGTGGCGTCGATCCTGTTGGCGGGGTTCGCCGCGATTGGGCTCGACGCCGTTCCCCGTGACCTCCCGGGCGCTTGTGCCGCCCTCTTCGCGGTGTGGCTGTTCGCCTGCGGCGTCGGTTTCCTGAACGCCGTCATTCACGCCTTCTGGAAAGGGTGGGACAAGATCTGGGTGCAGATCATCCGCATCCTGTATTTCTGTTCCGGGATCTTCTACGTGCCGGCGGCAATGCCGGACCGGGTACGCCATCTGCTGGTGTGGAATCCGGTACTGCAGGCGGTCGACTGGTTTCGCACGAGTTTCTTCGCGGATTACGAACCGCATTGGCTTGATCGCGGCTATCTCGTGACCTTGGCGCTGTGGACCTTGCTCACCGGCATGGCGCTCGAACGTCTGTTGCGCCGCCGGCTTCTTCCGCCGCCATGATTGCGCTTGCCCATGATTGCGCTTGACCGGGTTTCGAAATTCCACCGCGTGCGGAGCGGCCGCAAAGCCGTGCTCGACTCTGTCAGCGCGCGTTTTGCTGCCGGGCACAATTTCGGCATTCTCGGTCTAAACGGCGCCGGCAAGTCGACCCTCCTTCGCCTCCTCGCCGGCTCCGAGCTGCCCGATCGCGGCACGATCCGCCGCGATGTCCGGGTTTCCTTCCCGCTCGGCTTTGGCGGCACCTTTCACGGCAGCCTGTCTGGCCGCGAGAACACGGCGTTTCTGGCCCGCATCTACGGCGCCCCGCTGCGCGCCACGTGCGGCTACGTCGAGGCGTTTGCCGAACTCGGCGAATATTTCGACATGCCGGTCGATACCTATTCCGCCGGAATGCGGGCGCGGCTCGGTTTCGCCGCCTGCCTGGCGATCGATTTCGACGTCTTTCTGGTCGACGAAGTGACCGAGATCGGCGATCTGCGCTTTCGCCGCAAATGTGCCGATGCCTTCCGCGAGCGGCTGCGCCGCGCCGACATCATCCTGGCGACGCACAACCCGGAGACGATCCGGCACTATTGCGACCGCGGCGCGGTCCTCGCCGATGGCGCGCTCACCCTCTATGACGACATCGGCGCGGCGCTTGCCTGCTATCAGAGCTTTGCGGGCGACAGCCGATGACTGTGGAGCGGGTCCATATCCCCGAACTGCCGCTGCCGGCGCTGCGCCGCGCCGGAACCGGAATACGCCGCGCTTTATCGGTGCCCCTCGTCTCGTTTCTGCTGCTGGTCGCGCTCCCGGTCGCGGTCGCCGGGATCTATTATCTGTTTGTCGCCGCCGACCAGTATGTCGTCGAGTTCCGTTTTGGCGTGCGCAGCGCCGAGCCGGTGCCGGAAGAGCCCGGCAATCTCCTGTTCGCGATCTCTCCGGTCGCTGCCGATTCGTCCGCGGTCGTTCACTATATCGAGAGCCGCGCGATCGTCGACGATCTCGGCCGGACGCTCGATCTCAATGCGATGTTTTCGCCTCCCCAGGCGGACTGGCCGGCCCGGCTGCACCCGCCGGTGCCGGCCGAGGAATTGGTGCGCTATTGGCGCGGTCAGGTCGACGCCTTCTACGACGCGACCGACCGCAGCATTACCGTCAGGGTCCGGGCCTTTGCCGCCCGCGACGCTCTCGTGCTGGCCCGCGCAATCCTTGTCGCCGCCGAGCGCCTCGTCAACGATCTCTCAGAACGGGCGCGCCGTGATGCGCTCGGCCATGCCCAACAGGATCTCGACCGCGCCGAGGCGCGGCTCGACAATGCACTGACGCGGCTGCGCGCGTTCCGCGAGACGGAGAGCGTCGTCGACCCGCGGCAGACGGCGAATGCGGCCGAAACCCTCGCCGCGGAGCTGCGCGAAGAGCGGGTGCGCGCCAAAACCGAATTGGCCATGCTCGAACACTATCTGAAGGACGATGCCCCCACGCTCGAACTTCTGCGCGCGCGCATCGGTTCGCTCTCCGCACAGGAACGTTCGGTCGCGGACGGGATCGCCGAAAAGGGGGAAACCCGGGCCCACCCCCTGTCGCGGGCTATGACCGCCTACGAAAAATTGGCGAGCGAGCGGCGCTTTGCCGAGACCGCCTATCAGCACGCGCTCCAGGCGCTCGACCAGGCGCGCCGGGACGCCGACCGGCAGGGGATCTATCTCGCCGCCTTTGTCAGGCCGAGCCTGCCCGAAGAGCCGCTTTATCCGCGGCGGCTCTTTGCCATCGGCGTCGTTTTTCTGATTGCCTTTGCGATCTGGGCCATCGGCGGCCTCATCGTGCAATCGGTCCGGGACCACCTTTAGCGACTCCCGGCTGCGAGTCTCCGCTTTCGCGAGATGATAGGTAATACGTTGAAAATATTTCAATTCCATAGATGTGTGCCCAGGCAGCGGGCGGGACAAAGGACAAGGGAAGAACCTTATGGCGACCCTCGAATTCGAAGCCGGTTTGGCGTCATTTCCCAGGCTCGCTCTCAATCGGTTGCGTACGAGCCCCCCGCGTGGCGCCAGGCTCGCACTGATTTCGACCTATGACGAGCTGTGCGGCATCGCCGCCTATGCCCGCGCGCTCGAAAAGCAGCTCTCCCGCGATTTCGCCGTCACGGTCTTCGATCTGAGCCAGTACCTGTTGCGCAGCGTCGATCAACGCGTCCGCAAATTCGCCGATCTGCACATTCGCGAAATCTGCCGGGCGCTCTCCGGCTGCGACGTGGTCAATCTGCAGTTGGAGTTCGGGATCCTGGGGCGGCGCGCGAGCGACGTATATCGGCGGCTGTCCTGGATTATCGAGGCGGCGCCGCGCCTCTCGGTCACGTTTCACTCGGTGTTGCGGGCGGAACCGTGCGACCGGCTGTCCCTTGCGCGGGAATTGCTGCGCCTCGATTTCGCCAAGGCGGCCGGGCGGTGCGCCCGCCGCCGCCGCAATCGCCTGCTCTCTTCCGGCGTTGCCGGCCGGCTGCGCCGGGCTCAGCGGGAGAAGCCGGTGGCGGTGATCGTGCATAATCGCCGCGACGCCCAGCAGATGAAATATGTGCTGAACTGAACGACCGCGGACATCCACGGACACCACAATGCCGCGCAAGCTGCTGATCTTAACGATTGTTTGTCCGCCTTCGTTCATGATAGTTCACTCCAAGCCACGACACAGAGTGCACCCCTAAGTGTGCTCCAATGTAACAATGCGAGGAGTGAAGTGTGCCCCGGGGATCAGAGAGGCTATCGGCGCGCAGGGTTGAGACGATCAAGCGGCCGGGCAGATACGCGGACGGCAAAGGGCTGTACCTGAAGGTGGCGCCGACTGGCTCAAAATCATGGCAATTTCGATTCACCATCGCCGGCCGCACCCGTTACGCTGGCCTTGGCCCCTACCCCGCCATCAGCCTCGCCGAGGCGCGTGAGAAGGCGGCGGCGCAGCGCATTCTGCGTTTACAGGGGCAGGATCCCATCGAGGCGCGGCGCGCCGTGGCGGCCGGTGCGCAATCATTCGAGGCGTGCGCGCGTGCGTATTATGACGCCCATAAGGCGAAATGGCGCAGTGATCGTTATCGTGAACACTGGTGGCGCGAGCTAGAGTTGCACGTGCTACCCCACTTCGGGCAGGTGTCCGTCGACGCCATATCGCTAGAACACATCCTAAAAGCGTTCCGGCCATTCTGGGAGCAGCACCCCAACACCGCGCAACGCAACCGTGGCCGCGTTGAGGCCATCCTAGGATGGGCGACGATCCATGGCTACCGAAGCGGCGACAATCCAGCCCGTTGGCGTGGCTATTTGGAGCACGCCTTTGCTAGCCGGGCCAAAGGCAAGACGCATTATCCGGCTATGCCTTATCGGGACATCCCCGCCTTCATAGCCGAGCTACAGAAGCATGAGAGTGTTTGGACGCGGGCGCTGCAATTCTTGATATTGACTTGCTCGCGTACAAAAGAGGTGCGGTTTGCCGAATGGAGCGAGATCGACATCCGCCAGCTTATTTGGACGATCCCGGCCGAGCGCATGAAGCCGGGCCGCGAGCATCGCGTACCGATCACTCGGCAGGCGCTCTATCTCTGCACTCTGGGCAGCCGATGGTTGTTTTCCGCGGGTGGCCAACCAATCGCGACGACGGCGCTGCGCGATACGATGCTACGCATGGGTTACGGCCAATATACGCCGCACGGCTTTCGATCTTCATTCCGCGATTGGGCGGCCGAGCAAACGGAATTTCCTCGCGAAGTGGCCGAATTGGCATTGTCGCATTGGATCGGCGCACCACACGAGCTGGCGTATCGGCGCACTGATTTTTTTGAGCGCCGGCGGCGGTTGGCCGAAGAGTGGGCGGCATATTGCTTTTCCAGTTAACGCGCATCCGATAGGCTCCGCGGCGCTCGCCACCCCTCGCCGAGATAGATAGTTAATGTTCCGTCTATGAATTCAATTTTAACAATTTGCGTAAATGCTTTGATCCATCAAATGCAGCGGCTCACCAAACGCGCACATTCACGCGCGAGCAACATTGGAGATGAGACGTTGCACACCAACACGCAAAATCCGAATGTTCAGCCGTTGTGGGTACATCCGGCGCGGGCCGCCCAGCTCGCCGATCTCAGCCGGACAACGATCTATAAGCTTATGCGCGAAGGCCGCCTTGAAAACCGCAAAATCGGCCGCTCGCGATTAGTCGGCGTCGCCTCGCTCGAAAGACTCGAAGACGCCGCAGCATAAAGCAAAGCCCCGCGGGGCCGAACCGCGGGGCTTTCATTTTCTTTCGAGCGTTATATAAGGAGGAAATTTACATTGCGCAATTTACATCAAGGCAGCATGCCGGCACAAGGAAAATTTTCTGTCCGGCTGTCTTTTTGGTTTTTGCCCACAGCCCTCGTCATTGACGATCACTCGCCTACGGCAACGCCATCGTCCCGCAAGTCGCAGCCACATTCATCCGCGCGGCCATCGAAGCGATAGGCTGAAGCCATGCTCGATCTCAACAACGTGCCGGCCTATGAGCCGGCGCGATACGATCCCGACGCCCTCGCGCGCGGCCTTGCGGCGTGCGCCGAGCATTGGGTGCCCGATCTGTTCCCCGCAGGCAAGCGCGACGGGCCGGATTTGCGCCTCGCCAACATCCAAGGCGACGCGCCGAGGAAGAATGGCAGCTGCGTCATTCACCTGCGCGGCCCGCATGCTGGCGAATGGTACGATCACAGCCTCGGCCGGGGTGGATCACCTCTCTCCACTCTCCAAGAGGCCACGGGGCTCGAATGGCATGAGGTGTGCGCCCGCGCGGTGGAGATCATCGAGCGGCACGGCGGCTACACCGGAGCGCCCCCAGCGCGCGTGACACGAACGCCCGATGATCACCGCGCAGAGGTAGCGTTCATTCTGTCGCGCACTCAGCCGGCGCCCGGAACGCTCGTCGAAACCTATTTCGCCGCGCGCAAGCTCGATCTGCCGCCAAGCGATGATCTGCTCTATCACGACAATCTCACCCATTGGGAAACCAAGATGGGCCGCCCGGCGATTGTGGCGGTGGCCCGCTATCCCGATGGCTACAAGAGCGGCGGCATCCATCGGATCTACCTCCGCGACGACGGCACCGGCCACATCGGCAAGAAGATGCTCGGCCCGATCGATGGCGCCGTGATCATGCTCACGCCCATCGCCGAGGATGGCGTGCTGGCGATGGGCGAAGGCATCGAGACTACCGCCGCCGGCATGCAGCTATTCGGCATCGCCTCCGGCTGGGCGGCGATGTCCACCGATGGCATGCGCAAATTCGGCCAGTGGCTCGCCGCACATCCCGGGCAGCTGCCGATCAAGCGGCTGGTGATCCTTGCCGACAAGGGCGAGGGCGGCGAGAAAGCCGCGGCCGATCTGCAGCGGTACGCGCAGCACGCCGGCATCCCGGCCGAGATCCGGCTACCGCGCGGCGGCGATGATTTCGCCGATGATCTGATGCGTGGATTGCTGCCGGAAGCTGCTCCGGCAGGCCTGCCGCCTGAGTCGATCGCAGCAGCCAAGGCAGAGCACGCTACGGCGGCCGAGGTCATCGATACGGCGGCACCATACGATATCGCCAAACAGTTCATCATGCACCGCTTCACGGTAAGCGGTGTCCGTACTCTGCACCACCACCGCGGCGGGTTCTATGCTTGGGCCGGCGCCGCATACGCCGACATGGGCGACGCGGCACTCCGGGCGGGGCTCTATGAATTTCTCGCCGCTTGCAAGCGGCGCGACCCGAAGGGCGAGCTGCAACCCGTCAAGCCCAACGCGGGAATGGTCAACAACGTGCTCGACGGGCTCCACGCGGCCGCGCATCTCGACGACGCTCTCTCCGCCCCCGCTTGGCTCGATCAAGCGCCAGACCTGCCCGCGGATGAAATCCTTGTCTGCGCAAATGGGTTGCTGCATCTGCCGACCCTCGATCTGCTGCCACACACTCCCTCTTTCTTTTCGCACAACAGCTTGGATTTCGCGTTCGAGCGCAATGCACCGGAGCCGCGCCAGTGGCTCGCATTCCTCGCCCAGCTTTGGCCGAGCGATCCCGTTGCGATCGAGACCCTGCAGGAGATGTTCGGCCTCGCACTGACCGGCGACACGCGGCACCAGAAAGCTTTTCTGATCGTCGGGCCGAAGCGCTCTGGCAAAGGCACCATCGCACGAGTTCTCGCGCGCATGGTCGGCGCAGACAACACCGTTGCGCCGACGCTGGCCGGGCTCGGCATGAATTTCGGTCTTGCTCCCCTGATCGGGAAGCGCCTCGCGATCATTTCCGATGCCCGGCTTGGTGGCCGCGCCGACCAGGCGGCTATCGCCGAGCGGTTGTTGTCGATCACCGGCGAGGATGCAATCACCATCGACCGGAAATTCCTCGCCGCATGGACGGGACGGCTACAGGTCCGGTTTCTGATCCTCTCGAACGAACTGCCGCGGCTCGCCGACACCTCGGGCGCGCTCGCCTCCCGGTTCATTGTCTTGACGCTCGCGCAGAGCTTCTATGGCAAGGAAGATCGCGGGTTGGCGGATCGCTTATTTGCTGAGCTTCCCGGGATCCTGAATTGGGCAATCGCCGGATGGCGTCGGCTCAATGAGCGAGGCCATTTCCGCCAGCCGGATTCGGCGGCCGAAGCTGTTCGGGAGCTTGAAGACCTCGGATCGCCGATCGGCGCCTTCTTGCGGGAGCGGTGCGAGATCGGCGCCGGCTTCCAGGCAACCGCCGATGATCTCTTCAAAACCTGGCGTTGGTGGTGCGAGAGCCAGGGCCGCGACAAGCCCGGGAACGCGCAATCGTTCGGCCGCGACCTGCGGGCCGCCGAACCCAGATTGAAGATGTCGCGTCCTCGCACCGGGGATGAGGGCCGCAAGAGGGTTTACGAAGGCATCAGGATCAGACCCATCCAGATCCCCAAGCCGAGCGTTGGGCTCGATTTGAATGATGCTGGGCCGCAGTGGTCCGCGAATGAAATATCTTTGGTCCGCAATGATCCAACTTCTAATGCGTTGCTTTAAAAGGGATTTTCAATTTGGTCCGCGGTGGTCCTCGATAAATCTCATATACGCGCGTGAGGAAGGTTTAGAGATATGATGGAAAAGATAGGAAAGTCTAATAGAGAGCTACAATGCTCTGGCCCGCGGACCATCGCGGACCAGAATGGCGCGCCATGAACCGAGCCCAGCGCCGCCGGCAGGAGGCCGTCGAGCGCCGCCAGCGCGCCATACAACGCCAGGTGACGCGACAATTCTTCGCCGAGGCCGCCGGACTGTTTACGATGCAGCTGATCCGGCCGGATAGCGTTCCATCGCCGAAGATCCACCACTCTATCAACGAGTGGTTCCGAGCTTTGTATAGCGGCCGGCTCGATCCAATATGCCTATGCTGCGACGATGAATTCCGCGATGCCCCGCCGGCAGCATTCGTCATCACCTTCCCTTACCGCGCCGACGCATCGCGTTTGATGCTCAACGCCCTGTGCGCCGGGTGCGCTGGCCGCCCGGATGCCGACGTGATTGAGGCGGCCACCGATGCGTGGCGGCGGCAGATGATGCCCGATCTGCGCAGGCTGCCGCCCGAGCATCTGGTGCATGCCGCGGGGCGGGCATGATGCCGCAAACACCGGCTATCGTCGCGATTACCGCCGCGGCCGAACTCACCGCGGCCAGCCAGCTCGGAGCCGCCATCCGCTGGCTCGCGGCGCTTGGCCGGCGGTGGCTTGCAGTGGCGAGCGGGCGGTTCCGTGGGCTGGCTGCGCGGCTTGAAGGTGGGCGGCTATGAGCGAGCCGTTATTTGCCATCCGGCAGCTGCGCACTGTGGCGGCGCGCCTTTCAGAGCTGCCGGATCAGGGCGGCGAGGACGGTACATGGTTTGTCGCGCGGCTGGCCGAGTACGAAAGCGGCGCACGCCATGGCATGAGGTTCGATGAGCTGCTTGGGCTGATCCCTGGTGCGGGCGGCGAGACATGGTGGGCGGCGGAGAATCGGGAGCGCCGCAATGCGCTGCTCCAAGAGATCGCTACCCGGTTCTTCCCAGGCAAAGCGCTCTCGTGCCAAGCGAAGGAGATCGCAAAAGAGCGGAACGAATACGAGAGGTCCGCGTGGCGGCGTCATCGGACGTTCCGCGATCCGCCGGCATCTGTGCGCGGCACTGTGCGCGAGTTGCTGTTCTGGATGCTCAAATGTGGTGGACCATCCCTATCAGAAGAGAGGATCCGCCGAATTTTGAAGGCTGGCCACCAAACCCCCTCTATTGCTGCCCAATGATCTGCAATACATTGCTCGTATGAAGCAGAGACGATTGCCTGACCCCGACGCGCTCATCATCAAGCCGATTGGCGAGGACCCGGCCTATGCCGCTCTCCTCGCCGAGATGGTTGCGCTCGAAAAGCGCTTGGCCGAGAGCGATGCGCGGCGACAGCGCGCCATTGCACGCAGACGCGGCGCCAAACCGGCGCGCGGCGCGATCGAGATGGCTCGTGATCTTGTGCGGGGTGGCGCTGTTGCTGGCATCGATCCCGACGCGGAGATCGAGGCCTGTGATCGCGAACGATACGAAATTCTCGGCCCGGCAATCCGGGAATTGGCGAGCCGAATCGAGGATTTGCGTGGCGACTTGTCGTTAGCCGAGTGCCGACGGCTTCGCGAGCATTACGCCGCTGCATTGCGTCAGTCGTTGCAAGCGATCGAGGATTTGCTCGCTACCTTGCAAGTGGCTACGGGTATCCGCGCGCGACTCATGGCGGCTGGATATCAGCCGCTATCAGGTGTCTTGCCGGACGCATGCCCCCCGGCCGTCATTGCCCTCTCTGAGAACGCGCCCTTTGGCGTGGCTTGGTTCCGCAGGAGGCTCGAAGAGAATGGGATTGTCTGATTTGGACGAAATCAAAGCCCTTTTTATTGAGAAGCGCGAGCAAGTCCGCGCCGAGCTTGAGGCGATATTGGCCGCGCGGCCTGCAGCCCATCAGGATCTCGCCGAGGCGCGCAAGGCGGCACACGCGGAGGGCGTCCGGTTCAACCGTATTGCCGGGCGGATCACGGTGGCGGTGCGTAACACCGATTATGGTACGGCGCCGGCTCTCGCCGAAGCATTCGAAGAAGCGCGCCGGCGGCTGAATCAAGCCGAAGCACGCGCAGAGCGTGCAAGGCGAGACGTCGCCAACCTCGAATGGCGGTTGCAGAGCCTGCGAGACGATCTCGAACAGATTGAGCGGGCAATTACTCCGCCGCAGCTCGAACATCGGCCAGAGGTGGTGAAGCGCCCGCTACCGCCGGGCTTGCAACGGGTTGAGTTGATCGAATTCCCGTCGAGCGGTTTTGCTCATGCCGCGCCGGCGGGATGAGGCGCGTTGTTTCATAGTCTCCTTTGCGCGTCTCATTTAGCCGGCGCGGCCGTGATCAAGGGGCCGCGCCGGCTCTTTTTCCAAGGAAGGATCCAATGACACCAGCGATACGCAACTCGATCCCCAAACGCCGCAAGACGGGGCAAGGCAATCCCGGTAACGGCGGTTACTTGACGAGCTGCCGATTTGGGCCGGAAGAAGAATGCGGCATGGCCGATCCGACGCTCTGCAAGGTGCATGGGCCACTGCTCACCGCTGAGCAACCTCCCAGCCCGGAAGTAGAGCGCGCTCGTGCTCATGCGAGCGTCGTCCAGCTTTTCTTCAATCCGGCACACGCTGAGCGCCACAACGAGCTTCAGCGGCTGCGGCGTTGGAACTGAGCAATGGCGGTTCCCAGCTCCCCCTCGATCGGCTCGCGCGTTCAGTACTTCGCGCCAACCAACGATCCCATCGCGCCGAACGTCACGGTGCCCGGGCTTGTGACGGCACTCGCCGGCACCGGCGGCGCTAGGCTTTCGCTGGTGCTCTTCTACCCATCAGGCGCGACCGTCTCGTTGCGCGATGTCATTTCGCAGACGCAGTGGGAGGCGTCCGGATCGCCGGTCGGCACGGGCTATTACGAGCTGATGGACGCGAACGCTTGAGCAGTGCCATCCGCCATTCCGCGATACCGATGCAGCCCAGCGGCGCGCGATCGGGGCTCTCAAGATGGTGGCGGGGATAGGGGGTTTCCCGAGAGCCCATCCGGCCTGCCCGCTACCGCAATTGGTCCCACGGATGGATTTTGCGGGGGATTTCTGTGAAAAAATCTGATGTGCCAAAACACCTGTCCGCCGAAGCCAAACGCTTATGGCAACGGCTCCGCGATGATTTCCGGATCGATGATGCGGCCGGCCTTTTGTTGCTCAAAAACGCTCTTGAAGCCCATGATCGGCTCACCGAAGCGCGCCGAATCCTGAAGAAAGAGGGGATCGTCGTTCGCGACAGGTTCGGCCAGCCGAAGCAAAACCCCGCATCGCTGATCGAGCGCGATGCGCGCCAGCAATTGCTCGCCGCGCTGAAGGCGCTGCGGCTTGAGCCCAGCGTGATGGGATAACGGAGGGCCTATGACCGAAAGGCGCAGCACATACCGCCCCCGCCGCGGCTGCGGCCCTGTCGCGGGCCATGTCCGCAATTGGCTTGTTGGCAGGGACTCCGATGGAGCTGAATGGGCGCCGCTTCTCGACGCGGAAGAGCTGCCAGTGCTATGGGAGGCCATCCGAGACGACGTCATCGCCGAGCATGTCCGCAACTATCCGGGCACCCGGCCGCGCGGTTGGTGGGCATTCGATGCGCCCGAGCCGCGGCGGAAGCTCGGCGGCACGGGCGAGCCGCGGGGAACCAGCTTATGCGGGCTGACGCCGAGCGGCTTGTACGACGACTATCCCAAGCCCCGAGAACTCGATAACCCGTATCTCAAGGGCTATCCCACTGATCCTGCGGATCCGCCGGTATTCGAGAGCCAGGCGGCCTATCTGGATCGGCACGGCCTCTTCCTGCCGGGCGAGCGTCGGCGGCTGAAGGCGGCGGATTTCGAGCCCGAGATATACTCCCCAAAATCTAATTGATAGGAGATCGTGGTGTACTCAGCACGCACGAACCTTGGCTCGAAAGCTATAGACGCGGAAATCGTGGATTGGGTTGACGCGCGCGGCTTCGGCTTTGCCCGTCCGGCCAGCGGTGGCTCAGATATTTTCGTGCATGTTGTCGTGCTGCGCCGTGCCGGGCTTGGCGAGAAGCTCGCCAAGGGACAGCGAGTCCGGATTGCGACAGAGCCGGGCCGCGATGGCCGGCTGCGCGCCTGCGCAATCGGGCTTGCTGGCCCCGATTCGCGCGCTGCCGCGGCTGATATCTGGCGCTGACATCATATTGGCCGCGCTGCGAGACTCGCTTGCGCACGGGGGCGGCGCGGGCTGCTTTTGCTGACTGACCCAACCCCGATCACCAAAAGCTGCCAAGAGCCCGTTATACTTGGTGACCCCTACTACAGTGCAATATAAAATGCTCCATAAAGCATATGCCAGAAATGGAGTGTCTATTCGTTTTGTCCTCTTTCACAAAATAAAGGATGAGCCTCTTTGTGCAGAGGGAGAGTATAGGCCTTGACAAATTTGCGAGTCCCCGCTCCCATGCAGTGGACTCGGGACTCCACTTGCTTCTCGAAAAGGACCGTTCCAGTGTCGCGATTTACCCCCACCAGCGTTGTCCTACTAGCTACAGTAGGCCTCCTCGCCATTTCTGCGAACTTGACAGCCTCGATGGGACAGCCGTCAGTATCAGAAGCCTTACCGGAACGTTTTCTTGGGCTTTTTCGATCAGGCGAACAGACGATGGAAATACAACCAAGTGGCAGAGAAGGAGAGGTTCAAATTACGATAAAAGGAGGAATGGCCGGTGCCACCAATCTTCTTGGCCATATTTCCCAGGATGGTAAGCTTCACGCAACTAGCCAAAGTCGCTTCTGCACTTTACTGGGTGGATGTGATACTTTTATATGCAATCTTATCGGAGCAGTCAACGGCACTCGGCTCACCGGCACATATGATTGCATTCCTGTTGAGAAATCTGGTGCAATAGGCGCTCAATTTGAGCATCGGAAATATAGGAAAGGTCCAGGACACCTTAATTTTCAAAAATTTGTGCCGGAACACGAGCCTCGCTAAGTTGTGGTAAGGCAATCGACATCCTGTAGACCACGGCCGAGCTGAACAAGGGCGAAGCGCGCAACGCACTTGTCCGCTCTATCTGCTTTCGTCGCCTTGGCCGCTTGCGCGATCGCGCTGTCGCAGCGCAGCAATATCGGGCCAGCGGGCTGGCCCTCGTCATCGCCCTATTGCGCTCTGGAACACAGTTTATCTTGCCGGGCGCTGGATGTTCTGCGCCGGCAGGGCGAGATGATTGCGGATGCGCCGCTCGCCCAACTCGCGCCAATCGGCTAGCAGCACCTCAATCTGACTGGCAATTACCTCTAGGATGATGCGCCACCTCCGGCCCGCGATAGTCTCGTCGGGCGTGTACCGGCTTTCACGGGCTTCTCACCTCGCGCCTATGCGCGGAGGCCGCATGAACAACCTCAGCCAGAACACTGCCAGCACCTCGCACCCTCTACCCGCGCACATAGGAAGGTGCACAACTTTGTAGCAGATTTTTCTCTCCTTCTAGGAGATCTCCGGTGAGGTTTCTCTTGTAATATGCAACAATAGTAGCGGCGCTAGAAATGCATGTGTCCGAACCCGCCTTGATAAGGCGGTTTTCTTGTGCCCGGACTCGGGCTGCTCCGCGCCAGGAGTGCCGTGGATGCGATACTCCGCGCGGGGGAAGAGGCACGCCCATCCACATCGGGTTTCTAGCTCTCGGCGCCAGCCCGCCCGCTGGCGGATGGCCCGATGGGGCCATAAGGGAAGAGCACATGTTCGACGAGAAGACCCTGGTGGAGCGCGACGGCGACGCTGCGATCCTGGAACTCTTCCGGGCGTGGTGCGAGGTCAAGCGGATTTACGCCGCGCGGCTCGATGGCGATGAAGAAGGGGCGAATGCTGTCGATGATTGCGCACTGGCGATCGAGCGCCGGATCTATAAAACCCCCGCATCCGGTGCGGCGGGACTTGCTCTGAAGGCGTATCTGCTCATTCACCTTCATGCCTCAGCTTGGACGGAAGATATGGCCGCACTTCCGGAACCCTCGAAAGGCGACTGCCTGGACAATTACCTCGCCCAAAGCATCATCAGGGATACTGTGCGCTTCGCTCCTGAGCTTGAACCGCTCGCGGCCGATTTCCTCAAGGATGTCCTGCTGACGCCCCAGGATAGGGCCGGAAAAGCTATCCTATGAGAGTGCGCTAGGGCGCTGGCAGCCGAGCTTGCCGTGCCGCCCAGGCGAAAAGGGCAAAAGGAGAGCGCCGCCTCGACGGGCGGCGCCTTTCGTTTCTCTGGGCGGGCTATCGGGCCATGGCAATCGCGCGCCGGTGCTGCGCGCTGGGTTCTCGATTCGGTCCACCGGGCGGCAAGGCGGAGGTGATCAGAATACCCCGAGCCCGTGCAACGCCCAGAGCGCGAGAAAGAGCAGCAGCAATCCGCCGATCGAGCCGTGCCGTCTCACCCGCCGCCGGCGATGGCTGACATGGGTATAGGACAGCCCGGAGCCGGGCAACCCGACCGTCTCGCGCACATGGTCATGACCCACCGTGACGTGCGCACCGCGGCGGCCGATTGAGAGGCTCGCGCCGCGCTTCCCGAGGTTGAGCGCGAAGCCGGGCGCGATCGAAATGCGGCGGCGGAAGCGGAGGGGTATGCTCTGCTCCTCGTGGGGCCGGAAGACAGAAGCGGCGCCATTGCGGCGCCGCTTTCTTGATTTCGGGCGCGCGCGGATTTCAGCCGGCGGCGCTCACCGCTGCGGGCCGCGACGCGAAGGGAGCGCCCGGCGAGAATGCGCGGCGCAGCGTGTCAATCGCCCAGCTCGGCAACCGCGTTCCCGCCCAATCTTCCTCGCGAAAGATATAAGGTGAGGAGTCGCGTCTATAGTCAATGACGGCTGCAATCAAATCCATTTCGTGTGGCGCCCATTCCTGGCCGGCGGCGAATTCGGTTTTCTCGTCGAACATGCTTGTGGGCTCCCAAGGGCGGCCGGAGCGGGCCGCATGCCCTCCCGCGGGGAAGGCGCCGGGGCTCAAAACCCTACTGGAGCGGGCGAGCTTCTTCGCGCGCACGAATGCGCCTTATTCCGCTGCACCCCGGCTTCCTAACTCTATCCAGTAGGCGTTTTGAGCGCCAGCTTCATTTTGCATGGTCAAATGAAGCTGACAATCCTTTTACCACTTTCTAACTGTCTTTTCTTTTTTTCTGTAAAATGTTTCCTGAATGCTCAAAATATCGTCGCGGACCGCCGGTGCTGCGGCTTCGGTGCAGCAGAGCGAGCGCGGCAATCGGGCGCGATGGCGCCGCTCTTGTTTCGAGGCGGGGCGGCTGTCAGACGGCTGCGCGCATCCGCGGCGCGGCTTCTCTGTCTCGCGCCCAAGCGGCGACAGCTTCACCAGCACATTGACGACGTCGGCCGCCAGGGGGCAGGATGGCGCCTCACCTATCAGCGGACTGACGGCCAAGCCAGCGAAACCCGCGCCAACTCCGCTGCCGCTCGCAGTGAGGATTACCGAGAGCCGGTGCAATTGGGGTTGCCGTTTTCGGAATTCAACGGTTAAAGACTTATTACAGAACGTGGTGTACTTGTTACAGAACGTGGTGTACTTGACGACATCACCAACTTGCGGTAGCCTCAAAAAACAAGGCCGGGCTGTGGCGGCCCGGCCTCGGATAATTGGTTGACGATGTGGCTTCCTACACTTGGCGTCGGTTCTCCTCGCATATCAGGCTGCCCAAGTCAACCTCGTTTTTGACAGGCGAGAGACCCGCTTGAAGAGCGGGTCGGCGCGGGGTGGGTGATATGAGATCGGATATCGAAAGGGTAATTTGGCGTTTACACCGTCGTGATAGGCTGCAAATATGGGGTACTGCCCCCGCGGCGGTTAACTCGGATCTCGACTATGATGCAAGCCAAGGCGTATTCCGATACATGCTCAGAGCGGGTACGGGATCGGATTCGGCGTCTCTTCAGGAGGACGCCTGATGCTGGCCGAGATCGGACCCCCACAGAGCTTGTGCTTGTCCCCCCCTGCGAATTTGAGCGGGTGCGGGAATGTCTGAACAATCCAGAGGAGCAGCCATCGGCGGCAGCACTCAGGGGGGCGAACCTTCTTCGCTCACTGCCGACGCCGTCACAGATCCGCTAAAGACGGTAGCCTTTAATCCTGGCTTTCATCGATATCGCGACTTCCGCTGCACAAAAAGTTCTCGGGTGCAAGACTTCTTCATCCGAGAATTTCCTCGTTTCGATGCCTATGGGTATTGCAAGGTTTTCATCTTGCCCAACCCGAAAGATCCTACGGGGATCTGGGGATATTACACGGTTTCCAGTGCTGAGCTTAATCAATCCGAGTTGACCAAGACGCAGCAACGGCAAACTCTTGGTGGTTATCCAGTACCGCTGTCGCGGATTGGATTTATGGGGCGAGATGATGGTTCGATCCGCGGTCTCGGCGAAGCCCTTTTGGTTGATGCGGCCCGCCGAGTACACCGTGGAGCAGATGTGAACAAAGCATGGGGTCTCATCCTTGATGCTGAAGGGGGGGCTGGTACCAAGCTGTTTTGCTGGTACAAAGAAACAATGAAGTTTACGCCTCTGCGTGACAAGAGCGGCGTCGAAAAAGGCACACTGTATTGTCCTCTGCGCCGTTTGCTTCCAGAGCTTGGACGGAATTAGGAGGACATTAGTTTACTTCCTTGTCCTCCCCTTATGCACCCACCCCTTCGACGCCGGCCACTCCTTCGCCTTTGGGATTGGTGCCACCCGGCCCGCGCGGGAGATTCCCGCCGAGCCCCGTCGCAAGGCGGGGATTTTTTGTGCGGAACGATCGAGGACCGCGACCGTTGGCCCAGTGGATAGAGATAGTCCCTACCCGCCCCCCAAGAGGGTAGAGATAGAGCCCCGCACCCCCCCCCCGCGGGGCTCTTATCGTTTCCGGTGCCGGGCGGCTGCCGGCTCGGCGGAGCACCGCGGTGATCGGCAGCGCGCCAACCTCCCGCATGAGCGTGTTCGGTTCGCGCACCGGACATGGCTCTGTGTGCGCCGCCTTGCGCTATGTTCGGCGCAAATGTGCCCCGAAATAGTGCCCCATTCCTTATAAGAGATTGATATTGCTAATAACAATGCACATGAAATACGTGCACGGCCTCGGCAATGTCTTCGATCATCCGCTGTCGTTCCTCGGCGCGGCCGAAGCCCGCGCCGTCCGCGATGCCGCCTCGCGCGCCCGCTTCGCCCTGCTCGATCCCCTCCCGAGCGCGGCCAAATTGATCGGCGTGTTCGGATTTCTCGGCCGCTACAAGAGTTTTGAGACGGTGGTGCGGGCAATGCATCATCTGCCGCCGGATCATCATCTGTTGATCTTCGGCGGCGTGCATCCGAACGAGATCACCCCGCGCCAGGCGGTCGATCCGGTCGTCTCGGCTTTGCTCGAAGCCGGCTATATCGACGCCACCGTGCCGGAACGCCTCGCCGTACAGCAGCGCGCCGGGGCGCCGCCCTTGTCGATCGCGATCGACGGCTCGCTGGGTGCGCTGTTGACCGGCCATCCGAAAGACCTGTCCCGGCGCATCCACTTCCTTGGACCCACCAACGACGCCGATTTTCTGTGCGGGATGGCGATCTGCGATGTTGCGGTCTTTCCCTATATGGAGGTCGGACAATCCTCCTCCGGACCGATCGCCCAGGCGCTTGAACTGGGCTGCCGCGTGATCGCCTCGCGCACTCATGCCTTTCTGCAATTCGGGCGCTACCACCCGAACCGGATCGAATATTTCGATGTCGGCAATCACCTCGAACTGGCCGCCCACATCCGCGCGCGCCCGCAATTCCCGGCAGGCGCCGAGCCCCTCCTGTTCAATGTCGAGACCAACCGGGCGGTCTATCGGGCGGCCAACTTTCTTGATGAGGAGGTGACGGCCCCTGTTGACGAGAACTCATGCTGAGAGCCTGTTTGAGTCGTCGTCGCACCGCGCAGTCGGCGGAATACGCTACGCTATTCCGCCCTACGATCTATGCCTGTCGGGAGCATTGTAGGGCGGAAAATCCCGGCGAAAGCCGGGGGCATTCCGCCACTGTCCTCACTCAAACAGGCTGCCGAGACCGACCTGCACGTCAGTTGAGATCTCGGCCGCGCTCCGGCGATCCCAATGCCTGTCATTTCGTCACGGCAACAAAGACGCCGTCCCAGTCGGGTCCGGGCGGGTTGTCCGCGTAATGGGCAATGCGTTCTTCGTAGAGGTCATAGAGGGCTTCGAGTCGCGGATCGCGACCGCGGCATTCCGCCAGGGCGGCTCTGGCGCCTGCCCAATCCTGCCGCCGGTAGCCGACCAGCATCGCCGCATGGCGTTCGGACAGCGCCTCGAATTCCGCCGACTGCGCCAATGACGCATCGCCGAGCAATGTGTACACGCGGACCGCCTCGTGCTTGCCCTTGACCGCGATCAGATCAAGCTCCAGAGCCGCCAGGTCGGGCACGGCCATGCGCGTGTCCTCGCTGATGACGATGCTGACGTGATAGGTCTTGGACTGGCCTTCCAGACGCGAGGCGAGGTTGACCGCATCGCCCAATACCGAATAGTCGAAGCGCTGGTCCGATCCCATATTGCCGACGACGCATTCGCCCGTGTTGATGCCGATCCCGACCCTCAGCGGTTCGTAGGAACCGTCCGACAATCCCCCTTCGTCCTGCAGTTGGCGATTGAGGTCGGCGAGCGCGGCCAGCATCGCCAGCGCGCAATTGCAGGCGTTGGCGGCGTGCTCGGCATCGTCGAGCGGGGCGTTCCAGAACGCCATCACGCAGTCGCCCATATATTTGTCGATCGTGCCCTTGCGCGCCATGATCACATCGGTCATCGGGGTCAGAAACCGGTTGATCAAGCGGGTCAGGCCTTGCGGGTTGCTCTTGAACTGCTCGGCGATCGAGGTGAAGCCGCGCACGTCGCAGAACATCACGGTCAGCGGTCGGGTCTCGCCGCCGAGCCGCAGGCGCTCCGGGTGCGCGGCCACGACAGTGACCATGGCCGGCGCGAGGTAATGGCGGAAGGCGATCTTGACCTGACGGTCTTCGTAATCGACTACCTGGTAGCGGAACAGCAGGGTCGCCAAGGCCGCACCCGCCAGGGCCATCAGCGGCGAGATCGCCGGGAGCCACAGGCCGTGCGTAAAGGCCAACTGTATGGCGATGCACCACGCGAGCAGCGGCACCCCGCCCGCAATCGCGGCAAACCTCGTCGGCAGCACGGCGATGGCAAACCCGGTCGCCAGGGCCAGCAACAGGACCGCGGAGAAGACGATCGCCGGCCAAGGCGGCGAGACTTCGGCGATAAAGCGCCGATGCAGGATTGTGTCGATGCTGTTGGCAAGGCGCTCGGTCCCGGGCATCAGCGCCGTGCCGAACGGCGAGGGGTTGCCGTCATTGACGCCGAGAGCCGACACCCCGAGCAATACGATATGGTTGCGCAGCGCGGCTTCCGGAACGCGGCCCCTGATCAGATCGACAAAGGAGTAGGTCGGGAAGGTTCCGGGTGGGCCGCGGTAATTGATCAGCAGGCGCATCGCCGGATCAGTCGGGATCATCAGTCGCCCGATGCGCACACCCCGGCCCAAGGCCAGGCCGACGTCGCTCCACGGAATCCCCAGATAAGCCGCCGCGGCGCGCACCGTGATCGAGGGCAGAAAATCGCCGGCAAACGGCAGAGTGAGATAGTCGTAGCGCGGCGCCTCGTCCCGATCGTAGGCGACGTTCACATGGCCGACCCCGTCCGCCGCCCGCGCCAGGCCAGCGGTCGGCAGCATCACCGAGATCGGCTGCAACGGGAACATGGGCTTTACCGGAGAGCGATCAAAGGCGCTGTAGGCCCAACCCGAAAGATCGGGGGGCGCCACCTCGCGCGGGCCGGTGAAGGCAAAGGCGATCGGCAATAACACCCTGCCGGAGCGGCGGATGGCCTCCCGGAATTCAGCGTCGGGATCATTTTCGGCGAGGTGCTGCAAGGCCGCGCGCAGCCTCTTGTAGCGCGGCTGCGACAGCTCCGCGGCAGCGGCCCGCGCGGTGTCGCGCAGATCAACCGGAACCGGATGCTCAGGCTCGGTAAACAGCAGGTCGAAGGCGATCACCTTCGCTCCGGCATGGTCCAGCGCCGTGACCGCTTTGGCAAACAGGCGCCGGCTCAACGGCCAGCGGCCGAGTGCGGCCAGGCTGCGATCGTCGATCAGGATGACGGTCGTCTCGCCGCCCGGCGCGCGCGCGCCGCGGATGCGAAACCGCAGATCGAGCGAGGCCGCCTCCAGACCGCGGATCAGTGCGGAATTGCTAAATCCGAGAGCCGACAAGACCGCGAGAGCGGTGATCACGGCCAGACCGGCCTCGCGCAAACCTCTGGGCCACCTCACGTCGCTCGCCTACTCCACATTCGTCCGCGCAATGACATCGTCGAATTCCGCCGGGCTCCACAGCCGCGGCGGGACCGGGTCCCGTCCGGCTTCGAGGCGGCCGCCCCAGCGGGCCGGGATGGTGACCGATCGGCCGGTGGCGCGGCTGGTCAGGGTCACGGCGCCTCTCAATACGCCGACCTGCTCGGATCCGGGAACGACCGAGATGAACCAGTCGGTCGAGCGCACCGCGGCGACGCCCACGGCAGTCTCGACCTCAAACTGCGCCGAGCTGCTGGTCGTGACCAGCGCCCGCAACAGCCCCAGACCCAGCGACAAAAGCGCGTTGCGGCGCTGGCCGGAGGCATCGACCGCGTAGTCCCGGATCGTCATTTCGCTGCCCGATGCGACCGAGACGATCGAGCCGTCGTTCATCCTGAGCTTCAGCCTTGCCGGGGCCGGGACTTGCACGATGTCGCCGACATTGACGACGGCGCCGAGCGTCAACAGCCTTCGCTGACCGCCCGATACGGCAAAGCATTGCCCTCTGACGGCGACCACCTCGCCGGCCGGAGAGGCCGCGGTTGCGGTCCGGGCTGCGAATAACAAGCAGACCGTGACAATCAGCGCCAGGACGGATTTGCCCTGCGCCGTTTGACAAAAGGAGAGAGCGCGACGGCTCCCCCAACGGTCCCGGCACGGCATGCCTGGTATTGCGTCCTCTCGCGTCGATCTCTTTTCTCTCACCATCGCATATTTTCCCCCCGTACAGTCCCGATAATGTCTCGACAATTTATCGCTTCTTATACGGTGGTACGGCATGCAATAATCGCGAGGAAGGGGAAATTCGATCCGGCTGGCCGGTGTCGGCAACCGACGCCGCGGGGGAGTTGTTGCGATGCGACGCGCCGATCGTTACGCCGGCAGGGCCGCCCATCGGCCGCGCCGGCGCGGCCGCCTCCTCGCGCTGTTCGGCGCAGTGGCGGCCGCAGTCTGGGCAACGTCGGCGGCCGCCTATACCGCTGCCGGGGACCGGACGTTTGTCGCCACCCTGTTATTGCCGCAGGTCGCACCCGCCGACGAAGTCTATTTCACCGGGAGCACGCTGCCCCTGACCTTCGGCGGCATCGGCAGCGCCAGCCGCATGAGCAGCGCCTCGGTGGTCTATGACAAGACGATTACCGATCGGCTGGGGGTCCAGGTCGAAGAGGAATATACCCGCCTCGATCGGTTCGGCGCCCCGGCCTCCTATGGCTGGCAGAATACCGACGCTGCGCTGAAATACATGGCGATTAACAATGGCTCGCATGAATTCCTGCTGACTTTCGGCGTCGACCGGGAATTCGGCGGAACCGGGACCCGGCGGGTCGGCGCCAGCCCCTCCGGCGCGACCACGCCGCAGATCTACTTTGGCAAGGGCCTGGGGGACCTCGACATCGGCCTCCTGCGGCCCCTTGCCGTGACCGGCTTTGTCGGCGCGCAAGCGGCCGACCAGAGACCGCGTCCGGATCTGTTCACGACCGGTTTGGCGGTGGAATATTCGATCCCCTATCTCGAATCCAAAGTGCGCTCTTTCGCCCTCCCGGACCTCGTTCGCGGCATGACGCCGATTACCGAGGTGCTCGTCACGGCGCCGCTCGGCCGCAGCTATCGGGCGCGCACCGCGGTGCTCGTCGCGCCCGGCCTCGTCTATGCCGGCGCGGGATGGGAAGCGGGCATCGAGGCGATGATCCCGACGACCCGCGCCAGCGGACGCGGGGTCGGCGTCATCGCCCAGGTTCACTTTGCCCTCGACTATTTCTTTTCCGAAACGCTCGGCAAACCGCTGTTCGGCCGCTGATCGGGCGAGCCGCCGCGCCGTTCAATGGATGGGGCGGAATACGCTGCGCTGTTCCGACCCACATATCGAAATGATCCGCCTCAGCCCGGCGCCCACGGCTCGGGGGCGCGCGGCTCGATGTCGGTCGCGACGTCGACCACGACCGGCTCGCCGGCGCCGATCGCCTCGGCGAGCGCCGGCGCGATCGCCTCGGCGCGCTCGACGCGGATGCCGCGCACCCCGAAGCTCTGCGCCACCGCGGCGAAGTCGGTCGGGCCGAAGCGCACGAGATCGTCAATCGTGCCCGGTCCGTTGCCGAGAGAGCGGCGCGCCCCGGTTAGGTTCTGGCCAAAGCCCGAATTGTTGTTGACGATGACGGCGACCGCGATGCCGCGTCGCCGCGCCGTCTCCAGTTCGGCGAGATGGTAATAGAACCCGCCGTCGCCGGTGAAGCACACGACCGGGCGCGCGCCGGCCGCGCATTTGGCGCCGAGGGCGGCGGGGAACGACCAGCCGAGCGATCCCGCCGCGCGCAGATAGGTCTGCCCCGTACCGTTCAATTCGATCATCGTGCCGGTCCAGATCCCGGAATAGCCGGTATCGGCGACGAGGATCGCGTCCTCCGGCAAGGCGCGGGTCACTTCGGCGCACAGCCGCTCGACCCGGATCGGCCGGGCTTCGCTCTCGCACAAGGGCGCCATCGTGGCGCGCCAGTCGGCGACAATCCGCGCCGCCTCCTCGGCAAAAGCCGGATCGCGCGCCGGTCCTGAGCTTGTCGAAGGGCCGACCGCGGCAACGAGGGCTTGGAGGGTCGCCTTCGGGTCGCCCAGGAGGCCCGTCGTGTTCGGGTAGCTGCGCCCCAGTTCCAGCGGGTCGAGGTCGATCTGAACGATTTTTGTGCCGTGTGCCGGCACCCGCCAGTTCAGAGTCACTTGGTCGCCGGTGTCGCAGCCGATATAGAGCACGAGATCGGCGCCGTGCACGATCCGATTCGCCGGCGGCGCCGAATAGCTGCCGGGCACGCCGGCCGACAGGCGGTGTCGGGTCGGGATCAGACCGCGGGCGCCGAGGGCGGTGGCGACCGGGGCGGCGAGCGCCTCGGCCAAGGCCAGAACTTCCGGCCCGGCGCCGGAAGCGGCCGCGCCTTCGCCGGCGACGATGACGACCCGGCGGGCGGCGA
>DATFCQ010000284.1:0-5138 GCA_035252905.1 Allostellaceae bacterium | reverse complement strand
TCCGGACGCTGCAGCCCGGCGGCGGCGCCGCAGGGCGGCCCCTTTGTCATGGTCGACTGCCGCGAATGGACCCGGATCGTGCCGCCGCACGACCCGGCCGGCGATCCCCCCGGCTTCTTCCTCGATGCGGTGCGCCGGCGTCACCTCGCCGGCGGCCTGTTCGCCGCGCCGCCGGCGCGTAGGTGAGCGCAACGAAACCGCGATTCGGACTGGGGCAGCAAAATTTCAACCAGAATTTGTTCAGGTTGGATTCATTATCTCTTAGAACGAAGCGATCGCAGAGGGTGATATTCTTCCAGTCTGCCCGATCGCACGGTTGCCTCTCTTCAATCATTATGATAGATTAAAATCTGGCCGCAAACGGCGCGATTAAGCGGGAGCTGGTCATGGCCGGCCGTATCGTCATCCATCATTTGAGCGGGTCCAAGATCAATCGGGTCGATCAGTTTCCCTTTGAGTCCTCACTCGAACTGACGATCGGCCGGGACCCGAACGCGACGCTCCACTTCGATGCATTGGAAGACGATGTCGTCAGCCGACGACACGCGATGATCAAGGCCGAGCCCGGCGACCCTCCGCATTGCACGCTGAGCGATCTCGGCAGCCGGAACGGCACCCTGCTCAACGGACAGATCATCCGCGGCGAGGAGGAACTCCTGCCCGGCGACACGATCGAACTGGGGTCCGGCGGACCGAAATTTACCTTCGACATCGAGCCGCGGCCGGCCAATTTCGTCAGCCGCACGCGGATCGTCGGCACGGAGGCGCAAGCGGCGACGCGCATTGTCGAAGCGCCGGGCCCAAAGATGGGGCGCGGCGCCGGCGAGCCGCCATTGCCGATCACGACAATGCTGCCGGAGGAGCCGATCGTCAATCCTGGTGTCGGCCGCAATACCGTGATGCGCATGCTGTCGGAGCAGCGCCAGGCGACAAACCGCATCGGCCTTTATGTGATCGCCGCCATTCTCGCGGTCATCGCCATCGTCGGCGGCGTCGGCTATTACGAGTATCAGCAGACCACGGCGCAGCAAACCGCCCGGCTCCAGGCCCAGGCTGCCCATATCCAGAAAGCGGTCGCACTGCAGACCCAGCAGCTCAAAACCCAGATCGATCAGACCAAGCAGCAGTTGGGACTCAGTCCGCAGCAGATCGTCGAGAAATACGGCAATGCCGTCGTGCTCATTCACATGCACTGGCAACTCTACGACCGCGAAACCGGCAAACCGCTGTTTCATAAAGTATTTTATGCTAAGCAAAACGACGGTTCCACGTACAGATTACCGGCCTACGTGTTTATACAGGGCAAGCTATATCGCTGGCTGACCACCGATGACAACAACCATAGCAATTTCGAAATCGGAGCCAACGGCACCGGTACAGGCTTTGTCATAACCGACCAAGGACTGATAGTCACCAACAAGCATGTCGCCGCTGGCTGGATGATTAATTACAACCAGTTCTCTTTTTACGAGAACGGTCAAGCCGTGATCTTTGCGCTTCAGGACAAGTTGTTGCCGCCGCGCCAATTTGCCATGCTTGAAAGGCAGAAGAAGCCTTCAAATTTCAGCGGTGAACCGGCCCTGCTCCACGATATCGTCAGTTGGCAGCCGGAAGATGGCGGGCCGGTTTTTCGCAGTGATCAGCCGGTCATGATTGGCAATAATACACACGCCTTTGAAGGCCGCAACGAGCAATTGTCGGTGCAGTTTCCGGGCAGCCGCATCGGCGCCGATGCGCGGCTGGTCCGGGCCTCGACCGATGCGGACGCGGCATTGATCAAAATCGACCCGACCCAAACTCTGATGACGGCGCCGCTCGCTCCCGGCGACGACGCGGCCGTCGGCGAGCCGGTGACCGTCCTCGGCTATCCGGCCTTCTCGATCAAGGACGGGGTCATTGTCGAGACCGAGGAGAACGGCGAGTTCCGCAAGCAGGTCAAAGAGGTTCCGGAGCCCACAGTCATCCCGGGATCGATCTCGAAGATCGGTCAGGCCCCGAAGCAGATGGGCAATGTGACCACGGTCAGTCAGCTCGGCGACGTCTATCAGATGACGGCGACCAGTGGGCCCGGCAACAGCGGCGGCCCGGTGTTCAACAAAGAGGGCCAGGTAATCGGCCTGTTCACCTACGGCACGGCACGCGAAGCCGTAACCTACGCCGTGCCGATCAGATATGCGCGGGACCTATTGCAGGAGCAGCGGACGCAATAGGCGCGGCCCAGCGGGTCGTCCGGCCGATGCTGAAACGGCGATCGAAGCCAGCGGTTGAGTCGCCCGCATCCCTGCGGGTCACGGGCACGATGCTGAGCCATACGGGCCTGGTGCGCGACAATAACGAGGACGCCGTCGCCTATGTCCTGCCCGACGCGACCGGCCCGGCGGCCGGCCGCGGCGCGCTTGCCATTGTTGCGGACGGCATGGGAGGACACGCCGCCGGCGAGGTGGCGAGCCGGATCGCAGCAGAGACCGTGCGCCGGCTCTATTACGAGCTCGGCGGTCCGCCTCCGGACGTGCTGCGCACGGCGCTCGCCGCCGCTAATAAGGCTATCTATCAGCGCAGCGCAACCGATCCCGCCTGCGCCGGCATGGGCACGACCTGTACGGTCCTGGCGCTGCGCGGCGGCAACGCCTATCTCGCCCATATCGGCGACAGCCGCGCCTACCTGTTGCGCGACGGCGCGTTGCGGCAGATCAGCGAGGACCACTCGCTGGTCGCGCAGCTCGTGCGCGACGGCGCGCTCAGCGCCGAGGAGGCGGCGCGCAGCCCGCAGCGCCACGTCATCCTGCGGGCGCTTGGCACCGAGCCGACCGCCGAGCCGGCGGTGTGGGCGCAGGGATTGCCGCTGCGTCCGGGCGACGCCTTCGTGCTGTGTTCGGACGGGCTCACGGATCTCGTCGACGACCGAACCCTTGCCGGTATCGTTGGCCGCCTGCCGCCCTGCGAGGCCTGCGAAGCTCTGATTGCGGCGGCGCTTGCCGCCGGCGGCACCGACAACGTGTCGGTCGGGGTCTTTCTGATCGGCCCCGCCCGGCAGCAGCCGGGCGAGCCGTGCATCACCCGCCCCGTGGCTTGCCCCGGAGGGACGTCATGAGCCTCGGCAAAATCGGCCCTTACGAACTTCTGGAACTGCTCGGCGAAGGCGGGGTTGGGCAGGTCTACAGGGCGCGCGACACGATCCTCGGACGCCAGGTCGCGATTAAAATGCTGCGGCCGGAGTTGAGCCGCAACCGCGAATTCATCACGCGCTTTTACAACGAGGCGCAAAGGCTCGCCAATCTCAGCCACAACAATATTACGACCCTCTATGCCCTCTACCTTGAAGGGGACAAACCCTTCATGGTCATGGAGCTGGTGCGCGGGCGCACGCTCGAAGAGCTCTTGCAGCGCACCCGCAGATTGCCGCCGCGCGAAAGCCTCGCCGTACTCGCGCAGGCGGTCGCCGGCCTCGCCTATGCCCATCGCGCCGGCGTGATCCATCGCGACATCAAGCCACCAAACCTGATGCTGACCAACGGCGGCGTCGTCAAAATCATGGATTTCGGCATTGCCCGCGTGCGCGGTTCGCAGCGCATGACGCGCGCGGGCCAGGCCTTTCTGACGCCGCTCTATGCCTCGCCCGAACAGATCCGGGGCGGCGAGGTCGACGAGCGCAGCGACCTCTACAGCCTCGGCATCGTCTCATACGAAATGCTGGCCGGTCGCCCGCCCTTCACCGGCGAGACCGACCACGCGTTAAACATGGCGCATCTGGAGATGCCGCCGCCGCCGCTCGCGGGGCGGGTCCCCGGCCTCGACCCGCAAAGCGAAGCGGCGGTGATGCGGGCGCTTGCCAAACGGCCCGAAGACCGCTTCGCCACCGTCGAGGAATTCGGCCGTGTCGTCGGCGCCACCGCGCTCCGCGGCGACGCCGTCGACATTCTGCAGGAGTTTGTCGCCGCGACCTTCCGCGACGCGCCGCCGCGCACCCGCCAGGTCAGAGTGGTGAGCGAACCCCGCGCCAGACCGGGTACGGGCGAGCAGCGACAGCGGGACGAGAGCGGGAGCATCCCGCTCCGCCCGCGCAAAACCCTGTTCCGCCTCGGGCAGATGCCCCGATCGATGCGCGTTCCCGCCGCCATGCTGGCCGCGGTCGCTGTCGTTCTCCTGCTCGGCATCGGTTATGTGGTTGTGCGCTCGGCGGGCCCGGCCGTGTCAATGCGGACCGCCATGCGGGAACCGGGTAGGATCGAAATGCCCGCGCCCTCTCCGCCGGCGCAAAAAACGGCGGTGTTTGTGCCGCCAAAACCGGCGCCCCCGTCACCCCTCTTGCCCCCGCCGCCGCCAGCGCGGACCCCCGCCGTCCTGCCGGTTCCGACCCCGGCGCCAAGCCCGACCCCGGTGATCGTGCCGGCGCCGGCCCCGGCGCCATCGGTTCTGCCGCCAGCCCCGACCCCGGTGATCGTGCCGGCACCGAACCCGACACCGCCGATTCTGCCGCCAGCCCCGGCGCCAAGCCCGATCCCGGTGGTCGTGCCGGCGCCGGTGTTCCAGCCGCCGCCGGTTCCGGCGCTGCCGCCTCCGGTACCGGCGATGGTGCGGCCCGATGCGCTCCCGCCGCAACCCAACCCCGACATCGAAGGGGTGGTTTCCGGAGCGATGAGCGCAAGCCTGATCAAGGTCGGCGCCCGTTGGGTGGAGCTTTACGGGATCAGCGATCCCACCCACAACCTGCCGCGGCATCTGCAGGCGTTGCAAGGAAACCTTGCCGGAGCCCGCGGCCAGGTCGAGTGCTACCGCAGACCGCGGAACACGTTTCAATGCTATTCCGGCGGCAAGGATCTCGCCCTGCTGGCCCTCAGTCAGGGCATCGCCCGTCCCGCGCCCGACGCTCCATCGGAATACCGCGCCGCGGTATTGCGGCGGCACCGGATGTAATCCAGTCACAGGAAGGAGTGAGAACATGATGGCGATGCGCTTTCTGACGCCGGTTACAGTGCTAGGGCTGGCGATTTCGCTCGCCGGCTGCGCCAATACCGCGATGGTGCAGACCGCGAACGGACCAATGCCGCAATACTGCCTGCAAAACAATACCGCCACCGGCGCACTCATCGGCGGTGCTCTCGGCGCGGCCCTGGGCGGCGCCCTCGGCGGCGGGCGCG
>DATFCQ010000283.1:0-12091 GCA_035252905.1 Allostellaceae bacterium | reverse complement strand
CTCGCTTTGCTGCTCGGCGGTGCGGCCGAGCCGCGGCCGCAGCAGGCCGATTATGCCGCCGCGGTCGCCGCCGCCTTCCTGCCGCGCGAGGAGCCCGGCCGGCCCCAGGCGGTCCTCGCCGAGGCCGGAACCGGGGTCGGCAAGACCCTCGGCTATCTCGCGCCGGCGAGCCTGTGGGCGGAAAAAAACCACGGCTCGGTGTGGATCTCGACCTATACCCGCAACCTGCAGAGCCAGATCGCCGGCGAACTCGACCGCCTCTACCCCGACCCCGAGGCGAAGCGCCGCCATGTCGCGATCCGCAAGGGCCGCGAGAATTTTCTGTGTCTGCTGAATTACGAGGAAGCCATCGCCGCGGCGGTGGTCCGCCCGGGGGGCGCGGCGGCTCCGCTCGGCCTCTTCGCCCGCTGGATCGCCGCGACCGATTCCGGCGACCTGCTGGCCGGCGACTTTCCCGGCTGGCTTGCCGAATTGATCGGACGCGGGCGAACGGCCGCGCTCGCCGACCGGCGCGGCGAGTGCATCCATTCGGCCTGCCCGCATTTCCGCCGCTGCTTTGTCGAAAGAAACATCCGCAAGGCGCGCCACGCCGCGATCGTCGTCGCCAATCACGCGCTGGTGATGGCGCAGGCCGCCTTGGGCGGGCTCGACGACGCGACGGTGCCGACCCGCTATGTCTTCGACGAAGGCCATCATCTCTTGGATGCTGCCGATTCGGCCTTTTCGGTGCGCCTCTCGGGACGGGAGGGGCGCGAATTGCGGCGCTGGCTGCTCGGCGCCGAAACCGCAGGCCGGTCGCGGGCGCGAGGGCTTGCCCGCCGCATCGGCGATCTCGTCGCGGCCGACGAGGCGGGCGCGAAAGCCCTGGCCGAGACCCGCGCCGCAGCCCATATCCTGCCGGCCGAAGGCTGGGGCGAACGCATCTCCAAGGGGCGCCCGCGCTCGGATTTCGAGCGGTTTCTTGCGCTCGCGCGGCAGCAGGTATTGGCGCGGACCGTATCCCATCCGCGCGCCGGCAACGACCCCGGCTATGCTCTCGAAGCCGAATTGCGGCCCGCAATCGACGGCCTCGTCCCGGCCGCGCTCGCCCTCGCGGAGGGACTCGACCGGCTCGCCGCCGGCCTTGCGGCGCTTGCCGCCGCCTTGCGCGCGCAGCTCGAAGTTCCCGAGAACCCGCCCGATCCCGCCCTGCGCCAGCGCCTCGACGCCTCGATCCGCGGCCTCGACCGGCGCGGCGGCGTCCAGCTTGGCGCCTGGTGTGCGCTGTTGCGCGCTCTCGACCAGCCGCCGCAGCCCGAGACCGTCGAATGGCTGGCGCTCGATCGCGCCGACGGGGTGGAGATCGACGTCGCGCTGAACCGCAGCTGGGTCGATCCCGGCATTCCCTTTGTCGAGCAGGTGGCGCGGCCGGCGCATGGCGTGGTCGTGACCTCGGCGACCTTGACCGACGGCGCCGCCGATCCGGCGCCCGCCTTTGCCGCGGCGGCGATGGCGACCGGGCTGCGCCACCTGCCGGGGAGCCCCCGCACCGCGCGCATCGCCTCCCCTTTCGATTACGCGGCGCAGACCCGGGTGTTCGTCGTCACCGACATCCCGCGCGACGATCCGGGCCAGCTCGCGGCGGCCTATGCCGCCTTATTCGCGGCGGCAAAGGGCGGCGCCCTCGGTCTGTTCACTGCGATCGCGCGGTTGCGGGCGGTGCACGAGCGCATCGCCCCGGTGCTCGAAGCGCGCGGCATCCCGTTATTGGCGCAGCACGTCGAGGCGATGGCAACCGCCACCCTGGTCGACATCTTTCGCGCCGAGGAGGATTCGTGCCTCCTCGGCACCGACGCGGTGCGCGACGGGGTCGACGTCCCGGGGCGCTCGTTGCGCCTGATTGTCTTCGACCGGGTGCCGTGGCCGCGACCGGACATCCTGCACCGCGCGCGCAAGCCGGTCTTCGGCGGCGCCCAATATGAGGACCGCATCACCCGGGCGCGGCTGCGTCAGGCCTACGGCCGCCTCGTTCGCCGGGCCGACGATCGCGGCGTCTTTGCGATCCTCGACCGCGCTTTGCCCTCGCGCCTCCTCGCCGCCTTCCCGTCCGGCGTGCCGGTCGCCCGCGTGCCGCTCGCCGCGGCCGTCGATGCGACCGCGCGTTTTCTCGACAGCGCGCCTCCCGGCTGATAGAGAGCGGCGCGTCCTGGCAAAGAAAGGTGCGAAATGCTCGATCACCACCGCGCGCTGATCTATACGATGGTGATCGTCTCGGGCGCCGCCCGCGAGATGGCGGAGACCGAGCAGCAGATCATCGGCGACATCGTCGGCCACCTGCCGGTGTTCCGCGACCTCGACCACAGGGCGCTGCCCGGTCTGCTCAGAGATTGCGCCGAGCTGATGGCCCGTGCGGACGGCCTCGAAGCGACGCTCGGCGCGATCAAGAGCGCCCTGCCGGCCAAATTGCGCGAAACCGCCTATGCGATCGCCTGCGATCTCGTCGCCGCCGACGGCGCCGCCGAGGAGGACGAACTGGCGATCCTCGAATTGCTGCGGAACAGCCTCGACCTCGACCGGCTGACCGCCGCCGCGATCGAGCGCGGCGCCCGCGCCCGCTTTCAGACGCTGTAACGCCCTCTCCCAGAACCGGATGTAGGGCGGAAGAGCGCAGCGTATTCCGCCGAGCGAAGTCGCCGGCGCCAAGGTCGAAAATGGCGGAATGCGCTGCGCTTTTCCGCCCTACGTTTCTTTGCGGGGAGAGGGTGGGACCCGCGGCTCGAGGGCAGGCTCCGTCGCGGGAGGGAGAGGGGCAGAACGCGACGGGCCATTAACGCGTCGGATGATTTTCTTCAGATTTCAGCTCAGACTTGCGCGTATCGGGAGGGAGCGGAAATGGCCAGAACCCTTCGAGCGGCGGCGCGGCCGCGGCATGGCGCCCCGCCATTGCCCGCGGCCGCGGCGCTCGCCGCCCTCGGCATCGTCTACGGCGACATCGGCACCAGCCCGCTCTATGCGCTCAAGCAAGCCGCCGACGCAGGCGGGGCGCCGTCGCCCGATACCGTCATCGGTATCGTGTCGCTGATCCTGTGGACATTGATCCTGATCGTCTCGCTCAAATACGCGATCCTGATCATGCGCGCCGACAATCACGGCGAAGGCGGGATCGTCGCCTTGCTGGCGCTCCTGGATGTGCGGCACGCGGCGCCCGGAAGCTGGCGCGCCTCGCTGCTCGTCGTCGGCCTGATCGGCGCCGCGCTGCTCTATGGCGACGGGGTCATCACCCCGGCGATTTCGGTGCTCAGCGCCGTCGAGGGCGTGAAGCTCGATGCGCCGCGGCTCGCGCCGATGGTGGTTCCGATCAGCGTCGCGATCCTCATCGGCCTGTTTCTCGTGCAGCGCAAGGGCACGGCCTTTATCGGCAATATCTTCGGGCCGCTGATGCTGCTGTGGTTCCTGGCCATCGGCGTGCTCGGGCTGCGCGGCATCATCGGAGCGCCGCGCATCCTTACCGCAGTCAGCCCGCATCACGCGCTCTTCTATCTCGCCCATGCCTCGCCGGGCATCGGCTTTGCGGTGCTCGGCGCGGTCTTCCTCGCCGTCACCGGAGGGGAAGCGATGTATGCGGATATGGGCCATTTCGGTCGCTTGCCGATCCGCCTCGGCTGGTTCGCCGTCGTCTTGCCCGCCCTGCTGCTGAACTATTTCGGCCAGGGCGCGCTGCTCTTGTCCGACCCGAAGGCGATCGCCAACCCGTTCTACCGGCTGGCGCCGGGGTGGGCCCATTATCCGATGGTGGCGTTCGCGACGGTGGCGACCATCATCGCCTCGCAGGCCATCATCTCCGGCGCGTACTCGCTGACCCAGCAAGCGATCCAACTGGGTTTCCTGCCGCGCATGCGCGTGCTCCATACGGCCAGTCACGAGAAAGGGCAGATCTATATGCCGACCGTGAACTGGCTGCTCGCCGCCGGCACGCTCGGAGCCGTCTTCGCCTTCGGCTCCTCCGATGCGCTCGGGGCCGCCTACGGCATCGCCGTCTCGATGCTGATGGCGGTGACCACCGTCCTGGCGGCTCTTGTCGCGCGGCAATGGGGCTACAATCCGATCCTCGTCGCCGCCGTCAATGGCTTCTTCCTCATCGTCGACCTGATCTTTGTTTCGGCCAATGCGATAAAGCTGGTCGAGGGCGGCTGGTTTCCGCTCCTGCTCGCCTGCGTCATCGCCTTTCTGATGCTGACGTGGCGAACGGGATATCGGCTGCTCGAGCAGCAGCGCGCCCAGATGCGGCAGCGCGAGGACGAGTTCCTCGCATGGGTATTGCGCAGCCCGCCCATTCGCCTCTCCGGAGCGGCGGCAATCTTCACCGCGGCGGACTCAGGGATACCGCTCGCCCTGACGCATCACCTGAGGCATAACCGGGTTCTGCACGAGCGCGTGCTGCTGGTCTCCATCGTCAACTCCGATGCGCCGCGCATCGCTGCGGAGCGGCGGGTGACATTGGTTCCGGTCGGCTCCGGCATCACCCGGGTCCTCCTGCATTTCGGCTTCATGGAGCATCCCAATGTCATAGAGGGGCTGAAACTCGCCTGTCGCCAACCCGCTCTCGACGGCATCGACCCGGAGCAGATCACTTTCTATTCTCGCAGGGTCATGGTCGTTGCGGCCGGCAAGGTGCGCGGGATGGCCGTGTGGAGAGAGCGTCTGTTCGCGGCCATGCACCTCAACGCCAATCTCCCGGCCGCCTATTTCGGCGTCCCGACCCGGCAGGTCGTCGAGGTGGGTCTCGAAGTCGAGATCTGAGCCGCCTATGATCGCCCCTTTTTCTCGCCGGCAGAACGCAGTGCCTGCCGGATCGCCGCCTGCACCTCGGAGGGCTGCGCCGCCAATACGTCGCACAGGCGCCCCATCTGCCGGCGCAGGGCATAGACCTGATCGAGGAGGCTCAGGACCAGCGGCAGACCTTCCTCGTCGATCGCGAATTCGCGACGGATTTCGAGGATCAGTTCGACCCGCGCAACATCCACCTCGGCAAAGCGCCAGCTTTCGCCGGACCGTTCGGGCCGGACCCAGCCCTCTGCGATCCACGCGCGAAGCTCGCCCATTTTGAGCCCGCGATAGCGGTCGAGCAATTCGTCGAACGTCATCATCGTGTCGTCCTCAGGACGGCATCCGCTGCCGCGGATCGACCGGGTGCTGCGCCGCCCAGCCTTCGAGGAATTTGGCGAGATCGGGGTCGCCGCTGGCGCCGATCACGACCTTCAGGCTGACATACTGATCGCCGCCCTGTTGATTGCCACCTGGGCCGCGCTGGATGCCCTTGCCGCGCAGGCGCAGTTGCGTGCCGGTATCCGATCCCTTGGGGATCGTCATCATCACCGGGCCGGTGACCGTCGGAACCGGGACGCGCGCCCCGAGCACCGCCTCGGCAAGGCTCACCGGCAGTTCCACATGGATGTCGTCGCCGACGCGACGGAACAGCGGGTGCGGCTGTACTCGCACCTCGATTAATGCGTCACCGGACGGACCGCCGCCAAGCCCGGGCCCGCCCTTGCCGCGCAGGCGCAAGACCTGCCCGTCCTCGACCCCCGCCGGGATCGTCACATCGAGCGCTTCCTCGGGCGACAGGCTGAGGCGCTTCCGGCCGCCGGTCGCCGCCTCGACAAAATCGATCGACAACGCGTAGTGCCGGTCGCCGCCGCGCATCGCAAAGCCTTCTCTGCCCCGCGCCCCGCGTCTGCGCCCGCCGAAGGCGGCAAACAGATCTTCCAGATCCTCCGGATCGATCCCGCCTTCGGGACCGTATTTCCAGCCCTCCGCGCTCTCGGCATGGTCGCGATAATAGGTGCGCGGCCGCTCGGCGCCGCTCTCGTCAATCTCGCCGCGATCGTAGCGCCCCCGCTTCTCCGGATCGGAGAGCAGGTCATAGGCGGCGGAAATCTCCTTGAAGCGCGCCTCGGCGGCGGGCTTGCCGGGGTTCAGGTCGGGATGGAACTGCTTGGCGAGCTTGCGATACGCCTTGCGGATCTCGTCCTGGCTCGCGTCCTTCTTGACGCCGAGCACCTGATAGGGCGTCTCTCTCGCCATCTCGGATCAGCGCGGCGTGTAGCGGGCGGTCGAAGCCGTGGCCCCTTCGATGCGCACCGCGAGATTGCGCTCGGCGCCCTCCCGGTCGACCGTCAGTTCGACGACGTCGCCGATGCGGGCAAGGCCGATGCGGTCGCGCAATTCGGCGCCGCTTCTGACCGGCACGCCGTCAACCGCAATGACCACGTCGCGCGCCCGGAGCCCGGCGCGGGCGGCGGACGAGCCCGGCAGGACCCGGGCGATGACGGCGCCCTCGGTCTCGCGCGTGCCGAGCGCCGCGGCGAGATCGGGGGTCAGGTCCTGGATCTCGACCCCGATGCGGCCGCGCCTGACCACGCCATAGCGCAATAGCTGGTCCATGACGCGGCGCGCCATGTTGATCGGGATGGCGAAGCCGATGCCGATATTGCCGCCGCCCGGGGCGAGGATTGCCGTGTTGATGCCGACCACCTGCCCGCGCAGATTGACCAGCGGGCCGCCCGAATTGCCGGGATTGATCGAGGCGTCGGTCTGGATGAAATCCTCATAACCCTCGATGCCGAGCCCGGTGCGGCCGAGCGCGCTGACGATCCCCGAGGTCACCGTCTGGCCCAGCCCGAACGGATTGCCGATCGCCAACACAAAATCGCCGACCTGCAGCGTGTCGGAATTGCCCATCGGCACAGTGGTCAGATCGCCCCCCCGGATCTGCAGCACGGCGACGTCGGTCTGCGGATCGTCGCCGATGAGCCGCGCCCGGAACCGCCGATTATCCTTGGTGGTGACCTCGATGCTGGAGGCGTCCTTGACGACGTGGTAATTGGTCAGCACATAGCCTTCTTCGGCGTCGACGATGACGCCCGAGCCGGTCGCCTGGAATTCGCGTTCGACCGGCGCCTGCTGCAAATTGAAGAACTGGCGGAAGAACGGATCCTGCAAGAGCGGGCTCTGTTCGCGCACCCGGCCGCGCACCGAGACCCCGACGACCCCGGGCGTGATCCGCGCCAGCATCGGCGCGAGGCTCGGGACGGCGCCGCCGAGCGCCGGGATCGGCGCGCCGGCGAGGGCCGGAGCCGGGGCGCCGGCAAGAGCGACCCCGAGGAAAACGAGCGCTGGGAAAACCCGCTTCATTGGGCGAGAACCTTGACTGGCGATGCGCCGTCAACGCAGCGCAGCGCAAAGAGTTTCCGCCCGCTATTATCTAGCCTTGCAGGCGATCGCCGCAAGGGGAGCACCATCCCGGGTCTGGCAGCACTCTCAAGAATTGGCTAACAAGCTATTGAAACAATACAGCTTTTTGATTGCCAGGGAGCAATGTCGAGAGCATGCTCGTTTTCCGAGCGGCACCAACGCATGCGAAAGGCAACCGAGGTGAGCGATCTCAAACTGCAGCTGCGGGATTATCGGCTGACCACCGCCGAGATCATCTATCACCTGCCGGATCACCCCGACCTGCTGCAGAGCTTTGTCTGGCAGCACCTCGATCTCGCCCCCGACTATCCGAACCTGCGCCGGTTTCTCGATTTCTGGCGCAACAACATCGACGGCAAATTGCACTCGGTCAAGGTCGGTCAGGCGCGGTTGATCGGGCCCGCCCGGTTCCGCCACATCCGCGCCTCGCACCTGCTGCATTAAGACCGCCCCGCCGGCGCGGCATTGCGCCGCCCGGGCTTGCCCGCGCCGCGCCGGAGGTTCAGGTTGCGCCCGGTTTATTCGTGCGAGGATCGGGCGTGCTTCTTTCCCCGGCCGCAGCAGCAGTCCCGCGGGTGCGGGCGGAGCCCTCTCTGGCTCCGGTCGCGGCTTGGCTGTTCTGCTGCTGCGCGATGATCTATGCGATGGTGGTCTTGGGCGGCATTACCCGGCTGACCCAGTCCGGCTTGTCGATCACCGAATGGGAGCCGGTCATCGGCGTCGTCCCGCCGCTCTCACATGCCGAATGGATGGCCGAATTCGCCCGCTACAAAGCGATCCCGCAATACGACGCAATCCATTACGGGATGACGCTCGCCCAGTTCAAATGGATCTTTTTCTGGGAATATCTGCACCGGCTGTGGGGGCGGCTGATCGGCTTTGTCTTTGCCCTGCCGTTCCTCTATTTCCTGGTGCGGGGCCGGCTGCCGCGGCGGCTGGTGTTGCCGCTGTTCGGCATCCTGTGCCTGGGCGGCGCGCAGGGGGCGCTCGGCTGGTACATGGTCGAAAGCGGCCTCGTGCATCGCATCTCGGTCAGCCAGTACCGCCTCGTCGCCCATCTCGCGTTGGCGCTGTTGATCTATGCGGCGATCCTGTGGGTGGGGCTCGGCATCGTGCGCGGCCCCGCCCCCCGCACGGCGCCCGCGGCGGGGTGGCGGCGGGCGGCCGAGGCGCTGGTCTTATGGGTCGCCGCGACGATCGCCGCCGGCGGCTTCACCGCCGGCCTCCATGCCGGCCTCGTCTATAACACCTTCCCGCTGATGGGCGGCAGGCTGGTGCCGGAGGGCTACGCCCGCCTGCATCCGTTCATCCGCAACTGGTTCGAGAACATCGCAGCGGTCCAGTTCGATCACCGCCTGTTGGCGATGACGACCGTCTTGGGCGTCGTGCTGGTCTCTGCCGCGGGGCTGCGCGCGCGCCTGCCAAAGCCGGCGAAATGGGCGCTCTCGGCACTCCTCGCCGTCGTCCTCTTACAGGCGACCCTCGGCATCTCGACCTTGCTGCTGGTCGTGCCGGTCCCGCTCGCCGTCGCCCATCAGGCGGGGGCGGTGCTGCTGCTGACCGCGGCGATCGTGTTCCGCCATACCCTGCGCCCGCCGCGTCGGGCGGCCGTCATAGACGCGCCGGCGGCCCTCCCCATATAATTTCCGCCCCTTCCCGCATGCGGGAGAAGAAGATATGGCGGATGACGGCAGAGTCCAACCGGCGGCAGCGTTCGCGGCCAAGACCCTGGAGGACTGGCGCCGCCTTGCCGGCGCCGAACTGAAGGGAAGAGCGCTCGACAGCCTCGAACGGCCAACCCCCGAGGGGCTGCGGCTGAAGCCGCTCTATACGGCCGAGGATCTCGCCGCGATCGAAGCCGAAGGCTTTCCGCTCGGAGGCGCGATGCCCGGTTTCGCTCCCTATCTGCGCGGGCCCCGGGCGACGATGTACGCCAACCGGCCGTGGACGATCCGGCAATATGCCGGCTTCTCAACCGCCGAGGACTCGAACCGCTTCTTCCGCGACAATCTGAAGGCCGGGCAGATGGGGCTGTCGGTCGCCTTCGACCTCGCCACCCATCGCGGCTACGACAGCGACCATCCGCGGGTCGCGGGCGATGTCGGCAAGGCCGGGGTCGCGATCGACTCGGTCGAGGACATGAAGATCCTGTTCGACGGCATTCCCTTGGATCGCATGAGCGTGTCGATGACGATGAACGGCGCCGTCCTGCCGGTGCTCGCCGATTTCATCGTCGCCGCCGAGGAACAGGGCGTGCCGCAGGAAAAACTGTCGGGCACGATCCAGAACGACATCCTCAAGGAATTCATGGTCCGAAACACCTACATCTACCCGCCCGGACCGTCGATGCGCATCGTCGCCGACATCATCGAATACACCGCGCGTCACATGCCGAAATTCAATTCGATCTCGATTTCCGGCTACCACATGCAGGAAGCCGGGGCGACCGCGGTGCAGGAACTGGCCTTCACATTGGCGGACGGGCTCGAATATGTGCGGGCGGCGTTGTCGCGCGGACTCGCCATCGACGCATTCGCGCCGCGGCTGTCGTTCTTCTTCGGCATCGGCATGAACTTCTTCATGGAGATCGCCAAATTGCGGGCGGCGCGGCTCGTCTGGGCACGTCTGATGCGGGGTTTCGCGCCGCAGAACCCGGCGAGCCTCGCGCTCAGGACGCATTGCCAGACCTCGGGGGTCAGCCTGACCGAGCAGGACCCGCACAACAACATCATCCGCACGACGATCGAGGCCTTGGCGGCCGTGCTCGGCGGCACCCAGTCCTTGCACACCAATTCCTTTGACGAGGCGCTGGCCCTTCCGACCCCGGCCTCGGCGCGCATCGCCCGCAACACGCAACTGATCCTCGCCGAAGAGACCGGCATCCCGCATGTGATCGATCCGCTCGGCGGCAGCTACTACGTCGAGAGCCTGACCCATTCGCTCGCCGTCGCCGCGACCGAGTTGATCGACGAGGTCGAAGCGATGGGCGGCATGACCAAGGCGGTCGAGGCCGGCATGCCGAAGCTCAGGATCGAGGAGGCGGCGGCGCGCCGCCAGGCGCGCATCGACCGCGGCGAGGAGACGATCGTCGGCGTCAACAAATACCAGTCGGGCGGGCCTCCCGCGGTCGAACTGCTCGATGTCGACAACGCGGCGGTGCGTGCCAGTCAGATCGCCCGCCTCGACGAGGTGCGCAAGAGTCGCGACTCCGAGCATTGCCGGAAGGCCCTCGCCGACCTCACCGCGGCGGCCCAAAGCGGCCCTTCGACCCTTCTACAAGCTCAGGGCTCGGGAGGCAACCTGCTCGAATTGTCGATCGCGGCGGCCCGGGCGCGCGCCACGGTCGGCGAAATCTCGCAGGCGCTGGCGAGCGTGTTCGGCCGTCACCGCGCCGAGACCCGCACGATCTCCGGCGTCTATGGCGGCGCCTACCGGGACGACGAGAATTTCCGCCGCGTCCAGCGCGAGATCGCGCGCTTTGCCGCCGAGGAGGGCCGCCGGCCGCGCCTATTGGTGACCAAGCTCGGCCAGGACGGCCACGACCGCGGCGCCAAGATCATCGCCACCGCCTTTGCCGATATCGGCTTTGACGTCGACATCGGCCCGCTGTTCCAGACCCCCGAGGAGGCGGCGCGCGAGGCGGTCGAGAACGACGTCCACATCGTCGGCGTCTCGACCCATGCCGCCGGCCACAAGACCCTGGTTCCGGAACTGATCGCGGCCTTAAAGCGCGAGGGCGCCCCCGACATCCTCGTCGTCTGCGGCGGCGTGATCCCGCCCAAGGACTACGATTTCCTGAAAACCGCCGGGGTCAGCGCGATCTACGGCCCCGGCACCAACATCCCGGCCGCCGCCAGCGAGGTCCTGGCATTGATCCGCAAGCAGCGGCTGGCGGCGTGAGGGCACTCGCAGCGGTGGTCACGCAAGGCGGTGGAGCGCGGCCCTTCGAGAACCTCAGGAGCCCGCGCCCCCAGTTGTGCTCTCAATCCCCCTACAAAGGAGTTTCCTTCGTCTGGCGCCGGGGGCGCCCCCTTCTGCGCGGCTGCCGCAGCAGCGCTCTCAGTTCGTCGCGGGCCTGTTCGATGCGTTCGCGGCGGACGCCCTGCAGCGGGTATTCGCCACCGATGACGACGGAGAGAACGGCGTTGCAGCGTTCGAGCCGCTCGCCGGCCCGCGGCTCGGCGCGGCGGTACGCGGCGGCGAGGTCGTCGCGCAGGCGCACGAGCGCACGCACCGCCTGCGCGAGATCGTCGGCGATCTTGTCGGGCCGGTCCTCGAGCGCGTGGTCAAGCGCGGCGAGGGCGGCGGCGCCGGCATCTTCGTTGATCTCGCTCATCGCGCGGCTGCTCCGCGGGGGCGGGCGAAGTGGAAATAGTCGCGCGGCCGCGTCGCCGAGACATTGCCGGCGCGCAATACGATATGCCGCAAGGCAAACCCGTCCGCCAAGGTCATGGCGGCAACGAGCGGCGACGGACGCCGCGGCAGAGCCGGCACGATCGCGCCGAGCCCATACCATAGTGCCGGCACCCCGGCGCCGAGCGCCGTCGGGCCGAGATCGTAGGCAAGGCCCCAGGGGCTCGCGCGCAAGGCGCCGTCGACCCCTTCGAGGCGCCAGCGCCAGCGCAATACCAGAGACAGCAACAATTCGGTCGCGCTGGCGGCGAGGCTGATGGGATCGAGCGTGCGGCGGCTCTCTTCGCTCTCGCCGAGCGACAGCGCCGCCGCCGCCGAGGCCATCGCCGAGGCCCCGAACACCGCCGGCAACAGCCGCGGCGCGGCCGCCCACAGCGGCGTGCTGGTCGCCGCCAACAGGGCCCCGGTATAGATCGCCATCGCCGCCCCGCCGACCGAGGCGGGG
>DATFCQ010000282.1:0-7310 GCA_035252905.1 Allostellaceae bacterium | reverse complement strand
GTCATATGGTCGAGAACCTGTGGGCGCGCCTGAAAGAATGGCGGGCCATTGCTACTCGCTATGAAAAGACCGCGCGCTGCTTCATGGGTGTGCTCTGCCTGGCCGCTACGGCCGATTGGCTCAAGATCTAACAGGCCCTAGCCTTTTTGGACGATGAATATCTGTCTCCCATCTCATTGGAAACACGCTTGTTTGCGGCGACCATCGGCGAGACCATTTCCGGACACGGTGATGAACGCACCGGGAAATGCGGGATGCGGGTCTGCTTGCCGTCGATGAGCGATAAAGCGGCAATCCGCGCGAGTCCCGCGGGATCAAACCCTCCCCGCGGCGCTGCACCCCATTTGTCCTCTGATCGATCCCCTGGTTTGGGGGATGGCGTGGTCAACCTCTTGCGCCGGGTCCCGGCGCAGCGCCTCAAGCCGGGATGCGCCGCAAAACCGGCGAGAGGCGCGTGCAGTCGTTCGTGACGCGCGCCCTAGTGACGCACTGGCCCGCCGTTCTCGCCGGCGCGAACCCGCTGCGCGAAGACTAACGCTTCGTTCGACCATCTCGCAAAGACGCTGGCTGCGACCTCTGCCGCCGCCGCAATCGCGTGTTCCAGATTTCCCGGACCAAGCCGTGCGCGCAGTTCGAACCGTTCATAGCCGAAACGGAAGACGGCCACCGGCTCGGCGCCGAATTCGATGGATGCGAGTTCAAAGGTCGTTTCGTTGGGCATAGTCCCGTTCCTCTCGTCCGTTGCCCTATGGTCGGCATGTTAGGGCGGGCACTCCGCCGCGCCGCCGCTCGACGATCGCCGAGACGATCGGCACCGGAAACCGGAAGCCCCGCTTGCTGCTCTGCGGCCACTACTGTCCCGGCAGCATGATCGCGGCCAGCATCGCCTGCGCGGGCCACGGCGACAACCGCCGTTGCGCCCCTATACGCCCGGCATATGATTGCTCCGGCAGATCCGCCGCAAAGGGGAGCGGGACGATGCGCACGCGCTTTGACACCGAGGACATAGTGATCTACCGGATAATCGAGCAGGAGGCCGGGTTCACCCCGGCCCTGGAATTGCTGCCGGGATTGACGCGCGAGGTGCTCGACGAGAACCGCGCGTGGCTGGAGCCCGCCGCGCTCGACCCGGCGGACGACAAGCTGGTGATGTGCTTCCAGTCCTATCTGGTCAAGACGCCGCACCACACGGTGCTGATCGACAGCTGCATCGGCAACGACAAAGACCGGCCGCACCGCGAAACCTGGCATCGCAAAAAGGACGACCACTACATGCGAGCGCTGGCGCAGGCCGGGGTGTCGGTCGACGACATCGACTTTGTCATGTGCACGCACCTGCATGCCGACCATGTCGGCTGGAACACCCGGCTCGACAACGGCCGCTGGGTCCCCACCTTCCCCAAGGCTCGCTATCTGTTCTCGCATAAGGAATACGACCATTGGGTCGCGGAGCACAAAAAGACCCCGATCCCGGCATTGGCCGACAGCGTCCTGCCGGTGGTCGAGGCCAAGCAGGCCGATTTTGTGACCAGCGACCACGGGCTTGGCGACCACATCCGATTCCTGCCGACACCGGGGCACACACCCGACCACTTCGCGGTCTGCCTCGGCCGCCAGGGCGATGCGGCGGTGATGACCGGTGATCTTATTCATTCACCATTGCAGGCGCGCTACCCGGAACTCGGCATTCGCTTCGACACCGATCAGAAGCAGGCAGCGGCGACCCGCCGGCGGTTTCTCGACCGCTACTGCGATACCCGGACGCTGGTGTGCACGATGCATTTCCCGTCGCCCTCGGTCGGCCACATCAATCCGTGGGGCGACGGCTTCCGCTGCGATTTCGTCGGCGGTTAGCTCGGCTGCGTCGGTGCAGCCGTTGGCGCGCATGCAGAATCGTAAAGCCGCGGTGGCATCGGCCGCCGCCTGGTCGCGCATCCTGGGGTTCCAAGCCCAAACCCTCGAAATTTTGATTATCTATTGCGCGGCAATCTGGATGAGAGAGCGCCCTTCTCACCCGGATTGTCGCGCTATAGCATCCGCTGCGCCGGGTCGGTGCGGTAGAGGGTCAGGGCGCTCATGCTACGGCCCGAAGCTGCGCCCGGACGGTGCAGGCGTACCACTTGCGCGCCGCGCGGGGTGCGGATGTTCAGCCGGTTGAGTTCGCGGGCAATCTCACGCAAGCCCTTGCCCTGCGCCTTCCATCCGGCCATGAGATTGAGGACGTGCGGCGCAGGTTTCAGGTGCGCCTTGGCGGCGTTGGCGAGCGTCAGCGCAGCGAGGGGCCGGGGATTGCCCAGCCGCGTTCCACGGGCTTTCGCCTGGGCGAGAGCGGCCTTCGTGCGCGCCGAGATCATCTCGCGCTCATGCTCCGCGACGGCGGCGAGGATATGGATGGTGAGGCGGTTCGCGGTCGGCATGTCCACCGCGACGAAATCCACCCCGCTCTCCATCAGGTTCGCAATGAAGGCGACATTGCGGGCGAGACGGTCAAGGCGGACAATCAGCAGCACGGCGCGGCGCTTGCGGCATTCGGCCAGCGCCGCGTGAAGCTGCGGGCGGTTGCCGTCCCTGCGCCCGCTCTCGATCTCGGTGAACGCGGCGGAGAGCTGACCGCTGGTGACGTGGCGGGCGACGGCTTGGCGCTGCGCCTCCAGGCCGAGGCCGCTTGCGCCCTGCCGGTCGGCCGAGACCCGGTAATAGGCCACGTAATCGGTCATGCTCCCGGCCAGCGTATTTTTTGCAAACGCTGGTTTGGACGAATACACCCGCGCGGAGCGATTGTCGATCTCGGGATATTTCGATTCTAGGTTTCCGCGGGCCCGGTCCGGACAGCTCGGACTCCGCTGATGAATCCTCAAAGCACCGCGAAAAGGGGATGCGCTCGCGGTCCGAACGTGGGCGGGTTAGAATGCACAGACCGGAACAGGAGGAGCGGATGAAGATCGAAGGCGGATGTCTGTGCGGCAAGGTTCGCTATTCCGGCGAGGCCGAGCCGATCTTTGTCGGCGTATGCCATTGTTCAACCTGCCAGAAGGCCTCAGGAACGGCCTTCAACACCGTCATCGCAGTGCCGAAGGCCGAGATCTCCACAAACGGAAAGGTGCAGACTTATGAGGGCCGCGGCGACAGCGGCAAGGCGACCTACCGGCGCTTCTGCCCGGAATGCGGCTCACCCGTCGCGATCGAGGCCGAAGTGATGCCCGGGACAGTGATGATCCCGGTCGGAACGCTCGACGACAAGAGCGGGGTAAGACCGGCGATGCAGATCTACTGCGACAGCGCACAGCCCTGGGCGGTGCTCGAAGCCGGCATTCAACGCTTCCCGAAAATGCCGATGCCGGGCGAATGAAGTCGGGACCAGCGCAGCGGGAGTTCATCGTGACCACCCGCCAGCCATGCCCCATGGCTTAGCCATGCAGCCGGCAATCCTGATGATCGAGCCGCTGACGCCCGCGGCGGAGCGGCAGCTTGACGCCGCCTATCGCGTCCACCGCCTGTACCAGGCGGACGATCCCGCGAAGCTGGTCGGCGAAATCGGCCCGTCGATCCGCGCGGTCGTCACCGGCGGCGCGCACGGCCTCAGCAGCGCGATCGCCGATGCCTTGCCGGCGCTCGAAATCATCGCCATCAACGGGATCGGCACCGACGCGGTGGACCTGGAGCGGGCTCGAGAGCGCGGAGTACGGGTCACGACGACTCCCGGCGTCCTGACCGAGGATGTTGCTGACTTGGCCATCGGACTGATGCTCGCGGTGTCGCGGCGGATCTGCGTCGCCGATCGCTTCGTTCGGGCCGGAAGCTGGCCGTCGGCACGTCTGCCGTTGTCTGCCAAGGTGAGCGGCAAGCGGCTGGGGATTTTCGGGCTCGGCCATATCGGCCGTGCGGTCGCGCGCCGCGCCGAAGGGTTTGCGATGCCGATCGCCTATTGCGAGCCTCAACCGGTGGCGGAGATGGGTTACCGCTTTGTGCCTGATCTGAAGGCCCTGGCGGAGGAGTCGGATTTTCTGGTTGTCACCGCAAGCGGCGGCGCGGCGACGCGCAATCTCGTGGATCGCCCCGTACTCGACGCACTCGGCCCCGCCGGCATCCTGATCAACGTCGCGCGCGGCAGCGTTGTCGACGAGACCGCACTGGTCGCAGCGCTGGCTGAAGGACGCCTTGGCGGCGCGGGGCTCGACGTGTTTGCGCACGAACCGGAGGTGCCGAAGGCGCTATGGGCGATGGACAATGTCGTCTTGCAGCCGCACCGGGCGAGCGCAACGGTCGAGACCCGCCGCGCCATGGCCGATCTGGTGCTCGCCAACCTTGCCGCCCACTTTGCCGGCCGGGAACCGGTCACGCCGGTCGTTTGACCGGCGGGCCGCCGGCGGGCCAGAACACGCGCCTCAATTGAAAACGTCTGTCATCTTGCTTTAGCAAGCTGACAAGCGCGCGTTTCCGGAATGGTTGTGCCAGGCAACGCCGGGTCCTGGATCTCGCGGGCGGCGGAAGGACGGCGCGGCCGGACAGGCGCGGACATGGTGAGAATTTCGGCCCGTTGCTGAGGCAGGAGCCTGGGACGCCGCCCGCCTTCATCCGGCGGAAATCGCGCGTCGAGCTGAAAAAGCTGACTCTCCAGGAATACAAGGAGATGCCGCAGAAGGTCGGAACATCCCCTTGAAACGAAAGGCTTTCCAGATCGGTACTTTCGGCACGCAGGTTACGACAAGGCCGACACGGGCTGCAGCAGTCGCTTCCCCTCCGCTGCAGCAGCACCGCCAAGGCCAACCTGCCGCCGCCGAACACGAGGATTGCGAGACCGACCATCAATCCCACCCTCAGGCCTCTGCGTTCTCGCCAAACCACGCGTGGGTAACAAGCGCACCACCGGCGAGCCCGAGCGCCATTGCGCCGTAAGTCGCTACCATCAAGTGCTTGGACAGTACCAGCTCCCAGCCCGGCGTTAGTCGCTTGGGCGTCGCGCCGTAATCGACGGCCGCGGCGATCGCTGACATCATGCACGCATTACGCAGCAGGCCGGCAGTGGTGCGGGGCGGCCGCGCAGCAAGTCAGATCTCGAACGGCACCGCCCAGAACAGCGCCGAGGCGTGGTGGGTGGCGTAGCCGATGAGCGTATGAGCGGCGTCCGGTTCGCGCTGCGAAGCTGCGCGATCGCCGTGCAGCCAATGGCTGGTGGCGTTCGTTGGCTGGAACGCGCTCTTGCCCTCCCTTTGGGCCAGCAGCGCGAGAGCGGCGGTCGAGACGACGCTCGCAGCCGTGCCGGTAACCAGGGCTGAAAGGCCGATCTGTAGCCAGCGGTCCATGGGAAGTGCTCTCGTTCGCCCCTGCGGTTGCGTGTCGGCCCCTGATGGCAAATATCATACGGGTGCATTGGTTCCTGACGATGTGCCCCCAACCTCCTGGGGCGCTCCGAGCGGCTTGGGCATGAACACCTCTGAGCACGGCCGAACGATCCGCGTGAACCGAGCCCCGGTTCTGACCCTCTGGGCTACAGTGGTAGCCGAGCGGCTAGGTTTCGACCGCGATGCCGCCCTGACCCTTGGGCGGGCTGTGGCGGGTAGTAGCGCCCAGATGAAAGGGAGAGCGCTGGGCATCTATGAGCCTTCCGAGGAGCCGCCGTCAAAAGCGGGGGAGGAGCGCCGGGAACGTCTCAAGCCCGATGAGGCCTTCGGTGTACGCCTCCTCGGCCGGACGGTGCCTGCGATCCGTACGCCAGACGGCATCAGGGCCATGGAGAAGGACTTCCGCCCAGCCTCAGCCGCCAGCGTCGGACGGTATCTTGCGAGCAAGTTCGGCGATCGTCTGGATGAGGTTCGGGCGGCAATGGAGCAGTTGGCAGCCTCGCAATCGCCCGACGAGTTGAACCGGCATGGTTTTGCCCTCTATGAGGCGTTTCGGCCCGCTATTCCAGCCGGTGCCCGGGGCTGGGGTGCGGCGGGCGAACTCAATCTCGAGCGGATCACCGACCTTGCTCGCGGTGAGCCGTGAGAACCGCCTTGGTCTATTTGACTTTCACACAGGAATCAGACGGGAAGCCGCTGGTATTTATTAGGATATGCCTATGGGCGCATACTGACGAGACGGCAGGAAGCGCCTGAATTGGGTCGGCAGCAGACCTATGAGACGAGCGGCTGCACAGGTCTAAAGCCGAACGAGACACGGCAACCACCATCGCCCGCCATCAAACGAACGCCGGTCGCCACGCAGCGGTCGCTTCGCTTGGCGTCGCGTTGCGCGGCCAAATCCTCCCGCGGACGGCGATCGTCATAAGAAGCCGCACGAAACGGCAGAAATTGGACGGCATTCTCACGACCTGTCCTGGCGAGAGGCAGAGGGAGCCGGCCGGGCTACGGATGTGAAGCGAGCCTTGGCGATGCTGGACAATTGCCAAAACTCCGGGTACCCCGTATCTTATGGAAGATGAGAGATTCGAGTGGCGCGACGCGAAGGCGGCCGAGAATCTCCGCAATCACGGCATCGCCTTTGCCAAGGCCGTCAAGGCCTTCGCCGATCCCTTCGCGATCGAATGGATCGACCGGAGCGAGGCTTACGGCGAGGAGCGTTGGAATCTCCTGGGCATGTGTGAGGGCGTAATCCTGCACGTGACCTATACGGAGCGCGGTGAACGGATCAGGATCATCTCAGCCCGGCGGGCAGAACGACATGAGCAAGACCACTACTATCGCCAGAATGCGCCGTGATGGCACCGTCGTTGAGGTGCTGCCTGACGGCACCGAGCGGCCGTTTCCAGACACACCCATGCGGCCGATGGCGGAGGCGGAGGTTCATGCGGCAGCGCTCGCCGATCCGGACGCGCAACCGCTCACCGAGGCACGCCTCGCGCGGATGAAGCCGGTGCCGCGCGTCAAGACGCTGCGCCGGGCGCTCGGCTTAACGCAGGAAGAGTTCGCGGCGCGCTATCACATCCCGGTCGGCACGCTGCGTGATTGGGAACAGGGGCGCTCGGAGCCCGACCAGCCGGCGCGGGCCTATCTCAGGGTAATCGCTGGTGATCCGGAAGGCGTGCGGCGGGTACTCGAAGGCGGGCCGAAGCCCACGCCGCGGTAGACAGTTTCGGAACCCACTCGCGGCGTGCCGCGAGTTCAAGGCCGCTCCGGACGGCAGCTCCGAGCGATCTATTGCGAATGATCTATATATGATAATGCTCTTTGGACTAAACCTTGATCACTGCCTGAGTCCTGGCTAGACATGTAAGTATCTGTAGCTGAGCGCACAGAGCATTGGGCAGCGCGACTTTCTGATATTCGTGCGGTTCTTCTGACCGCTCCGGTTGCGAGACGATGGGTTGC
>DATFCQ010000281.1:0-4537 GCA_035252905.1 Allostellaceae bacterium | reverse complement strand
TGCCCTCTCCCCCATTGGGGGAGAGGGAGAATGAACGTAGGGGAAGAGGGAAGGGACAACCATGTCGCGCGTCATCGAAATCGGCGGGGGGGTCGCGCCGGCGGGGGTGGGGAGCGGTATCGCGCCGCAGACCATTGCGCGCCCGCGCGCGATCCTGTTCGATTGGGACAACACCCTTGTCGACAGTTGGGCGACGATCCACGACGCGCTCAACATCGTGATGGCGGCGATGGACCTGCCGTCATGGTCGCTCGCGGAAACCCGGAGCCGGGTCCGCCTCAGCCTGCGCGAGAGCTTTCCGCGGCATTTCGGCGCGCGCTGGGAGGAGGCGCGGCAGATCTATCTCGACGCCTTCGCAGCGATCCATCTCGATCGTCTGGCGCCTCTGCCCGGCAGCGCCGCGCTGTTGGAGGGGCTGCGCGGCCTCGGGGTCTTTCTCGGCGTGGTCAGCAACAAAACCGGCGCCCTGCTGCGCCGGGAGGCGGAGCGCCTCGGCTGGGCGCCCTATTTCGGCAGCATCGTCGGGGCCGGGGATGCGACGGCCGACAAGCCGGCCGCGGCGCCGGCATTGTTCGCGCTCGCCGCGAGCGGCATCGCCGCCGGCGACGCCGTATGGCTGGTCGGCGATACCGCGGTCGACATGCAATGCGCGATCAACGCCGGATGCCGGCCGGTCTTGCTCGGCCGGGCCCTGCCCGACGAGGAGTTCGCCGCCGCGCCGCCCGGCCTCGCCTTTTCCGACGGCGCCGCCCTGTTTCGCTTTATACAGGACTTGTGATTCGTCCTTGCAAGACCATGTTCGTACCGGCAGATTCAACCAGAGCTGCCTGCACCCCGAGGGAGACCGGCCCGGCTTAAAGAAACGTTTGGGGAGATACCCATGTCTGTGGAAAAATCACAAAACGTCCAGGATGTGTTTCTCAATCACGTTCGCAAAAACAAGACGCCGGTTACTATCTTTCTTGTGAACGGGGTGAAATTACAAGGGATCATTACCTGGTTTGATAATTTTTGCGTATTATTACGGCGGGACGCGCATTCGCAATTGGTATACAAGCACGCAATCTCGACGGTGATGCCGGCGCAGCCAGTGCAGCTCTTCGAAGCGGGCAGGGAGAACGCGGAATCCTGAACCACACCGACACCCCATCGACCGGGCGCGCATTGGTCATCCATCCGGCGCCGAAATCGGGGCCGCCAACTCCCCGCGATCAAAGATCGCGGGGGGACCCCAATGACGAGACCGGACGCTCGCTCGACGCGCGGCTTGAAGAGGCGGTCGGTCTCGCCGGCGCGATCCGCCTCGACGTCGTCGGCGCCGAGATCGCCCGCCTCGAACGGCCAAACCCGAGCACCTTGTTGGGAAGCGGTACCGTGGCCCGGCTCGCCGAGCCGATCCGCGACAACGCGGTCGGGCTCGTCGTCATCGACGCGCCGCTCTCTCCGGTGCAGCAGCGCAACCTGGAGAGGAGCTGGCAGGCCAAGGTCATCGACCGCACCGGCCTAATTCTCGAAATCTTCGGCGCGCGGGCGCGCACGCATGAGGGCCGCCTGCAGGTCGAACTGGCGGCATTGACCTATCAGCGCTCCCGCCTCGTGCGGTCCTGGACCCATCTCGAACGCCAGCGTGGCGGGTTCGGCTTTCTTGGCGGTCCGGGCGAGAGCCAGCTCGAAATCGACCGGCGCCTGATCGGCGAGCGGATCGCGCGGCTGCGGCGCGAGATCGAGACGGTCAAACGGACCCGGGCGCTCCACCGCGAGGCGCGACGGCGCGTGCCCTATCCGGTCATCGCCCTGGTCGGCTATACCAATGCCGGCAAGTCGACCCTGTTCAACCGTCTGACCGGGGCGCAGATTGAGGCCGGCGACCGATTGTTCGCGACCCTCGACCCGACGATGCGGCGTCTCGATCTGCCGTCCGGAAAAAAGGCGATCCTGTCCGACACGGTGGGCTTCATCTCCGATCTGCCGACCCATCTCGTCGCCGCTTTTCGCGCCACGCTCGAAGAGGTGACCGAGGCCGATCTGGTGATCCACGTCCGCGACGCCCATCACCCCGACAGCGAGGCGCAGCGCGCCGATGTCCTATCGGTGCTCGCCGATCTCGGTCTCGGCGAGCGCGTCGAGGACGGGCTGATCGAGGTCATGAACAAGATCGACCTCCTCGACCCGGCGGCGCGCGCCGGCCTTGCCAACCAGGCGCTGCGCAATGGACATGCTGCGGCCCTGTCGGCGATAACCGGGGAGGGGTGCGAGGCGCTGCTGCGGCGGATCGACCGCCGGCTCGACCCCGCCGACCGCGTCGTCCGCCTCGACGTGCCGCTCAGCGACGGCCGGACCCTCGCCTGGATCTACCGCCACGGCGAGGTCCTCGGGCGGCGCGACGACGAGCGCGCCGCCCATCTCGCGGTGCGCCTCAGCGAAGCCGATCTCGGCCGCCTGCGCCATCGCCAGCGCGTTCATTGAGTGAAATTCACCAACGAGGCAGTGAGACAGTGAGGATAAACAATTAATTATTATTTTACCCTCGATCGTCAAGTATTTTAATTGCTGGCAGCTTAAATTGTCTCGTTGCCTCACTGTCTCATTGTAGAATTTGATTAGTTATTCTGCTCGCGCTCCTCGCGCTTGACCTGCTGCCACAGCGCTTCGAGTGCGTCGAGGTCGCGGCCGACGCCGTCCGCGGCGGCGCGCGCCTCGACTTGGCGGAAGCGGCGCTCGAATTTCGCGGTTGCGCGCCGCAAGGCCGCTTCGGGATCGAGGTCGAGCTTGCGCGCGAGATTGGCGACCGCGAACAGCAGATCGCCCAATTCATCCTCGACTGCATCGCGCCCGTCTCCGGCCGCGATCGCATGGCCGAGTTCGGCGATCTCCTCGGCGATCTTGGGCAGAACTTCGGCCGCCTCCGGCCAGTCGAAACCGATCCGCGCGGCGCGGTTCTGCAATTTGACCGCGCGCAATAGGGCAGGGAGGGCGAGGGCGACCCCGTCGAGCACGCTTTCCGCTCTGCCTGCGGCGCGGGCGCGGGCGCGGCGCTCCGCTTCCTTGTGCTCTTCCCAGGCCGCGTTCTGCGCCGCTGCCGACTCGATCTCTGCCGTGCCGAAGACATGCGGGTGGCGCCGCACCATCTTGTCGGCGATCGCCGCGGCGACGTCGTCAAAGCCGAAGAGACCCTGTTCCTCGGCCATGCGGGCGTGAAAGACGACCTGGAACAACAGGTCGCCGAGTTCGTCCTTGAGGGCCGCCCTATCGCCGCGCGCGATCGCATCGGCGACCTCGTAGGCTTCCTCGATCGTGTAGGGGGCGATCGTCGCAAAATCCTGTTCGCGGTCCCACGGGCAGCCGCGCTCGGGGTCGCGCAGTCGCGCCATGATCGCGAGAAGGCGGTCGAGGGCAGGGGTCATCGGGTCTCCGGGAAAAGGCGCTTCTTCAGAAAGAAACGCCGGTGGTCGGGCGGATAGTCGAGCACCCCGAACACCTCATAGCCAAGGCGCTGATAAAAGCCCGGCGCCTGAAACGACTAGGTGTCGAGCCAGGCCGAATGGCAGCCGCGCTCCCTGGCCCGGGTTTCGGCCGCTTCCATCAATCGGCGCCCGAGGCCGCGCCGGCGCAATTCAGCGTGCACCCATAAATTGTTCACGAACAGCCAGCCGGCATAAAAGCTGGCATCGAGCCCGGCCATGACCGCACCGGTCTCGTCGCGGACAAAGACGCCGATCCGGCCGAAGGCAGGATTGCGCAGAGGGGGCCGATTGAACGCGGTCAAAGCGTCCTCGATCGCCTCGCGATCGGCGGCGTCGGGCCGGTCCTCGACGCTGAACGACAATCCCGGCGGCAAGTCCACCGACGCCCCCCGTGCTATGATGGCGCGACCACCATAATCCGCCGGTTGCGGAGGCGATAGCGCGCGCCTTTATCTGTTCGGTTCGGTGGCGCGCAACGAAGCGCGCGGACAGCGATGTCGATCTCTTTTTTGATACCGATGACCCGCGGTTCAGCCTGATCGAACTGGTCGATGTGCGGGAGCGCGTCAGTGCGATCCTTGCGGCGGCGCTTTTCCAAGTCAATTGCCGGTCTCGTCTTCTTCCCTGCACGATCCGGCGGGAGTGATATCGGTCTTTGTGAAGTCCTCGCCCTTGAACAGCAGTTTTGCCCGATTTGCCTTGGCGCACGCGTAGGCATAGCAATCGCCCATGTTGAGGCTTGCGGGATGATAGCTACGGCAAAGCCCGGCGATCGTCTCCCAGGTGGAAATCGCGGAACACAGCCGCGGCTGTTCGGCCTCCAGCAGATCGGCCAGAGCATCGGCATCCGGCTCGCCCGCGATGATCGCGATCAGCGCCGAAGCGTCCGCAAAAATCGTCACGACTCCTCGCACAGCTCATCGAAAAACGCCTTGGACTAAACCTTGATCACTGCCTGAGTCCTGGCTAGACATGTAAGTATCTGTAGCTGAGCGCACAGAGCATTGGGCAGCGCGACTTTCTGATATTCGTGCGGTTCTTCTGACCGCTCCGGTTGCGAGACGATGGGTTGC